>JAATGQ010000220.1 GCA_015654595.1 Chitinophagales bacterium | reverse complement strand
TTCGACCTCCATCGTCGCCTGCCAGAAAAACAAGTAGGGAGAGATCGTCGTCCCCAGAATAGCAACGAGTATCTCCAGGAAGTCCTTGTCGAAATGCATCTTTGGAAGGAAGGTGCTATGCGCCACCGCCTTCCAGTCGGGATGCACCAGAAAGGGTACGACCAGGTATAATAATAAACCCAGACACAACCACTTCAACATATTCGCCATCTTCTGATAAGGATAACGAATAATGATATAAAGTAGCAGACCTGTAAAAAAGATACTGAAGGAAAAAGCGGGAACGGCCGGGATCAGCAGATTGGCCACCGCCCCCATACTCTGAATATCCGCCCCGATATTCATGATAACCGCCGGAAAACAAAAGGCGATCATCGAATAAAGCACCCAACGGGGATAATGCTGCTTCAGGGTCCCTGACAATCCCTGACAGGTCACCAGGCCTATACGAGCCGACATCCCCTGCATCGCCGCCATAAGCGGAAACGTAAGAAGGGCTGTCCACAAAGTGGCCAGCCCGAACTGGCTGCCAGCCTGCGTATATGTTATAATCCCGGACGGATCGTCATCGCTTGCCCCCGTGATCAATCCCGGTCCAAGGGCACTTAAAAAACTTTTGGCGCGGGTCTTCTTGTTTGCTGCACGAACGGTAGGTTTAGTTGTTGTTGTCATCAGACTTGATCGGGATTAATATTTTTATTTTGCTGGTCGTCAAATTGTTTGTTCAGGTTAAAGGCGGCGCTGATCAAAGCAAGATGGGTAAAAGCCTGTGGGAAATTCCCCAAGTGTTCGCCTTCAAAACCCAGTTGTTCTGAATAAAGCCCTAAGTGATTGGCATAGCCCAGCATCTTCTCAAAATAATAGCGGGCCTTGTCCAGTTGTCCCGCGCGGGAAAGACATTCTACATACCAGAAGGTACACATCGAAAACGTTCCATCCCGGCTGATAAAACCATCCGGCGCCGCGACATCGGGCCTATAGCGATAGACCAGGGAATCCGTTACCAGCTCTTCTTCGATCCGCTTCAATGTGGAAAGCCAACGCGGATCTTTTGGACTGATAAAACGGAAAAGAGGCATCAACAGACTTGATGCGTCAACCGTCTCAGAACCCGGGAATTGCATAAAGGCCTGCTTTCCTTCATCCCAGAAATCGCTGTAGATGCTATTGAATATCTTATCTCTTTGTTCCCGCCAGTGTCCGTTGTGTGGAAAGCTGCGCGCCTCTGCGATCTTTATTGCCCTGTCCAGCGCTACCCAGCAGGCCAGCCGGGAATAAAGAAAGTTCTTCTTTCCTCCTCTCACCTCCCAGATGCCGTCATCCGGTTGATTCCAGTTGTCGCTAAGCCAATCCATCTGTTTTTCCAGGTCCTTCCAGAAATCATAAGAAATAGGATCTCCGTGTTTGTTGTATAAATATACGGAATCCATCAGCTCGCCGTAGATATCCAGCTGCAGCTGTGCATAGGCATCATTCCCTATTCTTACCGGCGAAGATCCTTTATATCCCTCCCAATGGTCCAATTGGGTCTCCTGCAGCTGTCGTCCGCCATCGATCGAATACATGATCCCCAGCTGCTCCTGTCCTTTGATATCCCGGCATTGTTTTTCCACCCATCCCATAAACTGGCCCGCCTCTTTGCCATAGCCCAATTGTAAAAGCGAATAGACTGTAAAGGAGGCGTCCCTTATCCAGGCATATCGATAATCCCAGTTGCGATTTCCTCCTACCGTCTCCGGCAGTCCAAAGGTAGGCGCAGCAATGATGCTCCCATATTGGCACGACGTCAATAGCTTTAACACGAGCGCACTTCTATTGACCACTTCCATCCAGCGTCCCCGGTAAGTCGACTGGCTGATCCAGTCTTTCCAGAAACGGATCGTTTCGGTTAATGCCGCGGTGACGATGCCGGAAAAATCCTCGCCGGTTGATGGCTGCGTATCTACGCTTTCCCACAGGAAATCAGCCGTCTGTCCGACAGCCAGCGTAAATTCCGCCGTTGCATCCACCCCCGCCAGTTGCAGGGGCACGCTCGATTTGAGTCTCATCGCCATCCCGGCATTGCCATCCGTACGGAAGATGATCGCATTTGGGCTATCCTGAACGGCAGTATGCACATCCTTTCCGTAGTTAAACCGGGGACAACAAGCCAGACGGTATTTTACCTCCCCGCGGATCGTTTTGAGCCGCCGCATCAGCTTCTTCCCGTCTAATCCGTCAAGCGGCATAAAGTCTGTCAGCTCACCCACTCCATCCTGTGAAAGGAACCGTGTCATCAGGATATTTGTATCGGGTAGATAAAGCTGTTTTGTCTTCATTTCCTTGAACTCAGGATTGATCGAAAAAAAACCTCCTTTCTTATCGTCCAGCAACCGACCAAAAACGGTGGGAGAATCAAATTGTGGAAAACACATGAAGTCGATAGATCCGTCCAGCCCAATGAGGGCTGTTGTCCGCAAATCACCTATAATGCCGTAATTTTCAATTGGTTGATAACTCACAATCGCTATTTCAGGAGCAGTCTGCAAAAACCGGACCGCTGCACCTCCGTATCCATCGGATGACATTGCCACGGGTCGCCATGGCAAAGTTCTGCTATTCCATCGACCGCGCCCCGCTCTATTCCAACACTTGTGGAAATTGAAGTCCTGATAGGAACACTTTTTCGACACCTTTGCGCTGGATCAATACCTTGAACCGATGTCCCATCTCCAGCAATAAAGTTCGCATCTGCCATAATCCTTCTCCTGCAGACAGCTGGTGATCCCGTTCCATCTCCTGTAAACACCTGGTCAATCCCATCCCTTGCAGGAACCAGCCCTGGTTCGTATATCCGCAACAGACCAACCCCGCCTTTCGTCCCCACCAATCCAATGCAGAAAAGTTGACATGATGTGTAATATCCTGTTCCCCTATATGCTGATAGGGGTCATAGTTTACTTTGTGCTGGTGATAACAAACCAGGGTTCCGTCCTTCCTGCTGTACAACCCCGAAGAGGGATAACCATAATCGATCGTCAGCACAAACCATTTCTCCAGGATCGCTCCAACCGTCTGTATCCATTCGGCTGCTTCCAGGTCGATCTCGGCCCGGTAACCCTTTGGCAGCGCTACGTTCAATTGCGTCAGGTAATCTTTCAGCAAGGGCGAGGCGGGACGCATCACCTCGATGAACCCTTCCTGGTAGTCTACGCATACTTCCATCAATTCGTCTTCCATCACGACCTGGTGAACCGAAAAATTATCCAGCAATTCATTGGATAATACACAGCCGGTAATCGGAGAAAGATCTGCTGCCGACTCTACCCATCTGGCTTTTTCCGGCAGCCGCTGCCGCACGCCGGCATTTTTTTCGACGATCACATAGTCCAGCTGTTCATACATGCGTTGGTTCTGCTGAAGCCGGCTAAGGATATCCCGGCACAATAAACCGGTGCCCGCGCCATATTCGATAATTGTGAAGGCGGGGCAATCCATCAGCTGCCACATTTCTTCCATCTGCAGGGCCACCATCCATCCAAAAAGCTTCGTCAGGTACGGGCTGGTATAATAGTCTCCCTTCTTCCCCAATTTCTCGCTGCAGGAAGTATAGTACCCTTGTTCCGGCTGATAAAGAGCCATTTCCATAAAGTCCCGGAAAGATATCGGTCCCTCTTCCTGTATCCGGGACCGGATCAGACTGGTAAGCGCAGCGGTTTCAATGGCAGACATGAAATAACGTTTCTTTTCACGCGCAATGACTATGCCCGGGATAACAGCGATTTGCGTGGGTGGCACAATTTTTCCTGCGATATAGGATTAATTTTTTACTTATGGCAACAACGACAATGAACATACCGGCTGCCGGTACAAATAATAAGGATATAGAACAATTAGCGATCGATACCGTCCGCGTATTATCCGCCGACGCGGTGCAAAAAGCCAACTCGGGTCATCCCGGCACGCCGATGGGAATTGCTCCGATGGGACATACGCTCTGGGCAAAATTTATGCGGTACAATCCGAAAAACCCGGACTGGTCCAACAGAGACCGCTTCGTTCTCTCTGCCGGTCACGCCTGTATGCTGCAGTATAGTTACCTTTATCTGACCGGCTATGAACTGACGCTGGAGGATATCAAACAATTCCGGCAGCTGCACAGCAAGACAGCGGGTCACCCCGAATATGGGCTTACACCAGGGATTGAGATTACGACCGGTCCGCTGGGGCAGGGCTTTGCCAACGGTATAGGAATGGCTGTCGCACAGAAATACCTGGCTGCCCGTTATAACAAACCCGGCTTCCCGATATTCGACTATAACATTTATGCGATTTGCAGCGATGGGGATATGATGGAAGGCATCAGTTCGGAGGCTGCGTCGTTTGCCGGTCATCTGGGGCTTGGGAATATCATTTATTTCTATGACGACAACCATATCTCTATCGAAGGCGCCACGGATATTACCTTTAAGGAAGATACCGGCAAACGCTTCGAGGCTTATGGCTGGCATGTCCAGACGGTCGAGGACGGCAATGACCTTGCTGCGCTGGAGGCTGCCGTAAAAAAAGCAAAGGCCGAGACAAGTCGTCCTTCGCTGATAAAAGTGAGGACGCATATCGCGTTTGGCAGTCCGAACAAGGTCGATACGGCCGGCGCGCATGGTTCTCCTCTCGGTGCAGACGAAGTAAAGCTCGTCAAGAAGAATTTTGGCTTCGATCCCGAACAGTCCTTTGTCGTACCGGAGAAGGTACTGGAATATTATCGTAATATCGGGGCGAAGGGGCAGGATCTCGAAAAACAATGGAATGATCTTTTTGAAAAATACCAGCAGCAATATCCTGACCTGGCGGTAGAATGCAGGCTGACTATGGCGGGAAAGAAGCCCGAGGGATGGGAAAAGAAGATACCAACCTTCCAGCAGTCGGACGGTAAGGAAGGCAAGCTGTCTACGCGCGTAGCTTCCGGAAAAGTATTGAACAGTATCGCCGGTACGCTGCCCTTTGTGATCGGCGGGGCGGCCGATCTTGCTCCGTCCACTGAAACCAATCTCAAAGACTATGCATCTTTTAGTATGGAACACCCCGAGGGGCGCAATTTTCACTTTGGCGTCCGCGAGCATAGCATGGGCGCTATATTAAATGGAATGGCTGTCACGAAAGGATTTACCCCTTATGGCGCAACCTTCCTGATCTTTTCAGACTATATGCGTCCGCCCATCCGGCTGGCGTCCATTATGAAGATAAATCCCATCTTTATTTATACCCACGACAGCATTGGATTGGGGGAAGACGGCACCACGCACCAGCCTGTAGAACAGCTGGCCTGTCTGCGCAGCATTCCCAATATGACCGTCATCCGGCCCGCCGACGCCAATGAGACCGCGCTGGCCTGGAAGATCGCGCTGCAGCACCAGGGAGGCCCTGTAGCGCTGGTACTTACCCGGCAGAACGTTACTATCTTTGATAAATCCGCCTATAAGTCCGAAGGAGACGCCACGAAGGGCGCCTATATTATATCGGAACCCGACCGCGCGCCGGAAGTCATTCTGATTGCCACGGGGTCCGAAGTCGAACTTGCTTTACAGGCGCAGGCAAAATTAAAAGATGCGGGTATTGCAGCAAGGGTGGTCAGTATGCCTTCCTGGGAGATTTTTGAAAAGCAGGATGAGGCCTATAAACAACGCGTGCTGCCAAAAGGATTGAAGAAAAGACTTGCTATTGAAGCCGCCTCGCCTATGGGCTGGCACAAGTATATTACCGATGAAGGCGATATGCTTGGCATGGTCCGCTTTGGAGAGTCAGCGCCTGCAGCCGACCTGTTTAAAGAGTTTGGATTTACGGTAGATAATGTAGTGGCAAAGGCCAAGGCCCTGATGGGGAAATAATTATTTAGCTTTTTTCCGTGAAACGCCGGTCTTCTTTGAAGGGCCGGCTTTTTCTTTTGCGCCAGTTTTCGACACCGGTTTGCCCTTCGCCGCTTCAGCCTTGATTTTCCGGGTCTTTGCTTTCTTTTCCTTCTCCGCCCAGTTCTCCTTGATGATATCCCAGTATTCCTTTCCATAACCAACCAGGAGCTCGCTGCCGGCAGGAATGTTCTTCATCGCGACGATGTATACACGCACCCCTTCGATATTGTAGGTACAGTTATTCCGGATACCTTCTGTCCGCACCAGTCCTTTCGCATCGTTGGCGTAACGGGCCAGCTCCTGTTTCTGTTCAGAAGCGTCGATAACATGATTTCTGTTGACGTAGTAAATATAACCGTTCAAACCGGCCTTGTCGTCGACGTCCTTCCAGGTCGAGACCTTTCCACGATATTCTACGATCTTTTTTCCACGGGGAATATCTTTGGTAGTGAAGAGTCCTTTTCCAGCTCCTGCCAAAGTGGAGCGCCTGACGACTAAATACTTTTCCAGTAAAGGCATTTGGTTATGATTAGGGAACGCGCAAATATAGGGTCTTCCATTCAACATCCAAGCATAATTCCTAATGCTGTACCATCAACCCGAAAGAAATAAGGGTATTGGTCCCGCGGGTTCTGGTAAACTTGCTGTAGGCCGCGGAGGAATTAAGGTTTAGCCATTTGTATAGCTTGATCGATATGCTCCCGTTGAGCCGGAAGATATTGTCCTGCCAGTCCCGGAAAGCGTTCTGCAAATACCCTGTACCGTCAAAGGTTATCTTATCCAGCCATACGAAATGTACCAGCAGTCTGAAGGAGTTACGCACCGTCTGATAACGGTCCCTGCGGAAGATATTACCTCCCGGAACACCATAGAGACTGTCATAAAGATCGTTCGTCTCGTAGAGCGCCCCATCGCTAAGGATGACTGTAGCCGTTTTCTTGTCCAATACGTTATAGCCGATGCCAACCCCCGCCTGCATCTGGTGGTTGATCAGCAATGGAATGCTCGTATTGTAGTTGGCCATCCCCCAGAAATAAGAATGCTCCAATACCCGTAATTTATAAAGATTGAACGCCAACGAGGAGCTATAATCGTCGTTGGTCTTGACAGCATTCTGCTTGCCATAGACCCAGCTATTGGAAAAGTCAACCGTTGCGCTCTTCTTTGCCATGCTGAGCTTCAACGCATTGTTCAGCACATAAGAACGGAGGGAGTTGTTGTTGTTGATCGTTCCGGTACCCGTATAGGCAAAATGATACCTTGTCGTATCGGTGTGATGCAACGAATCGCTTGTCGCTTTCTTTAGTACAGACGTATCTTTTGGGGGTGGAGTACCCGGGTCCTTTGAACTTTGACCAACAACAAAAAAAGGTAATATCACGATCAATAAACAGAAAAAACCCGGAAATCGCATGCCGATATTATGCAAATATCAGACCCGGGTGGGGGTATCCGGATTAAAATCGTGATAGATCATACTTTTGGGCAACAGCGTTTGACTTTTATCGCTACTTTAGCTTATCTAATTCAACAAAATAGAGTGATATCTACCTTTCTGGACAGCGGGCCAAACGAGATGGAAAAGAGACAAGCGATGCTCGCTGCGATCATTGACAATTCCGAGGATGCCATTATCAGCAAGACCCTTGAAGGATATATAACCAGCTGGAATCGAGCCGCAGAGCGTATGTTTGGCTACAAGGAGGAAGAAGTGATCGGCAAACATATTTCCCTCCTCATTCCGTTCGACCGTCTTTCTGAAGAGGATATGATCATTGAAAATATCCGAAACGGGCGGCACGTAGAGCATTTTCAAACGATCCGCAGAACAAAGGGAGGCAATACACTGCCTATATCGCTCTCCGTCTCCCCCATCAAGGACAAGGAAGGGCGTATCATCGGCGCCTCCAAGATCGCCCGGGATATCACCCAACAGATACGGCTCGAGCAGGAGTCGAAGAAGAACCTGCAGGAACTCGAGCTGCTGCTTTCTATCGGCAAGACCTTTTTTGAAAAACTCGATCTGCAAACCCTTCTGCAAAGAGTAACCGATATCACTACCGAACTTACCGGCGCGGAATTCGGAGCTTTCTTCTATAACAATATCGATGCAAGCGGGGAATCTTATCCGCTGTATTCACTGTCCGGTGTTTCCAGATCCGCATTCACCAATTTTCCGATGCCGCGCAACACGCCGCTGTTCAAATTAACCTTTAGCGGCGAAGGGATCTATCGGTCCGACGATATCACATCAGACCCTCTATATGGCAGGAATAGTCCCTTAGAAGGCATGCTCCCCGGACACCTTTCCGTCGTCAGCTATCTTGCTGTCCCGGTCGTCAGTCCGGCAGGCCCGTCCATCGGCGGGCTCTTCTTTGGTCATTCCCAACGGGCGATGTTCAAGGCCGATCACGAAAGGACCCTGGCCGGTATCGCCAACCTTGCTGCGATCGCGGTAGACAATGCCAAGCTGTATGAAGAGATCAAATTGCTCAACCAAAGAAAAGATGAATTTATCGGTATAGCGGGTCATGAGCTCAGAACGCCGATCACGACCATCAAGGGATACCTGCAATTGCTGGAAAACGAAATGCCCGAAGGACAGCCAAAGAACTTTATCGAGAAAGCGCTCCGGCAGGTCAACAAACTGAACAGTCTTATTGATGACCTGCTCGATGTCACCAGGATACAGTCCGGCCAGCTGGCGTACAACCTGACCCTTACTCCATTGCTCCCGCTTGTCCGCGAAGCTGTGGAGACTGTGCGCCAGATCTATCACACCCATTCCATAGAGACTATTTTTTCGGGGGAAGAAATTATCGTCCAGGCCGACCATACAAAGATCGAGCAGGTATTGGTCAACCTGCTCGGCAATGCGGTCAAATATTCTCCCAACGCGCAAAAGATTATCCTCGAAGTCAAAAAAGATGGAGACAGCGCCACGATCAGCGTCCGCGATTTTGGCATCGGCATCAGCAAGGAACACCTGCCCCATGTCTTTCATCGCTATTATCGGGCTAGCGCTAACCCCGTCATATCGGGTCTGGGGATCGGTCTTTATATCTCAAAAGAGATCATTCTCCGCCATAAAGGCGATATATGGGCAACCAGTACGCCAGGGGAGGGCTCCACTTTTTGCTTTTCGCTTCCGATAGCCAGGTAATGTTACCCGGGCCGGACATGGCTCGTCCGACCGCCGGCGGCTTTCTTTTCCTGCTCATCCTGCCCGTCCCGCCGGGCGTCAAGCGGCGTCAAGCAGCATCATCAAGCAGCATCAAGCAGCGTCAAGCTTCTAGCGCTTTTTTCCCGGCTGCACCTGGTCGGCAGCTTCTTCGTCTGAATTATCCTTCCGGGCCAGTTCGCCTTCATCCAGATCGTCTGTAGGATCAGTATCACTCAGCTCCGGATCTTTCAAAATGTCCTTTTCCGCCTGTTCGTAGGCCCCCTTTACCGGATCAACGGGTTTCTTTCCGTGCTGATCAGCTGTCTTATTTTCGGTATGCTTTGCCATATTTATCGTTTTGTTTATCTTCTCAAATTACAGGCCGAAGCCTGGCATCGGCTTTGCGCCCGCAACATAATCCTTTAATTATACAATATATGGCACGTTCCGCTTTTTCCCCGCTGTTAAATCCGAAAGACAACGAGCAGATCAAGACCGTCAACGGACACGAATTTACTTTCGGGCACCTGGACAAGATCTTCTGGCCAAAAGAAAAATATACCAAACGCGACCTTCTCAATTACTATCATCAGGCTGCTGCCTATATACTGCCCTATCTCAAAAACAGACCGCAGTCCCTGAACAGACATCCCAATGGCATCACCAAACCTGGTTTCTATCAAAAGGACGTCAGCGGGAAAGCGCCCGAATGGATCACCACCTTTCCTTATCACAGCGCGGACGATCCAAAAGACAAAGAGTTCCTCGTCTGCACGGATGAAGCCAGCCTGCTGTATATGGTCTCGCTGGGCTGTATCGAGATCAATCCCTGGAGCAGCCGTACCGACAAACCCGATAACCCCGACTGGTGTATTATCGATCTCGACCCCGACAAGAAAACGCCCTTCGAAAAAGTGATCGAAGCGGCCAGGATCACACACGATATCCTGCAGGATGCGGGGGTCAGTTCTTACTGTAAGACCTCCGGCTCAACGGGGCTGCATGTCTATTTCCCATTGGGAGCAAAGTATACCTACGAACAGTCTAAGACCTTTGCCCGCATCATCGTAGAACGCGTACATGCAGAAATGCCCGATCATACAACGCTGGAAAGAATGATGGATCAACGCAAGGGAAGGATGTATCTGGATTTTCTTCAAAACCGTCCACAGGCAACTATCGCAGCACCTTATTCCGTAAGGCCCAAGCCAGGCGCATGCGTTTCGACGCCGCTTCGTTGGGAGGAAGTAAAGAAAGGATTGTCGAATCAGAATTTCACTATCCGCAATATCTTCGACCGGCTAAAAGAGACGGGCGACCTTTTCCAACCCGTGCTTGGAAAAGGTATCGATATGAAAAAGGCGCTTGATAAATTGTCGGCCGGGCATCCGGTTGAATAGCCTATGCATGCGCACGCAGGTAAAATTCCTGCGCCAGTTCCCGCACCTTGTTCTCCTTTTCCTGACAGTCTTTTATCATCTGCTGGCTGTCTGCCAGATCCTTGCCCGCCCAGGCCGTTACGGTCATCGAAGCGTCATGCCACACTCCGATGGCATCCTGCAGCTGATCGAGATAGTCTTTATCCAATCTTAATTCTCCGGCAAGGGCAGAAGGCAATACATTCAGCAAATAGACCAGGCGTTTGATCAGCTTCCGCGCTTTATGCCAGTCGTCTCCCGAATTTGTCAACAGAAGACCGATATTGACGATCTGAACAGCATACCAATCCCGGATACACGTATCGGATATACTATGGATATGCGACAGGACGGCATGTCTCGTTTTTTTCCTGTATTTTCTGGCACATGTCGTCAACTCCTTAAAAGCCTCGTGTTTTTGCCTGTACTGCTGTTCTTTAAAGGCTGCCGGCGCAGAGGGATAGCTCTCCAATACTTGTATTCCATTGTCCACGTCCCGCACCTTACCTGATTGCTGGAATAAACGCTTCATCCTTTGGAATTCCTTGCCCGTCCGTCCGGTCCCGCAGTCTTCCGAAAGCTGAACCAGCGCCCTGATCTTTTTCAGATCAACACGCAGCCGATGCAAGGCGTCCCTGTCGTATCCATTCTCTAAAGACCGGAGCCTTCTATGCCAGTCCTTTTCTCTGCCGGACAAGAACTCCTTTTGTTTCCGGATGGTAAGCCTATTACCCATTTGCGGGGGACAATTGTTCAAAAAATTCGGGCATCTGCCGGATCTCCTCTTCAATCTTTTGTCGGAAAGCCGGTGTCAGCAATCTTTCCAGCCGTTCGTCAATCGGTCCGGCCGGCGCCCGGTAGGACAAGACCACTTCCACTCGTGTCCCACCCCCAGGAGTCGGGGAAAAATTGACCTTGCCCATCTGTTCAATCGCTGCGCCTTCCATGGAATGCCAGGACAGTTCCCTATCCTGTCTTTCGCGCAAGATCCTGGTCCGCCAGCTCACTTCACCGATATCCGGAAGATCCATCCCCCAGATGGCAGTGCCGTCGTCTGCTACCTCAATACGGCCGATGTGCCTTAGCATTTTGGGGATGTTCCGGCTATCCCGCCAGAAGGCATAGATCTCCGATACGGGTCGGTTGACAACCGCGGAGCCCCTGATATTGATATTATTCCCCAATTTCCGGCTATTCCTTTTTACCGATGCAGTCACCGGGCAATGGCCCGAAATGGCCCGGTACAAAAGATAACCTCCGCCCAATAACAGGAGTGAATTGATCGTGTGCTTTTTTGCGACAAAATATAATAACAGAGATCCTCCCACTGCAGAAAGTATCCGCTGGTTGTCGCCCAGGTTTACCCGGTGCTCCTGCTTATATCCCGGTGAATAGCTCATAAGTTTCATTTTATTTTATGGTGCAAATCCTATGCTAACATATTGGTAATTCAGGGTCATCAGCATTTACAATGCCGGGGGCAGTGAAGTAAAGGAGCAACGATATTGAAGATGATAAAGTAATCCAACCGCTAATGCGGTAAAGAATCCGGCGGTATACCCGCCCTGTCAGAGCCCACCTGCCCTGCCGCAGCCGGGCTCTGCGGATTTATATAAGATTTGTTCCCATAATGCTTGCCGGCAAAGAAGGAAAGTACGACGACCAGAACGACCACCATCACTACCATTATCCGCCTCCTGTTAAAGCTTCCCATAACCTAAGATTTTATGTTTGGAGCTAAAAATTGAAAAAAAATAATTTTTCAGCTCCAAACCATGATGTATGTGCTTTAGGCCTTGGGGCCTCAAGCACTGTTTGGGCTCCGCCCAAACAATGGTTCTATTCCTTCTCAAGCAAGCCCTGTACCAGGGCATTCCATTGTATCCTGGCAGCTTCGTTGACCGATCCGCTGAAAAAGCAAACCGATACTCTCTTCTCTTTTCGTTCGACCAGGATCACCCTGGTGTTCTGCTCTTCCATTTTGCCTTCGGGCTGCGCTCCAAAAGCCGCCCCGTCCAGCGGTTTTGGCATGTCCGATAGGCGCATCTGCATTATAAACTGCTCATCCATATCAGTAGCCCATAGACGTTCCATCCGATCTACCTGTACCCAGACGGATTTACCCTGGTCAGGAATATCGACACGGATAAAATCCCCCTTCGTCACCCGTCCCTCCAATGGATGGCCCGAGTCATCCAGCAATTGATAAGAAGCCATGAGGGACCCGCACAGATCCGTCCATTGGTTGACATCCTGCAGTCGTTCTACAGCCCTGTTAAAGACATAGCGCGCCTCGTTGTGATGATGTGTCTTCACCTGCGCAGACGCCTGCAGGCTCCTGCCGTCCATCTGATCGGGCATCTCGTCTTCCACCTCTCCTTCATTGGATGCCCATCGGATAGCTTCTGCCAGTCTGCTCGCGGGAAATCCCCGATAAGTACCCGGAAGAAGTCTGCTGATCGCATTGGTGAAGTTGCGGACCTTCTCGACATCCGAGATGATCGCCACCTTATGCCACCGGGCCAGTTCTTTCACTCCCAGCCAGATATCCCTTATCCAGGCCCCTGCGCTAAAGTTCTTTAAAGAAGTGTCGACAAAAAAGACAAAGTTCAGCTGTCCAAAAGATTCCACATGCTTGCGTATCTCCGGGAAGACAATACGCTTGTAATCCTCCCTGGTGACATCGCCGCTGGCCCTGAAACCAGCTACATTCGGAGGTATATCGGGTAATATTCCGATCATGGCTTTTTTTTATTCGGTTACAAAAGAGGTGCCATTCCACACTCGCCCGACGAATGCCCCACTTCGATCATTTTTTGAGCTATGCCCGAGAATTATTGGTTATTTAAAGGGAAATCAGGTTTTTACTAATGGTGACTACCAGAAATCCCCTACGTATAACCACGGATTTTAGTACCTTGTTGTCGTAACTAATCTGATAATCACCCTTGAAATTTCTGCCTATGTATGAATTTTTAAAGGTTGGTGAAGAAGTAACCTTTCCTGGCTTGTTGGATATCAAGCTAATAATTGAAGAAGTCTATGAAAACAAAGGAATCGCTAAATGCAAGTATTACGACGAACACCTCCGGAAGTTTATTAAACTTACCCTTCCCGCCGGCGCCCTTATCCCTCATCGCAATAAATTGAAGAAAATAAAAGCATAAGCCCCGGCATCATTGCTAACACCGGGGCTCAAACGCTGATAGTTCAGACAGGCGATCACTTTGGATTCAAAGCCTGTTTGATCCGTTCTGCCATGTCCTGAAAGTGGTATCGGGTCAGACGATCCTTTGTTGCGGGAATCGCCGCCAGCAGCCGGGTCCTGATCTCCGACAATTCTGCTTTTGCAATTGACGGGAGGTCGGTATTTTTTGTATTCGGGCCAAAGAAGATAAAGAGCCCCGGGATTCCCGTGCTGGGCGGTGCAGGCGGGCTCACGATCGTGATCAACGATTCGATATAGGTCTTTTGGAGGTTTCTCCGGTATTGATCGGTCGCCTGGTGGGTCGTCATTTCCTTCCAGATCCCTTTGCGCAGATCTTCCAGCAGGTCTTCTATCGCATAGACTTTTGTTTCTCCATACCGGTTAGCAGCAGCCGACATCGTATAAAGCCGGGAGGAGGACAAGAGGCTGCTCAAAATACCCGTTTGTACAGACCCTACCGGATCGCCAGTGGGACCATATATTTTATTGAGGATCGAATTGTCCAGCAGCCAGTGCGGCGTCTCGAAGAGCTGCGCATTCAGAAACGCGACGGCTTCTTTCTGCCGTGCCTTTGGCGTAGGCATATAAATATCTCCGGGCTCTTCTATGCTCTTGAAAGTCTCATAGACTCCTCCGACATTCTTCAGCACGTGCCCCATATAGCGGCCGTACTGTCCCACTACCTGTCTGTACATATCCAGGAGATTTTCGTATTTGTCGTCCTCTTCCTTTGTCCACTCCGGAAGCCTGGGCAGGATACGCTGCAGATTCCTGATCCCATACCCACTGGCTTTCATACTGTTGTCTCCAAGATCTTCCATCTGTGAACGCGGGTCCTGGTTAAAGCCCTCTCCGCCAAACCAAAGCCGCGGATTTGACTTCAGGCTATCGATGATCCAGTGATTGACGATCTTTGCGTCTTCTTTCGGGCTGGCTGCACCCGTCCAGGAGTATCCCCATTGGATCGCCCACCGGTCGTACTCCCCGATACGCGGAAACAGATCATATTCGGGGATATTGTCTTCCGGCTGTGCGACATAGTTGAACCGTGCATAATCCATGATGCTTGGCGTATGTCCATGCGCATCCAGCCAGTTCTTATCCCTTAATTTCTCTACAGGCACCGTGCTGCTGCTGCCCATATTATGCCGGAGGCCAAGCGTATGTCCCACTTCGTGAGAAGACACGAACCGGATCAGCAGTCCCATCAGGCTGTCGTCCAGGTGCATCTTTCTTGCTTTCGGATCGACGGCCGCCGTCTGGACCATGTACCAGTCGTGCAGGATCTCCATTACATTGTGATACCATCCGATATGGCTCTCTATAATCTCTCCGCTGCGCGGATCGTGTACATTCGGACCATACGCATTTTCGATATCCGACGCAAAATACCGCAGCACAGAATAGCGCGCATCTTCGAGACTCATCGTCGTATCATTCTCCGGCCATTCCTTTGCTATGATCGCATGTTTGAACCCTGCCTTTTCAAAGGCCTGCTGCCAGTCGTCGATCCCCTGCATGAGGTAAGGTACCCATTGCCGCGGAGTAGCAGGATCGATATAGTATACGATCGGCTTTGCGGGCTCGACCAACTGGCCGTGCTCCCACTTTTCCCTGTCTTCGGGCTTTGGTTCCAGTCTCCAGCGAACGATAAACTCCTGGTCTTCGGTCTTTTGCTGGTCATCGCTGTAGATCGTATAATCATCCGCAAAGTACCCGACCCGGCGATCGAAAAGACGTTTGCCCATCGGCACTTTCGGCAGCAGGATAAAAGAGGTGTTGAGTTCCAGCGTAACGGCGCCCGCAGCATCCGCAGGCGTCGGTATGGAAAACCCGAAAAGTGAAGGGCCGCCGCCGCCGGCCCCAAACGTCTTAACGCTCTTCACTTCTGTATTCATCGGGAACGTATTGATGTGTTCGATGTACGAACGATCCATGGCGATCCCGCCGAGCTTCATCCGCTGTTTGACCGCCGCCGGGATGCTCACGATCAGGTTATCTCCTTTAAAATAATCCGAGACATCGATAATGACGCTTGTAGAATCCTTTCCGAATGCTTTGATCTCAAATGTAGCGGCAATAGGATTCTCATTTGAGTTCCTTACCGCCTTGTAGATCTTGTTGGTTGAATCCGCCATACTGACCAGCGTAACGACCCGCAGGAAAAGCGTGTTGTTTGGTCCTTTCTCCCATTCCAGCGTTTGTTCATTCGCCAGCTCTCCGCCGTACACGCCTCCGCCGGCGGTCTTGCTAAACCGGGTGATGGCCATAAATTCTCTCAAAAGCATGGAATCCGGGATCTCGAAATAATACTTGTCTTCCACTTTGTGAACCGTAAACATCCCGGGATGCGACACCGCCTTTTCCGTAACAATTTCCTTATAAGGCTTGGGGCCCGACTTGGGCATGGGGGGCAGAACAGGAGGTTTGGGTTTAGAAGTGTCTGCTGCTGGTGCTGAATGCGATTTTTTCTTTTGCGCGAAGGCCGGCAGGATCATTGCCGCGGCCAAAGTCGCCGTCAATAAGGCTTTTTTCATTGATTTTTTACTCGATTGCGACTTGGAAGATATACGATTTTTCCATTCCGATCCGTTAAAATGTGCAAAAAACACAAATCCACCCATTATCCCGAGCAGAAGGATACCCGAAAAACTCAGGTTCCATATCGCAACCGTCCTGCCGGAGTACTCCACCGATCCCGATGGGAAACCCACCGACAAGATGATCTGGGCGTTGACGGCCGAGACGTATGGCCCAAAGGCTCCGCCTCCATGAGCGTTAAAAGCTTACGATTTTTTGGGAAGGGAGATTATTTTTCCTTAGCCAGCTCCTTATATCGCAGCATTGCTTCTACAAAGTAGTAGTCCGCATAGGTCAATGGGACGTCTACCTCTGTATGAGCGGGAATGTTCCCGACACTATGTTTTAAGATAAAGCCGCCATTGGAGCCAACCACTGCCTTGTAGTTATTGGAAGAAAGATTGACGAGTATCTGCTGTGCAGTTTCCAGATAACCTGTCCCCTCTTCTACCGATACATCCCGGGCCAGTTCGATCAGGGCTGAAGCCATCACAGACGCGGCAGAAGCGTCCCGGAGCGCTTTTGGAATATCGGGCGCGTTATAGTCCCAGTAAGGGATCTTATCCGAAGGCAGATGTGGATTGGTCAGAATAAAATGCGCGATATGTCTTGCCTGCTCCAGGTATTTAGTATCATGCGTATACCGGTACAATACAGTATATCCATACAATCCCCAGGATTGACCGCGCGCCCAGGCGGAAGAATCGGCGTATCCCTGTGCCGTCTTCTTTGCCAGTACAGCCCCGGTAGCCGTATCATAGTCTATGACGTGATAAGAACTGAAGTCCGGACGGAAATGATTGCGCATCGTCGTATTGGCATGAGTAAGCGCTATATGCAGGAAGCTCGTGTCGCCGCTGACCTGCGAAGCCCAAAGCAGCAGCTCCAGGTTCATCATGTTGTCGATGATCACCGGGTAATGCCAGGGTTTGGCATCCCAGCTGCGGATCGCGCCGACAACCGGGTTGAAACGCGTCGACAAAGAACGCGCGCTTGTCAGCAGGATGCGCTTATACGACGTGTCGCCCAATAACCGTAAGCCATTCCCATAGCTGCAATACATCATAAACCCAAGATCGTGTGTCCCCTTGTTGTATTGCTCTTTTTCCAGCAGATTCAACCTGTCCTTTGCCTCTCTTAATAGGGAAGTATCGTGCGAATACTGATACAAATAAAAAAGCGTTCCCGTATAAAAGCCGCTTGTCCACCACCCGAGGTCGCTTGTCTCCAGTTTGTCGGTCCCTGCCGTATATGACCTTGGCATTACTCCGGCCGGCGTCTTGCTCATCAATACCTTGTATTGATTGACTGCCTGGCGAAGATTGCCGTCGATCAGTCTGACCAACGCAGGGTTTGTCGATAATTTATTATTCTTCTGCGCGCGGACAGAGCCGGCAATCAGCAAGCCCGACAAAAGTAAAAGGTGGAGTCTTAGGTACATACTAACAAATGTACTTTTTTTACTGCACCTTCAGCACCCGAACCAATAAAGGTTCTGTCCCCTGATGTGATTGTCGCAGGCCATGATCCGGATAAAAAGGTTGAACCATCCGAAGAGGTTTCCTGGGTGGTCAGCGATCCGGACGGACAACTGGTGATGCATTCGGATCAGATTATTATAAAGATTCCGCGGCCAAAATAGTAGAATTTCCTAATGGATGCAATCAAAAGCGCTTAAATTTGCGCCTTCGAGTAGGAACCATAAAAGCTGCCAGATTATGAGTGATTTATTGCAGACATTGTCCCCTCAATTTGAAGGCGAACTGTATGACGACACCGTCATACGTACACTTTATGCCACCGACGCCTCCGCTTATCGGGAACTGCCGCAGGCCGTCGCTGTCCCAAAAACAGTCGACGATCTCAAAAAACTCATCGACTTTGCCCGGACCCACCAGACATCCCTGATCCCTCGTACAGCCGGCACATCGCTTGCCGGTCAGGTCGTCGGAAAAGGGATAGTAGTGGATGTGTCCAAGTTTTTCAACCGCATCCTGGAATTGAATACAGCCGAACGCTGGGTCCGTGTACAACCCGGTGTCGTGCGCGACGAGCTCAATCTATTCCTGAAACCGCATGGTTTGCTCTTCGGTCCCGAAACGTCTACAGCCAATCGAGCGATGATCGGCGGGATGGTCGGCAACAACTCGTGCGGTTCCAACTCTGTGGTTTACCGCAGCACCCGCGAACACCTGCTGGAAGCAAAAGCCCTGCTGAGTGATGGTTCCGAGGTGACATTCGGTCCGTTGGATCTCGACAGCTTTCATGCGAAATGCGAGGCTCCGACCCTTGAAGGAAGAGTTTACCGGGAGCTGCGCACTATGCTTGGCAATTACGATAACCAGGAGTCGATCCGAAAGGAGTTTCCCAAAAAGTCGATCGAACGGCGTAATACCGGTTATGCTCTCGACCTGCTTCTCGAAACGGCTCCATTTACCGCCGGCCAGCCCGACTTCAATTTCTGTACGCTCATCGCCGGTTCCGAAGGTACGCTGGCCTTTATCACCGAGATCAAACTGAACCTCAGTCCCCTGCCTCCAAAAGAGACCGGGCTGCTTTGTGTTCACTTCCATACGATCGACGAATCGCTGCGCGCCAATATCATCGCGATGTCCTATGCGCCCAGCGCGAGCGAACTGATCGATCATTATATACTTGAATGTACCAAGGACAATATCGAACAAAGCAAGAACCGGTTTTTTGTACAGGGGGATCCGGGCGCTATCCTTGTCATAGAATTCAAACGGGATACGCGCGAGGAGATCGCAGCCCTCACTTCCAGAGTAGAGGCGGACTTAAGGGCTGCGGGTCTGGGCTATCATTTTCCCGTTCTCTTTGGCTCCGATACGAACCGTATCTGGTCGCTGCGTAAAGCCGGTCTTGGTCTGCTGAGCAATCTGCCTGGCGATGACAAGGCGGTACCCGTCATCGAGGATACCGCGGTCGATGTGCTTGACCTGCCTGCCTATATCCGGGACTTTAATGAGATACTAAAGAAGTATGGTCTATCCTCCGTTCATTATGCTCACGCCGGAAGCGGGGAGATCCATCTCCGTCCGATACTGAACCTGAAGACAGAAGAAGGCAACCAGCTTTTCCGGACCATTGCGCAGGAGATCGCCACTCTTGTAAAAAAATACCAGGGATCGCTCAGCGGCGAGCATGGCGATGGAAGGCTCCGCGGCGAATTTATTCCGCAGATGGTCGGCGAGAGGAACTACCAGCTTTTTAAAGCCATAAAAAAGACCTGGGACCCGGATAATATTTTCAATCCCGGCAAGATCGTCGATACCCCGCCGATGAACTCGATGCTGCGTTACGAGCCTGGGCAGCAGACGCCGGCCTTTCCTACCCTCTTCCGTTTCCATGGGCAGGATATCTTACAGCATGCCGAACAATGCAATGGCTCCGGCGACTGCCGTAAAAGCCATCTTTCCGGCGGCACGATGTGTCCTTCGTTCATGGCGACGCGCAATGAAAAGGACACCACCCGCGCCAGGGCCAATATCCTGCGCGAGTTCCTCACCCATAGTCCAAAGGACAACCGCTACGACAATAAAGAGATCTACGAGGTGATGGATCTCTGCCTCAGCTGCAAAGGATGCAAATCGGAGTGTCCTTCCAACGTCGATATGGCCAAGCTGAAGGCTGAATTCCTGCAGCATTATTACGACGCCAACGGCGTCCCGATGCGCAGCAGACTGATCGCCAATTTTACGCGCAGCGCTCGTCTGGGCGCGATGGTTCCCGGCTTGTATAACTTCGTGATGGGGAGTCCCGCTATCAGCAAATGGGTGAAACGCTTTTCCGGTTTTGCGGAGCAGCGTTCGATGCCGCTGCTTTATAAGACGACGCTTCGCAGCTGGTTTGGCAGGCACAAACCCGAAGGCCCGGCCTCCGCTCCGGCAGCCGCAAGCCTGCCGTCCGCCGGCGCAAAAAAGGTCTTTCTCTTTTGCGACGAGTTTACCAATTACAACGATACCGAGATCGGCATCAAAGCCATCCTGCTGCTCGAGAAACTCGGTTATGAGGTTGTCCTGCCCCAGCATCTCGAGAGCGGCAGAACCTGGTTGTCGAAAGGGCTTGTTCGCAAGGCAAAAACCATCGTCAACGAGAACATCAGGCTGCTGGCGCCCCTCATTACCGCCGACACGCCGCTCGTTGGGATCGAGCCTTCTGCCATTCTGACCTTCCGCGACGAATATCCCGACCTCGCCGAAGAAAGCCTGCTTGCTGACGCCAGGCGGCTGGCGCAGAACAGTTTCCTGATCGACGACTTCCTTGCGCGCGAAATAGACCGCGGACAGATACGTCCCGATCAGTTTACGACGGAGAAACGAAGCATACAACTCCACGGGCACTGCCAGCAAAAGGCGCTCACGTCCGTCTCCGGCAGCGTCAAATTACTTTCCTTCCCGGCCAATTATACCGTCAGCACGATCCCATCCGGCTGCTGCGGCATGGCCGGCTCTTTTGGATACGAAAAAGAACATTTCGGGGTCTCCCAGAAGATCGGAGAGATGGTGCTGTTGCCAACGGTCCGCAGACAGCCTGCAGACGTGATCATTGCCGCCCCCGGCACCAGCTGCCGTCACCAGATAAAGGATGGGACGGGGCGTAAAGCCCTTCATCCGGTCGAAGT
The DNA here is from genome assembly GCA_015654595.1 of Chitinophagales bacterium. GTDB lineage: Bacteria > Bacteroidota > Bacteroidia > Chitinophagales > Chitinophagaceae > Puia. Next base: position 8,779 of record JAATGQ010000220.1, on the reverse strand, counting down.
ACTTTATGAGGCGCTGGTAATCTAAAAAAGAGCACATAGCTTTGCGGAGTAAAACCTCAGCAAAATAACATGGCATCGGGAAAGAAGATAGACCCTTTCTTAAAGACGAACAACGACACCGGATTCAGCGCCAACGCCGATAATGTAGGCGGAAGGTTCATCAATCGCGACGGGACGTTCAACCTGCGCAGAGAGGGGATCTCCTTTATGCGCCGCTACAGTGTCTATCATCATATGCTTACGCTGCCCCGCTGGAAGTTCTTTGGCTTTCTTATGCTGGTGTATTTTATCCTCAACCTGCTCTTTACCGGGATTTACCTGCTGGTCGGCCTCGATCAGCTGCAGGGCGTTATAGCAACCGACTGGTGGGGTAAATTCAAAGAGGCTTACTTCTTCAGTACCGAAACCTTTACGACGGTTGGCTATGGACGAGTCAACCCCATCGGCGACGGCGCCAACCTGGTGGCTTCTATCGAAGCGATGGCCGGTTTTCTATCGTTTGCCCTGGCTACCGGTCTGATGTACGGGCGCTTTTCCCGTCCGCGCAGCTTCCTGCTTTTCAGCGACTTTGCGCTGGTCAGTCCCTTTAAGGGCGGCAGGGCCCTCATGTTCCGCTTTGCTTCGTTCAAGGACAATCATACGCTTACCGATGTGGAGATCCGGGTCAATATCGGTCTGCGCGTACCACAGGACAACGGTTTGATGGAATACAGATACTACGACCTTGGGCTGGAAAGGACGAGGGTCGAAAGCCTGCCGATGAATTGGACCGTCGTTCATCCCATCGACGACAAGAGTCCGATCAATGGTTTCAACTGGGAGGACATGAAAGATGCCGACGTAGAGCTCTATGTCCTGATAAGAGGATTCGACGATATCTACTCCAATTATGTGCTGCAGCGTACTTCCTATACGTATAACGAAATCCAGTTCGACCGCAAATTCCTGCCGATGTACAGGGAAAGCGACGACGGCCAGACGACCATCCTGGAGCTGCATAAGCTCAATGAATATGTGGAATTAACAGAAAAAATACCGGTCTCAGATGGTCTTACCTGGTAACGTATTGAAGGCAGCGATCAAAATATACTGTTCAATCCTTGGGCTGGTCCTGCTGGCCGGTTCGGTCTATTCCCAGGATAACGCCAAGACGAATACCATCCCTAAACCGGACAGCGCACAATTCAACAATGCCGTCGATCTCGTGGATGTCGGCAGATCCTTTCTGAAAGGTCACAAGAGCAACCGGAAAGATACCGCGGCGCTAAAGTCGGGGCGGGTCCATATTTCGGTCCTTCCCGTTGCCGGCTACACCTTACAGACGGGCTTCGCTGGCGTTCTCAGTTCCAATTTCGCCTTTTATACCAGCGATCACGGTCAGACCAACCTGTCCACCGTTCTGACCAGCGTCACCTATTCCCAGTACCAGCAGATCATCTTCCCTATACAGGCGGATATCTGGACAAAAGGGAACAAGTACAATATCATTACCGACTGGCGCTATATGAAATATCCCTCGCTGACCTATGGTCTCGGCGGCAACACTTCGGCTGACAGTGGTTATAATATCAACTTCGGGTATCTCCGGCTTCACCAGGCCATCCTGAAAAATATAGGCCGGAATCTTTACGTGGGTTTGGGCTATGATGCCGACTATTTCTGGAATATCCGCGAAGTTGATCCGCCAACCGGCAAGCCTACCGATTTCGAACGCTACGGGCTTAGCAAAAACGAAGTGGCTTCGGGGATCTCTTTTCACTTTCTCGACGACTCCCGGCATAATCCGATCAATCCCCAAAAAGGCGCGTATTACAGCGTCACCTGGCGGCCCAATTTTACTTTCCTCGGCAGCGACGACAACTGGCAATCCCTGCTCTTCGATCTGCGGCAGTACCTGCCGCTGCCGTTTGGCAGTCATAATGTGCTGGCCTTTTGGAGCTATGACTGGTTTACGATGGGCGGCGGTCATGTTCCCTACCTGCTGCTGCCCAGTACCGGCTGGGATGCCTATTCCAACACCGCAAGAGGCTATATCCAGGGGCGTTATCGCAGCAATAATATGCTTTATCTCGAATCCGAATATCGTTTTGGTATCAGCGGCAACGGGCTTTTGGGGGGTGTTGTCTTTGCCAATGCGCAGTCTTTATCCGATCCCGGAACCACTCACTTCGCCTATATCGACCCTGGATATGGCTGCGGTATGCGGATCAGTCTCAACAAATTTTCACGGACGAATCTCTGTATCGACTATGGCTGGGGAACGCACGGCTCCGGCGGGTTCTTTGTCAACCTCGGCGAAGTTTTTTAAGGGCCTGCTCTACAACCTCCGATCGGCGCAGGGGCCGGGCATAAAAAAAGGTAACGTATCGGCGGGTATTACCGTACATTACCTCAATTTGGTCCGACAGGCTTACGCCAGTCCATTAATGATTGTGCAGACAGAGTGTATATAAGGGTTAATCACAGGAAATATCTTTGTTGACGGGCACACAACCGCGCAATCAGCCACAAAATACATACCATAATTTTGTCGCCATACCCGCCCTTTGCGGTTACAGGTATACGGTCGGTCTTGACAAAGGGCATGATCGAACCAAACTTAACAGAGGGCACTGTCTTGTTTGAGCAATTCATTGACCTTTACTACCCCTCAATCTTCTCCGCCATCACAAGGCTGACGGGGCTTTCAGACGAAAAAGAGTTGGAAGCGCTGACCGTCGCCGTCTTTCTCGATTTATGGCAAAACAGCACCGAATTATTTAGCGAGGTGCGGCCCCCCGCCTTTATTTATAAAATACTCCTTCGGCACGTATTTTCCTATTTGAAAAAACAGGGCTCCGAAGAGCATATCCAACAATTGCAAAATACCCTGCTCATCGATCCCGCCTACTATGTGCATATCTTCGAACCCGAAAAGAAATCCTTTACGCTGACCCTTTTGCAGCGCGTAAAGAAGGCCTGGAAGCGCTGAATACCTCCGCCAGCCGCCGGTTGGCAGATGTGCCTGTCTTTGACGAACAAGGCGCCCTATTTGACTGGTCCTTCAAAGATCGCCCAGATCGATTATCCCGTTCTGCAGTGCGAAGCGGATGATCCCAGCGATGTTCTTTGCTCCGATCCGCTTTGAGATATTGCTCCTGTACTGCTCAACCGTCCGCTCCGAGAGATAAACCAACGCGGCGATCTCCCTTGCCGTTTTTTGTTGACAGATCAACCGGACGATCTCGATCTCTTTTGCCGAAAAACCCGTGTTGGCAACGATCAGCCTCGGATGTTCTTCCTCCGGAAAGACGCGCTGGATAATATGCGTCCTCGCCTCCCGGCAGAAATAATCCTTTCCTTCCAGCAGGGATTCCACGGCCTTTGTAAATTCCAGGTCGTCCTCGTTCTTGATCACGTACCCATGTACGCCTGCCTCGAACATACGGATAACAGCGGCCGAATAACCATTGAACGAATAAGCCAGGATACGTGTAGAAGGACACCGGTATTTGATCTCCTTTACCACCGCATCGCCGGACATATCGGGCAGGAGGTAATCGATCACCACCAGCTGCGGCTGGTGTTCGAGCGCCAGACTCATCCCTTTGGCGCCCTCATTGGCGTGATAAAATTCTCCGAAATAGTCGCCCAACAACAACCGTATCCCGTTGACGATCATATTATGATCGTCGATCACCAGCAGCGAATGATATTTTTTTGGAAGCCCACTCATACCAATGGTATTGTAATGTCAATCGAATATCCTTCCGGATACCGGTTATTAATGATAAATTTTCCCCTCAACGCGTCTACCCGCTCGCGCATGTTGGCGACGCCTATCCCCTCTTTCGGAACTGCCGGGTCCCAGCCGGGGCCATCATCCGAATAAGAAAACTCCAGTGTCTTTTCCTCCGCCGTCAATTCCAGCCGGATATGATGACCGTTGGAATGCTTTATCGTATTGCTCACCAGCTCCTGCATCACTGCCTTTAACTGAATATAGGGCAAGGGGCCTATCAACCGATGTCCGCCCTCTATCTTCAAGGTATAATCGATCCCTGCCGCGGTCCTGATCTTCTCCAGTATTGTCTCCATCTCCTTTGCCAGAAGTGCAACCGAACCCGGATGCCCTGACTTCAATTCATGGGCGATCTCCCTTACTGTCTCCATGACCCGGCCGATCTGTCCTTTCACCTCTTCGAGCCTTGGCGAAGGACGTTCTTCTGCCTCCTTACGGATCAACATTCCCGTATACAGCAACATTGGTCCCACCTCGTCGTGGAAGTTCCGTGCAAAGTGCAGCTGCATCTCGAGCATCTTCCGCCGCTGTTCGGAACGGTACATCAAAAAGACCGAAGTCCCACCAAGGGCGAGCAATGCGACTATAAAGAAAAGAAATATATTGTCTCGTTCCGCCAGCCTTTTCGTTTCCTCCACCCGATAGAGTTCCGACCGGGCGTCTTCCGCTTCAGCCAGCGCATAGAGGTTATTGTCTTTATCCGAGCTTACCGCATAAAAAGAAGAGTCCCGCTGCCGGTATACCGTCGCCAGCGCGTCATAAGCCTCTTTATAGCGTCCCTGCTGCGCCATCAGTTTACTCCTGGCCTCCTGTAAGAAGCCAGCATCCAGCGAGGAATAGCTGACATTCCCGCTGTCCAGCGCCTCCAGCAGCGTGATATAGCGCCGGGCGCTATCCGACTTGCCGATATCAAAGAAGAAATCCACTGCATCCGAATAGATCCCTTCCGTATAAGCCGACTGCAGCACCGGGTTAAATCCCTTTGTCGTCACATCCCCGACCGCCCGCTGCAACCAGCTGACCGCTTCTGCCGGCGAGTGCGCAAACCAGGCTTGCTCAAAAAGCATATAGGATTGGATATAATCGTATACCAATCCCGACGCTCCATATTTTGCCGGCTTTTTTTTCGCTTCCTCCAGGATGGCGTCTGCCGTCCGGATACATTCGGCCACTCTTTCCATGTCTCCCACGCGGCAGGAAGCGTATGTGACGGTCTGCAGGATGCTCAGCCCGACGTATAGCTGTTCCGGACTGGCGCTACCCTTTCCGACCAGGGCTGGCAGCTGTTCCAGCGCGGGCCGTAAGGCCGCATATTTCGAAAAGACCCGGACGTAGTTCTTGTTGTTGCCATATACCGTCATCGCAAAGAGATCGCTGTGCGCCAGACCTCCTTTTTCAAACATACCCGCACGGATACGGGTTGCGTTGTTTTTTTCCGACCAGTATATCGCGCTCCCGAATCGGCTCCGGTTATAGGCGTTGATCGACAAATAAGTGTAGTAGTTGGCCTGGTATCTCAGCAGCCGATCGCTTCCGAACGCCGCCTCCCTGTATTCCGCCAGCCATTCCTGCAAGCTGTCTTCCCCTTCCAGATAAGGCGCCGCCGAATCCACCTTCTTCAAGAAAACCGTGTCCGCCAACAGGTGACCCCTATATTGCCTTCTCAGCTCTCCCAATCGCGTCTTTATCGAATCCATCCGCTGAGCAAAAGCAGAATTACAACAAACCAAGCCGAAAATAAACCATACAAACCGTTGCAAGGGCTTTAATAACATAAAAAGAATATTGGTAGTCAGCAACAAATATAAAAAACAATTCACTTATATAACAAATACCGACTTTTTATTGAGTATTTACCCATTTACCTGATCCAGCCAGCTTTGGTTCAATTCGTCGTATATGAAAATACGTCAGTTTTTGCCTATTGCCGCATTGTCAAATAACTTCCACTCTTATCCTATACACTCAATTTATTGCTTGAAAGAATTTATCGATCTCTACTATCAATCTACCTACGGCGCTATCGTGAAGTTAACCAGGCTAAAGGACAAAGCGGCGCTTGAAATGCTTACAAGACTTGTTTTGGAGGACGTATGGAGTCAGCACGAAGCATTTGCTGCGACTACTGCCCAGGGGACCTTCATTTTTAAGGTAATGGTGAAGCATATTTTTGCCTTTCTCAGGCAAAGGAATGAAAAAGAGAGGATCGATTTTCTGCAGAAGACCCTGTTGATCCATCCGCAGCATTATCTCGGGGAATAACGACAAACCCCCGCCGCTGGGCAGGGGTCCGTGCTTGGTTGGTATGTACGTAGTTGTTCTGCGCTAATTTTTGCCGGCCGCCAATCCTTTTTTGAAGAACTTCTTTACGATAAAACTGGTGGCAATGCCGGCCGCCATACGTAACAGATTGGTTTTGGTCTCCTGGTGACCACTGAACAGGTTTCCGAACAGTCCTTTGACCAGGTTGATCGGCTTTAGCTTTTCGGCCATATCCGATACCCTTTTCCGCATATGCTGTTCGTTGACATAGTTCTGGTGTTCCAGATCCCTGATCGCCTCCCTTAATTCTTCGATGGTGTTTATCTTGGCCATAAGGGCTATTTTATAATTTTTCGGATCAGCATATTACTGAATCGGGCCTTCAGCAAAGAAGTACGACGGGCATACATGATCAATGCCAGCAGCGTATACAAACCGCCTATGGCAAAGAAGCCATAACAACTCCTGCCGAGCCACTCGCCGATCAATAAAGCAAACCCGATGCTGAATATGATGATCACGAAAGATACAATAACGATCATGCCTAAACCGGATACCAGTTCCCCTGAAACATCGGCCAGACTTTCGATGGCTTTAAATTTCCACAAGGTCGTCCTGGTCTCGATATAGTCTCCGGCATCCGAGAGTAAGGTTTCGATATCGTGTTGTGAATCCTCCATAAGTTGTATAATCTTCAGATGAGCATGTATGATTCAAAAGCTAGGACAAAGAGTCCTTTGTCTTGCCAAAAGACCCCTTTACACCGTCGACTACTTCATTGACCTTTTCCTTTATCGTGTCGCCAAATTCAGCGAGTGAATCACCCAGATCGGAACCCTTTTCAATGATCTTTCTGCGTGTTTCGGTCCCCTTGTCCGGAGCTAATAAAATGCCTAATGCCCCACCAACTGCTGCGCCTACCAGGAATCCGACCAATAACTTTGAATTACTATTCATATTCATTGCTTTTAAGGTGTAAGAATATCTATCTCTATAGAAAATCCTTGCCAATCCCTTTTTAAACCGGCGACGCTGCTATCCGCTTACAAATGAGAAAAATATTCTACATAATGAGCAAGCGATACCGGCTCTTATCGGGTAAGCAGGGCGACAACAGCAATTTATGGACATGGTATCATTATGGTTATATAACCAATCATAAAATTTGTTTCTATGCAACCTAATATCGGTATATCAGAAAAAAATTTAAAAACCGTAACCACGATCCTCTCCACTGTTTTGGCAGACGCTGTTGTGCTTTATACAAAAACCCGCAAATTCCACTGGAATGTGGCGGGAGAAAGTTTTATGGAATTGCACCTGCTCTTTGAAAAACAATACAATGAGCTGGAAGAAGCTATCGATGAGATAGCTGAGCGCATCAACAAGCTGGGCGCTAAGACGATCGGAACGATGAAGGAGTTCCTCGATCTGACGAATTTGAAAGAAGCTCCTGGCGCCTATCCCGATCGCAAGGAAATGCTGAAAGAATTGCTGGCGGATCATGAGACGATCATCGTTCATCTGAGAAAGGCTGTCGATCAGTGTACAGATGAATTCAAGGATGCGGGCACAGCGGACTTCCTTACGGGACTGATGGAGGACCATGAAACCAACGCCTGGAAGCTACGCCGCTATTTCGCTTAAAATATATCCTGTCCTGCCTGGCCGTCAACGCGCCCGGCGGGACATCCATTTATCCATTAACTTAAACAACCCCTCGATTCTTTATGCAAAACGGCACTATCCTGCAGTTTTTCCATTGGTACTACCCCACCGATGGAAGTCTTTGGAAACACGTTAAATCGGAAGCCCCCCGCCTGGCAGAAATGGGTTTTACCGCTATCTGGCTTCCTCCCGCCTGTAAGGGTACCAATGGGATCTGGTCCAGCGGTTACGATATCTACGACCTTTTCGACCTGGGCGAATTTGATCAAAAGAACTCCGTCCGTACCAAATATGGGACTAAGCAGGAATTGATCGACGCTGTAAAAGCGATCCACGACGCGGGGATGCAGGTTTATGTCGACATCGTACTCAACCACAAAGCAGGCGGCGACGAAGCCGAACTGATCCAGGTCAAAAAGGTTGATCCCGAAGACCGGACGAAGTTTATCAGCGAACCTTTTGACATCGAGGCTTACACTAAATTTACCTTCCCCGGCAGAAAGGGAAAGTACTCTAATTTCATCTGGGACTTCCGCTGTTTTTCAGGCGTAGATTACGACAATAAAACCAAAGAGACGGCCATATACAGCATTATCAACGACTATGGCGACGACTTCCAGGATGTGATCGACGACGAAAAGGGCAATTACGACTACCTGATGTACGACGACATCGACTTTCGCAATCCCGCCGTCCGCGAAGAGTTGAAATATTGGGGCAAGTGGCTTCATGATACGCTGCAGTTCGATGGTATGCGGCTCGATGCAGTTAAACACATGTCTCCCTCCTTTATAAACGAATGGGTAGACCACGTGCGTCAGTCCACGGGTAAGAACATCTTTGCCGTCGGTGAATACTGGGCGCCCGGTAATCTCCCGCTGTTGCTGAAATATATCGACGCCACCCAGGGCAGGATGTCCCTTTTTGACGCCTCCCTGCACCATAATTTCGAAGCCGCGGGGAAACAGGGCCGGGACTTCGATCTGACAAAGATCTTTGACGATACCCTGGTAAATGCCAAACCAGAACTGGCGGTTACGGTTGTCGGCAATCACGATACCCAGCCGC
>JAATGQ010000224.1 GCA_015654595.1 Chitinophagales bacterium | reverse complement strand
CTTTACATTCCATCCATAGTTGCCGCCTTTGATAACATCGTCCACCTCTTCGTAGAGCGACTGGCCTTCATCCCCGACCAGGAGCTGATGGCTTCCACCCATGTCGAAAGAGAACCTGAACGGATTCCGAAACCCATAGGCATAGATCTCCGGCAGGGCTTTCGTACCGACAAAGGGATTGTCGGCCGGGATATTATAGGGATTTCCTCCATTGATATCGATCCGTAAAATATTACCCATCAGGTTCATATAAATGTCCTGTCCGTTGCCGCCGGCATTCGCGGCGTACCAGTCACTGACATGTCCGTTGCCTATATCATCGGCATTGCCGCCATCACCGATCGATATATACAGAAACCCATCGGGGCCAAAAGCCAGCGTTCCGGCGTTGTGGTTCAGATAAGGATGATCGGCCTGAAGCAGTATCCTTTCGGAGCTCATGTTGACGCTGTTCGCATCAGAAGCGGAAACGGTAAATTCTGAGATTACAGTCGTATTATTCAAGGTCGCTCCGGGTGCTCCTGGCACTGGCGTACCGGGACGGGGAGGAGCCGTGTAAAAAACATAGAGCTTGCCATTCGTCTTGAACTGCGGGTGAAAAGCCAGCCCCAGCAGCCCGCGTTCATCATAATTGGGTGACAGCGTAACCATTTTACTGGACAGGTCCATAAAAGGAGTGGTAGATTTTGTCCCATCCGGCTTGATGATCCAGATCTTCCCGATCTCGTCGACGACGAACAACCGTTTGCTGCCGTCCGGCGGTTCTGCAATTGCAACGGGTGAGACCAGTCCGTCGGTCACCAACTGCAGATCGGGCGTGCTGTTGCCGGAAGGAGGATTGTTATGGTCTTTTTTACAGCCGGTGAGAATCAATAAGAAAAGGAAGAATGGTACAGTAATGTGCTTGTGCTTCATACTCGTTAATTTTTTTGCATGAGAAAATCAGATGCCAGGTCTGGCATTAGTATTGCGGCAAAAATTTCTCGAAATATGATTTTTTCCCGCAATACCCAATAATGTCAGTACACTTCGGCCTTGGGGGCCTTGTGTACGAACTGGACGGAGTCCAGTTCACGAGCTTTTAGCAGGAGAAGGGTAGCAATAGATCAAACGCCGTTTTAGAACCAGGAGTTGCCCCATATATCGCGGAACTTCACTAATTTCATTTCCAAATAGTCAACACATGAAGCAGATCTTCCTTTCTTTTTTATCGTTTGCCTTCTTATTCGCCGTTAATGCACAAACTCCCAACCGCGCCACGCCCGATATCATATCCACTGGCAATGGCCCGCTTACCATTCAACCTCTCGTGCATGCCAGCCTGGTACTGTCCACTTCGGGCCTGACCATCTATGCCGATCCTACCGGCGGCGCCGCTAATTATGCAGGAATAAAAGCACCCGACCTTATCCTTATCACTGACATACACGGAGACCATTTTGACGTAAAGACGATCTCCGCGGTTCGAACGGCCGGTACTACGCTGGTTGTTCCAAAGGCGGTAGCCGACCTCATGCCGGATTCTCTCAAAGGGAAGATCGTCATCCTCAACAACGGTGACAAGACCACGCTGTCGGGTATTTCTATTACGGCTCTGCCCATGTATAACCTCCCCGAAAGTCCAAAAGCCATGCACACGAAGGGTAGGGGCAATGGGTATGTCCTTGGCATCGGTGGTAAGAATCTCTATCTCTCAGGTGACACGCAGGGCATTCCCGAGATGCGCAGCCTCAAAGACATCGACATTGCATTTGTCTGTATGAACCTGCCTTATACTATGGATATCAATGAAGCTGCGGATGCTGTTCTTGCCTTTAAGCCAAAGATCGTTTACCCTTATCACTATCGCGGCACAGGCGGTCTTAGCGATGTAGAGGGATTTAAGAAAGTGGTCGAAGCCGGCAACAAGAATATCGAAGTCCGTCTCCGTAACTGGTATCCTTCATAGCCCTCATCCCCACAAGGCGATCATCTGAGCTTACATCACGCTGCCGGCCGCGCCACAGCTGCTCAATCCCGCAGATTATCCGCAGGATTTGCTCTTGCTCCCGCGACAACTCTTGCTCCCGTGGTCAGCCAGGTTATCCCTACCGAGGCCAGTAAGCCCCATATAAAGATCCCTGCTCCCGGATCGATCCTGTAGGCAAAACCATCCAGCCAGCGCCGCATCAGAAAGGAGGAGACAGGCGCTGCAATGACAAAGGCGATGCCTATCAGCAAGGTCAGCTCGCGGGTATAGCGATAGACAATATGCCCTGCCGAAGCCCCAAGGACCTTCCGGACGGCCGTCTCCTGCCGGCGCTGCGCAGTTATAAAGGCTGCCAATGCATACAAACCCAGGCAGGAAATAAAAATGGCGATGGCCGTAAACAGCCTGAACAGCTTCCCGAACTGTTCTTCCCGGGAATAAAAAGAAGCGATGCGCTCATCGAGAAAGTCCGACTCAAATACGCCGGCAGGATAGGTCTGCTGCCAGATCTGCCGGATATGTTCCAGCAGCGGTTGGACGGCTGTGGTCTGGATGCGTATAGCCACCATTCTGTATTGCTGTTTGTTCGCGGCGATGATGACGGGGTCTATCGGATCGCGCAGCGAGGTCGTATTGAAATCCTTTACCACGCCCACAACCGGCACGTTGCTGCCATTGGCAATGCGGATCATTTTTCCGATCGCCATTCGGGGATCCGTCACCTTCAGTCTTCGCAGCAGATTCTCATTTACCACAACACCATTGGTCGTATCGGAAGGGGCATAAGGACCGCCGGCAACAAAAGCCAGCTTATAAGTGGCAAACCAGTTTGCTTCGGCCCATTTGACATTTGCATCGAAGTCGCTGTTCTTTGGAGACTGATCCCAGCGAAAAAACATTTTCTGCCATCCTATGTCAGTGGG
>JAATGQ010000133.1 GCA_015654595.1 Chitinophagales bacterium | reverse complement strand
ATGTGGTCGAGTGCCCATTGTTTCAGCCGGTTCTTGTATGCTATCTTTTCCGTTTCGATCACAGGCCTACTTTAACGACTATTTTTTTGACCAGGTCGGGCTGGTTTACAAAAACTTCGGGCTGGTGGATGTCGGTAGGGAAGAAAATAATAAACTGGCCTGCTTCGAGGGTCAGGTAGCTGATCTTTTCTTCGGGGATGGTATAGAGGGCGTAGTCCTTTTCCGTGTCATAGGGAGTCGTTTCCGGCTGGTCGGTCAGGGCAACATAACCATAGCGTTCGGTCCCTTTAATGACGACCTGGATATCAGCGTAGTCGCGATGGCTTTCGGGGCTGCACTCGTAAGCCGGCTTGGTTGTAAACTCGTTGACGATGACAAAGACGTTGTCTCCGTCGATCGTATACTTTCCCGGTTCCATCCCCGCAAAATCGGCGGACAGTACATAATCGATCGCTGTTTCAAAATTCGGGCTGATGATCCTATACCAATGCAGTTGGGACAAAGTGGACGTAATCATACGGGGATGTATTTGGTCGGAAAATTAAACAAAAAAGGACCACGATCAGTGATCCTTTTTTCTGGCAATAGCAGGCATTCGTTAAGCGGGATGGTTTTGAATGATCGTGAACTTCTTTTTCGCCTGAAGAAATCTTTTTTCGTAAAACTCGTATGACAGCCCCGCAACCACCACCACGGCTGCGGTTACAAATAGCGGATAGAGTATCTCGTAGGTGAGGAAGCCCGCCGGTATATAGCGTTTGAAAATACCGACGCAGGCCTGGGCGACCGTAGTATGAAGAACATAAATCCCATAGGAATAAGCGCCCATCCGTTTCAGGAGTCCCTTTTCCATATTGATCAGAAATTTTCCGGAGACGGCCGCCAGGATGATAAAACCAAACAGCAGGGCCGGAACCATATCGAGGAAATAGGCGTCCAGAAGATAAGGCGTCCGGATGATCTGGAAGGAGATCAACAAGGCCAGCAGCACCACGACAACCTGGAGGACTTTGTTTTCCGTCAAAGCGATAAGCATCGGAAAACGTTCTTTGTGGAATAAGAAGTAAGCGCCAAGAGCGCCGATCCCAAAGTGCCCAAAGCGGCATAAAGGAAATATATAAACGGGATTCATCTGGCCATGAACATAACCCGAAACGACCAGCAGGTGCATTACGATCGTCGAAAGAATGCCGATTGCGATAAACCCGGCGATAACGGCCTTCATGTTCTTAGCCCCTTTTTTAACGGCCCAAGGCCACAAGGCATAGAACTGTTCTTCCACACAGACCGACCATAACAGCGACACGATACCCCGGTTACTGGCGGCAAAGATCAGCTGAAAGTTTATCGTAAACGTCAACAGGTATAACAGGTTGGTCATCTTTGGCGTATGGACAAAGATCCCAAGATGCGCCAGCAGCGTATCCGTAAAAAAGATGGTGGCCAGCCCAAAAGCAAAATATAGCGGCCAGATACGAAGCATCCTTCGGATATAAAACTTCCTGATATCGATGGTCTGCGTCTTCTGCTGTTCGGCCATCAACAGATAAGTGATCAGAAAGCCGCTGAGAACAAAGAAAAGAGTGACGCCGTATCTGCCTGATTCGACCAGGTGAGGGCGGGTATGGCTGACGTAGGCGGGAACGGCAGAAGCCAGATAGTAGGAAGAGTGTTCCAAAACGACCAAAAAGGCGGCGAAAAAGCGCAGTCCGTCGAGGTTGGGGAAGTAGACTTTCATGACGTCGCCTTGCGGCAGGTGTTGTTAGGTAAAATGGTACTAAGCCGGTTCTATTTTCGTGCCATGATTTTAACATAGGCAGGGCCCGTCTTTATCCCGCAGTTGGGGCAAAAACTCCCCAATTTTGGGGTACCGATCTACAAAGACTTCCCCTTTCGCCTGCGTTCGTCAAAATCCTTTTGCTGTTCCGCTATGGCGGTGTCATAGCCTTTCCGGTCGGCAAAGACCATTGGGTTATAGGGGTCGCCCGGCTTGCGCTTTTTTTCAAGCCCGAACTGGCTCGCGTGCGGCGCCATCCAGATATCGAAAGAGAGCTTTGGCATCGTGTCCAACGTATAGGCATAGTCTTTCATCATATCGGGATAGGCAGCCAGGTCGAAAGCGCTTTTTTCATCAAGTATGATGGTAGGTATATTGGCGATCAAAACTTTGTAAGAGCGGGTTTGATCGGTTACCGTAAAGAGATAGCTGCAGGAGCCCTTGGTATGACCCGGGTGAGATAAGACTTCGAGGACCATGTCTCCCAGCCGGATCGTATCGCGGGCATGTAACAAACGATCAACCTTTGCCCGGCGGAAATACGCGCCCTTTCCGCCAAAGAGATAATCCGAATTGCCGCCGTCCTCAACGACGGGGGCGTCTTTTTCCTCGACCATCAGGGCGGCGTGCGTCTTCTTCTTCATGGCTGCCATAGCGCCGACATGGTCTATATGCGCCTGGTTGGTCAGGAGTATCTTTATGTCTTCGACCTTAAAGCCAAGGGCTTCGATATGTTTTTGAATAAGAGTATCCGATCCCGAGGTCCCCGTATTGATCAGAATGCTGCCTTCCTTCGTCGTGATCAGGAAACAGCCAAGCTCGTAAGTGCCGACATAATAAAGATTACCCGCTATACGGAAGGGCGGATAGTCCTTTGACCAGTCGGGGTTATTGAAAACCGGCTTTTGAGTTTTGCAGCAGATAGTGGTGGACGTAAGCACGATGACGGCAAGGCGGCGGAGGAAGGAAGACATAGGTTTTAAAATGGTCCTCTAAGTTAATATTCAAAATATAATAAATAATAGCTAATTTTCGTTTTTTCGGACATGTAGTCGGACCAATTCTATCAATATCCACCAAAGCAACATGTTTTTTAACTCTTTTGAATTTCTGATTTTTCTTCCGGTTGTTTTTTTTCTCTATTGGTTCATTTTCAATAAAAATCTCACCAGTCAAAATATTCTGCTCCTTATTGCCAGCTACTTTTTCTACGGGTGGTGGAGCTGGAAGTTTCTGATCCTGCTGGCGCTATCCACCATGCTGGATTTCCTTTACGGATTTGGGGTAGCGTCCGCGAACAAAGGGAAATCCCGATTTTTTCTCTGGCTAAGCATCATTAATAACCTGGGTATCCTTGGGGTGTTCAAATATTACAACTTTTTTGCAACAGAATTTGCCCGGGGCTTTGGCGCTTTGGGTCTTCATGTGAATCCGGTCCTGTTAAACATTGCACTGCCTGTAGGCATCTCCTTCTATACCTTTCACGGGATGTCCTATGTATTCGACATATATAAAGGAGTGAGAAAGCCAGCCACCAACTTCGTGGAATACGCGGTCTTTGTCAGTTTTTTCCCTTTACTCGTCGCAGGACCGATCGAGCGGGCAAACCATCTTCTCCCCCAGATCCAGGTCAAGCGCGTTTTCAACTACGACCAGGCGGCGGATGGGGCAAAACTGATCCTTTGGGGGCTTTTCAAAAAAGTGGTGATATCGGATACGCTTGCGACCTATGTAGATATCATCTTTAGTCACAACGGCGCTTACTCGGGCAGCACCAATCTGCTAGGCGCCATCTTCTTTGCGTTCCAGATCTACTGCGACTTTTCCGGTTATTCAGATATCGCGATGGGGGTTGCCAAACAGTTCGGTTTTGAGCTGTTCAGGAACTTTAACTACCCTTATTTTTCAAGAGACATCGCCGAGTTCTGGCGGCGCTGGCATATTTCCCTTTCCAGCTGGTTCCGGGACTACTTGTATATACCCATGGGCGGCAGCCGTGTCGGCCGGGCGCGAAGGGTCCTGAACACCTTTATCATCTTTATCGTAAGCGGATTCTGGCATGGCGCAAGCTGGACCTATATCGTCTGGGGCGGTCTCAACGCCTTGTATATAACGCCGCTGGTCTGGTCCAGTAAAAACAGGACGAATATGGATACTGTCGCTACGGGAAGGACTTTTCCAACGATAAGGGAGCTTCTGATGATGGGCATCACGTTTATCCTGTCGGTCTTTGCATGGATCTTTTTCCGGGCAAAAACGGTGGGAATAGCCTGGAGCTTTTTGAAAAGGATCTTTTCGAAGTCGCTTTTCGCCGTTCCGTATTTCCCCGGGATAGGAAGGACTACGGCTGTCTATTTTCTCATTGTCTTCCTCTTACTGATGGACTGGAATGGACGCTTTGACAATCATCCATTGGAAAAGATAGGGCTGAAGACAAAGCCTTATGTTCGGTGGACGTTTTATATGATCATGATCATGATGATCTTTTCCTACAGCAATCTGAACCAGGTCCAGCAATTTATCTATTTCCAATTCTAAAATGAAAGAGTATTTTAAGAAGATATCGCTGTTTCTTTTATCTTTTCTTGGATTGATCATCCTTGTTCAGTTGATCCTATCTTTCAATATCCGCAATAAGAGCATTACCGGGCATGACAATCTAAAGCAGACCGAGCATATTGACGCAGACCTGGTTTTTATGGGGAGTTCGAGATGCCGGGCACATTTTGATCCGCTCTTTTTTGATAGCGCGTATCATTTAAAAAGCGTCAACCTGGGGATAGATGGACATTCCGAGATCGCGATGCAGCTCCTGCGGCTGAGGTTGTATCTGAATAGCAATAAGGCGCCCCGCTATGTGATCTTTAACTTTGACCCGCTGGTTCAAGGAGGCTCTTCAGAGCACAACACCAATTTCGTACATAAGAATGACTTTGCCCGCTATGCATTCTTCCCGGATAAAGGCTCGGCGGCGCTGGTAGACTACTTTCATTTTAATATAGTGGAGAAATATGTCCCCCTCTTCTCTATCTTAAAGTATCAGTTGTTTTCCGAGTGCCTGAGCCGGAAAGGGTTTCCCTATTCAAGGAACTTTTATGACAAGCATGCCAGCCCTGCCGAGATAAAATTTTCCGACAATGCCGACAACGTAAAGCTTCCGAAGCTGAATGCCGACGTGATCCGGGAGTTAAAGGACTCGTTGTCGATCTTTAACGAATTCTGTAAGAGCAATAAAATACAGCTGATCTGTATCCAGACGCCTATCTTTAAATCCTTGTATGATTCAACCGCCTTTAGCTATCCCGCGCAGATCTGCAGGGAGTTGAACATCCCTTTTATCAACGCTTGTGTAGAGTCGATCAGGGATGACCGCGATAACTTTTACAATGCCGATCACATGAATGTCATCGGCGTGACAAAGATGAATGCTTATCTGAAAACCGACAGCCTGCTGACGACCATCCTGCATTAGTCGATCCAGGGAGCAGTTAGTCGATCGGGGCTTTTATTCGCGAGGGCGATGTCATAGCTTTCCGATAAATTGCAACCAATGAAACCTTCCTTTCCTCTGTACCTCTCTGCTGTTTGCCTGCTTTTTTCCGCTTGCAGCAAAAAGAGCGGTTCTTCATCGGGGTCGAATACCAGCAATGCTTTCCTTCAAGTCAAAGGCAGCAGTCTGATGGATGCGAACGGCACTGCGGTCCAGCTGCGGGGGGTGAATGTCGATACCTATAAGGAAGGCTGGGTAAACGATGTGGATGCGGTGGCCAAGGCTGTCGCGTCGACAAAAGCAAATGTCGTCCGGCTGGCCTGGTGGACACATATAAACGGAAGTCCCGAACCACAGACCGGAACAACCTATTATACAGCCGATGATCTCGATCGGGCCATAACAGCTTTCGCCAACCAGGGTATTTTGTCGATTGTCATGTTACATGACCTGACAGGCAAAGCAGATCCGGAGCAGTTTCAACAACTCATCCCATCCTTCTGGACGTCGCCTGCCGTGATGGCCGTTATCAACAAACACCAGGCGCATGTGATCGTCAATCTGGCTAATGAGTGGGGTGCTAATTATACTACAAATCAGAACAACTATAGCCAGTCTGACATCCATGCTTTTATGACTACCTATAGCACGGTTATTATGACGCTTCGCAAGAGCGGTATAAAGGTTCCCCTCATGATCGACGCATACGGATATGGTGACCGGGAAGAGATCTTCACGTCGAATAGTTATGGACAGGGCGTGAGCAATGGTCAATACCTGTTGAACCTCGATCCCGGGCACAACCTGCTGTTTGATCTGCATACCTATTATTGGGAGATCGGCCAGAACAACACGCCGACCGTCGACCCTGGTTCCCGGCTGCAGGGACTGGTGAATAGCCAGCTTCCTTTTGTCCTGGGAGAAATGGGTAATATCCTCCCGGATGGAAGCGCAGTAACGGGCTATGCAGACCTTCTTACGAAGGCCAACAATATGGGGATCAGCTATCTTGCCTGGGACTGGTACAACGATGGAACGACTGATTATACCGGCACTGCGCCATATAACATGAATATTACGATCAATGACCAGCCAACGGGTGATGGTGTAACCGTTCCTACATCGGCTTCCCTCAATGCCTGGGGTTATAATATCCTGAATGGAGCGGGTTATGGGATCAATACCGCTTTGCCGGCAACGAAGAAGCTGACCTTTCCCCAATAGCAGGGCACTTTGAGCTAAAATACTCCCGTGAGTTTACGGGCGGCAGCCCGCACGATCTTCATCACCTTCTCCAGATTTCTTTTTCAAACCGTCGAATTCGTCAGGATTGAGCGGTGTCGCGCCGGGCGGATATTCAAAGTTTTTCATTGGTTCCAAAAATCTTTGGGTTCTTCAAACATTATTTTCTGAATCAGGTCGTCTAATGTTTTTTGTTTTTGATCATCCGAAAGCTCCTGTTCTTCGAGACGCATGGTGAGGTTGACTTTCGCCATGCGTTTCATGGCAATTTTCTTCGCCTGTTCCCGCACCATGTCTTCGAGACTGGTTTCCGGCACGAACCCATAGACGAATTTCATGTTCAATCCTTCCGCTATCTTTTTGAGAGAAGATAGTTTAAGATCGTTTTCGATCTCCGCGTTCTCCAGACGGGAGATGCGTGACTGATCGATGCCGACCTTTTTACCCAGCTGCTTGGCGGACATGCCCAATGCCTCGCGGATCACCTTGATCCATCCCTTTTCCATGTTGAGCGAGGACAGGGATTTAAGCTTTTCGAGCTTTCCGTCCAATTGCTCCCGCATCAGTTTTCGGTCCCAGTAATTCATGTTTTGCTATTTATGGCATTAAAACAATCCAATTCAGTGCTAAATATAGCATAAATATTTATTTGCAATGCTAAAAATGGCATACGTTTTCGATTTATCTATGGTATATATGGCATTGGGTAGAGTGCCGCCGGTTCGCCCACCGCCTGTATCCGCATGGATAAACGCGCCGATCTCTACTAATTGCTGCATATCGCGGGTTGCCGTCGCTTTGGAGGTTTTGGTGATTCCAATATATTTTCTGGCGTTCATGCCGCCTTCAAACCCCACTGGTCCTTCTTCCAACATGCGCCGGATTACCTTCATTTGCCGTTCATTCAGATTGCCCCTGAAGCGGTCATAAAATTTCGTTTTTCTGAGGGTAAATTCTATTAGCTCTTCGGCTTCTATCTGTGCTACCAGGATT
>JAATGQ010000147.1 GCA_015654595.1 Chitinophagales bacterium | reverse complement strand
TCGGCTACAGTTAAGCGTTGTTTACGGCAATTTCATTTCATTTTGGTCGAAAATTTTTTTTTATAATTGTGGTCTAAAGTGTCCATTTTTGCCTCACTTTCAATGAGATGGACTTAGACTACCACTAGTTTATTGCGATATTCTGTTGGAGGAATGTTGAAGGCCTTCTTAAATGCAGTGCTGAAACCGTTGTAGGTCTCGAATCCGACCTTTAGAGCTATTTGGTCGATCGTATCATCTGTGTCTTCGAGCAATTCCTTTGCTTTTTCAAGACATAAATGAAGCCTATATTGATAGGGGCTTGTTTTAAACAGCTCGCGGAAACCTTGTTTAAGTTTGAATTCGTTGATTCCGACTTTGTCGGCTAAGATTGGAATATGCCAGTGCGCGACGGGATCTTTGTCAATGAGGGATTTCGCTAGCTCTATTGCGGGAATGTCGTATAGCTTGGTTCGTTCAATAAGGTGATCATAGCCCAAGACTTTCTTTTTGCGTGGCATAGTTGATAAGGTTTTAGTTATGCTACTTCGCGAGATGGAGCCTTGAACCTATTACTTATGCTGGTCGATGATAGATATAGAATACGAGTGTAATTTACTGAATCGGCAAATAGATTGAAATATAGGAGAGGGTACAAAAAATGGGAGTTGGTTTACTTTTAGACGAAGCTGCAAGGTTATATCACTATTGATTATGCATCAAGATATCTTTTGCTTTGTTAGCATTGATTTGATGAAGATGTCATAAAACATTAGCAAGCTACAAATGCCGTTTAGTGGTATTAGGTAAGAGTAGACCCCGAATAATTTAAATGAATGTCCTCCGAATAAATAGTAGAGTCCAATCATGCTTATAGATAGATTTAGGGATGCAAGGAAAATATAGAGAAATGATTCTGCCTTCCTAATGAAATTCCGGAGCCTCAAAATAATTACAATTGGATTTACAAATGATAATAGAAAAAGCACTAGAACGTAAATGACAAACTCGGGCATTGAAAAGCCCTTTTCACTGAAATGAAGGGAAAATCGCCATCTTATTGAAAAGAATAGCGAGTAAATTATAATAAAAGACCATAGTAATTTTTGCCATTTCATAGGTGCTCAATATAAGCTTTTTGTTTTATTGGCATATTCCCAAGTTGGGGTGATAAGAGAAGGTTGTATTTCTAGACATGCTGCTGGATAATGTCATATTTCGAATGTCTTCTCCCAGATCTCCGGGGTTATTACCTGTGCCTCCTGGCCAACTTCCTTGAGTCATAGGCAAAATGGTACCTCCCGAAAGTAATGTGTTTATGACAAAGGTGGTACAGTTAAAGGAGTATAAATTGTAGGTTGCATTATTTCGTGCTGATACATAGTTAAGCATGTTAAAAAACTGACCATTATCAACAGTGACGGATAGTGATATGTTGTAGCTGGTTGATTCATTATCGTGTAATTGCCCAGGAGAAGAAGAAGAACCTGGTAAGACAAATGTCGTCGGATAAAACCCTACATTCCTTACAATCTGTGTACCTCCATACGTTTCCGAAAATATCAGAAACGCATGCCCTGTATTCACGGGATTCGATGCATTCGTGGTCCCATCGATCCCATCCGAGAACGACCAAGGCTCACGGCTGCCAGGTGTGGGCTGGTTAATGCAAACAGTAACGGTATAGGTGTGATCAGAGCCGCCGACATTGGTAAAGCACTTCAAATAATCTGCAATATTCCCAATCGGATTCGGCCCGCTGCTGACTTCGACGGTCAAGGGTGATACGACGGAGCCGCTACCTCCGCCGCCAGTTGCTGCCGAGACGTAGTCGTGTGGGGAAGGACCTCCTGCCCCGCCGCCATCTTCGACGTATACCACAGTGGAACCGACCGTTTCGGACCAATATATCGGATCATCGGGATCATCTGCGCTATAATTACATCCATCTAAAACGGCGTCGATGATTAGAAATCCGGCCGGCGACACTCCAGATGGAATGGTTGGTTGTGCTGTGTCAGTAGTTAAGACGCTTTTCAAAACCGATCCATCTGCATTATACTTAAACGCTCTTATTGGCGTCCCTCCCCAAGTCTCGGATTGAATAAAGCCTCTGAAGGAAGCCGACCCCGTGCTACTGCTATCAGGCAGAGTCGTGATCTGCTCACAGATAAACCTTCCCTCCGAATCCTTATAAAAAATCACCTGGGTAATATCAGAAACATCAAAAGCGACATTTCGGTTGAAACTGCATGAAAGCAGCAGTCGCTTAGAAAATTGAACGGGAGCAATGACCATCTCCCCCTGAGAAGAGGACATAACCACAGCCCGCGGCCAATCGATATCCTTAGCAGACCCAAGGCGAGGATTAGATGAGGGGCCAGGAATGAATTGCTTGCTGACAGAATCCTGGAAATAAGCTTTCGCCTGCGCAATAAGATCGGAATCGGAAGATACCCCGGTTGTAGGTGATCGCTTCGTACAACCGATCATAAGATAAAGAATGAGACATAAATAAAACGACAGTTTCATAGTTTAAGGTTTTGTCTTCCCAAATTATGAAAGATCGATTAAATTCGCATATGCTTTAGTGTAACAAATGTTGCTTTTTATGGAAGAAATCTTATCCTACCTCAACGAGATCGCAAAGAGTCAGAAAGGGCCTCTGTCAACGGAATGCTTGAATTACCTCGGAAATACTATCAAGTACGGCCATGTTAAAAAGGGGCACTATATTCTCAAACCTGGCGAAGTATGTGTAAACCTTTATTTCATAAAAAAGGGATTGCTTAAATGTTTCTACTACCACAAGGAGAAGCAGATCTTTGACTGGTTTTTTACGGAAGGCGAAGTCGTTGTTTCTATTCAGAGCTTTTATGAGCAACAGCTAAGCACGGATTATATAGAGGCAGGCGAAGATTGCGAACTCTATTACATCACCTTTGATGAATTAAACTACCTGTATTGGAACTTTCCTGAATTTAATGCCGTCGGCCGCGTGCTGACTGCAAAGTATCTGATCATCTGGCACGGACAGACCAGAAATCTTCGAATGTTAACGGGCAAGGAACGCTACGCCCAACTAGTGAAAAATCAGCCCGACCTCGTAAAGCGGGTTTCGAAAAAGGATCTTGCTTCCTTCCTCGATATGTCGCGAATGTCAATTACCAGGCATAGCAGTTCGGAGTAACATTTGTTACAGGAATGCGGTTTTTCGTTTCGGCAAGGTTTGATTTATTTGCTGAAAGGAATTGTGTATGGAAAACTTCGTTTCGTATTTGACTGGCCTTGCCAAGGAATTTGGCTGCCCCCTAAGACGTTCTTGTGTCGCACTTCTGGAATTTAACATGGCGCCAGTTATTTTAAAAAAGGATCAATATCTCTTACAGACCGGGCAGCTATCCACGAAATTTTATTTTGTTAAATCGGGTAGTCTTAAATATTTTTCCTGCCGGAACGGTAAAAATTCTCCCGAGGAGATTATTCCTAAAGGAAATGTCACTGTGGCGCGGAATAGTCTTTATAACAATGATCACTGCGATAACCTGGTTGCTTTGGAAGATTCAGAAATAGAATATATGTTTTCCTCGTCATTCGATTCGATGTCCGCAGTATTCCCGGAATTTAGACTCGTGCTTTGGTACCTGCTCTTAAGGACCGCCGTCGACGTCCGGCAGCTTTTTCGTTATCGTGATTTTAAATGATCAGTATCTGTTGGATACGTTTCTTTATCGTCTTTTTTGGCTTGATAGAAATTGGCTGCTATACTCTGAATATCTTGTACGACTTTTTCGAAATGAGCTTTCAACTTTTTACTACTAACCTTTCTCACAACCGGCAGCTTAGGCAAATCGCCGGGCCTCGGTTCTTCTCTGATCAGCTTTGCGTGAAAGAGTTTCATGTCCAAAGGGGTCGCAGGCTCATCCGATAATACTCCTACAAACTCGCCCGAAGACAAGGTCCCAATGGTCGCAGCTGTCAAAGAAGGTTCCCAATTCCGCGTTAGACTGAGGTTGGTGTCTTCGCTGTTCTGACCAATGGTCGGCTTTTCCTGCTGAATCTGGGGAAAACGCTCACTGACCCATTTCGCTGTTTCGCCCCCGACCTGCCCGCAAAATAGGTTTCCGGATGTATTCAGGAAGAAATCGGCTTCATTCCGGGTATAATTTGTCCGAAGCTGGCTGAGATCCTGCACCGATAGGATCGGCACAATATTATGCTCCCGCCCCGTTGCAATCACTGTAGCCATGCTATAGGCCCTGACCGTTGCAAATTCATCGCATATTATCGCACAGGGAGCCCGGCCTGGCTGATTACAAATCTTATTGACCCGATCAATATATAAGGACAACGCCGGCTTTAATGCTTCCTCCCGACGCGGATCACCACCCAAACAAAGGATCTTTGGCGCCGATGGATTATTGATATCCAGCGTCAAATCATCGCCGGTTAGTATATAATATAGATCCGGCGAAGCCAACTGACTCAAGGGGATTCGCGCCGAAGCAATCTGCCCATCCAACATGTTAAAAGTCTTATTATTGTATGCTTCTTTAAAAGGATTTATCAGCGTGCTGATCTCTTTATTCTGGCCTAACACCAAGAACAATTCTTTATAAGGAAGCTGCGCCAGCTCGATAACATGCGGCAAAGTACAATACATTCCGTTCTTGTACTGCCTGAGGAACCAAATGACAGCGGCAAGGAAGTTGATAGGCGACTCCACAAAAAAATCGCCCTTCTTATCCGCCCAGTCTGGATTCATACTGAAAAGAATCGTTCGGCTGACGCCAATCGCATCACTGATCCATTCCAGGGTCGAAGGATGGATCAGATTGCATCGATGACTCCGACTGATATCGCTGAAATTGATGGAGTAGAAGGCCGTCCCCTGACTAAACCGTTCCTTATTCTGCAGATAGTAGTAATAAGCCACCTGGGTAAGGTTGTCGTACTTGTAATCGTACAAGAACATGGAATTTCCCTTCTCCAGCCACTGCCGGATAAAAGGCTCGATGATAAACCAGGACTTACCCGCCCCAGGCGATGCTACAATAAAAACGCCACGACGAGGATTGACCAGGTTGATCCAGCTAGAACGTTCGTTTTCCTGGTATTTATACGCTCCCCGCAGATGGAGTGAATAAGGGGTTTCTATCTTTTTTTCTAATTGCGGGAAACCGGAAAGCTCCTTGCCAAGAGGATCGTCCCGATTCCAGGGGCGATCTATGAAGACCATTAGGCCGGCGAGGCCCATATAGCATAGCCGCATGCCCGTCAAGGTCAAGCCTATGTATGCAATGCTGATTATCGAGAAAGGAAAGGAAAAGCTAAAAACGACATAGCTGCCATAGTAAATCACAAACCCCGTCACCAGATGGAGGACATGACGATTGAAATACTTTTCGATATCAAAATCGAACTTCTTCGCTGGAGACTCGACCCATAGCATGATGTGCATAAAAAGATATGCTAAGCTGCGCGAGGTGAAGGGTAGGAGCCAGCCGGTCCTCAACAGATTTCCTAATAGCCGCTCGGTTACATCCAGCCGCCAGCCCAACGTGGTAAAGAAGTTATAACATTCGATATAGAAATGTAACAACAGTAAGATGATCCACATGCCTCCGCACGCTGCTGTGACGCTGCGTATTTTTTCTGGATTATACCTTTTCATAAATGTAACCCGAGGTTTTGTTCCTGTTGTTGTTGCTGGATCTTTTCCTGAATTTGGTGGTATTCTTGCTCGGAGACGCAACGGGTTTTTATCCGGTCCGCGGTATAGGCAGCGCCTAAGGACTCTCCTTCGAAGATGGCCTTTTGGTTGTGGTCGACGTAAAAGACCTGGTTTTCTTTGAAGACGACGGCTATTTTTTTGTTTGCCATTTCCTTTTTGAAAGCATCGAGGCTCAGATTCTCACCATAGAAGGTTCTTTCTATGGCGACCATCATCCTGGCCTTACGCTGCTCCTGTAGCGGCGAGTTTTCTATGAACCTTTGTTCCAGCACTTTTAAGGTAGGTTTCCCGGAATATCTGCTCGCCCTGATAGGCATGATCTTCGACTTGCCATCTTGCAGAATGCGGTAAACCAACCCTTTATATTTTTCCAGCCTTGATCCGGTTTTTCCTGTATAAGCTTCTACATTATATAAACGTAAAGCAGCATTTAGCTCATTGAGCGACGTATAAGTGTAGCCGAACACCACGGTCTGGAGAACCTGGTTTACAGCGGCATACGAAGGCATTTTACCATAAATAATTCTTTTAGCCGGCAGGCTTGGATCCTGGCGTATCCCGCTGGCGCCCAGTGGAACGAGATGGTAGACTGTCTCCAGATCCCGGACAATCTGATGCATATGGCGTAATTGTTTGGGTCCGATCTTTATAACTCTCCCGTTTGGTTTTATTTTTTGCGATACCAGATGGATGTGCGGATGGTAAGCGTCATCATGCCGATAAACCAAATAGGGCTGTTTATCTAACCCCATTTGTAGCATAAATTCTTTCGCAATCTTTATTAGTTTGTCGTTATTTAGCTGGTCTGACGGATGGAAGTCGATCGTAAGATGCGCATACGGCTTTATAACTCTTTCGTTCAGGCTGCTCAGCCGCTTAAAATGATATGTTTTATCTTTCACGGTAAGATCAGCAAGATCTTTTATAAAATTCTCTGCCAGGATACATTCTGCTTTCTTCTCCTGGACTTTGTCTTCATGATAGCTTAGGAGGTGGCCAAGAGAGGAATCTATTCTTAATTTGGCTTGCACAGGTCGTATAATTTATAGATTGCTAAATTTATTGCTTCGTAAATATTGACCAGTTGCTGCTGGGTGAGCTGATCCAGTGGAAGGGCCAATATCTCCTTCATGTCGACACGCAACCGGATACATTCATCGATAAAATCATCGAAGGATTTATTCCGATAGGACAAACTGATAGGCTTTTGCAGCGCCGTCCGTCGGATATACTGAGCCCTTTTGCAACAGGAAGAGCTGGCGAGAACATCCAGTTGCTTCAACTCTTCGGGAGAAAATGTTACTGTGATATTCTTTCGGTTCCTCACTTTGCTATTTTTATGCGCTTAAAAAGTTTTTCCGAAACCTCCAGCTCCAGCGTCCGCTGACCCCGCTGATCGCCGACTTCTATGACCAACTGTTTCTCCTTACCGAACCCAAACGGCTGAAAGCCCGTCCAGCACGAATCTTCATAAACGGGCTCCAGCGTCCAGTCCTGCACCGCCGTCCGCTTGAACTTTTTCCGATCCCGGATAAACCAGCGGATATAAGCTGGATGATACGCAATAGGGGAGTGGTTCGTGAGCACAAGCGCAAACCAAAGCAGACTGTCTTTGAGATAGATCCCCTTCAACATCAGCTCAAGCCCATCCCGCCGGCAACGAACCAAAGAAGAGCCCCCCGGGGCGAAACCGGGTGGGCTTGTCTCTAACCTTACACCTAAAGAACCAGCACGATGAAGAGGAGCGGTGTATTTTGTATTCTTCAACAGCACCTGGTACCCCGCCCGAACGGTAGCCCTCACCAGCCTCACCTTCCGGCTAAAGAAGGTCTTTGCGGTCTGGATGCCTGCATTGGTGGCCTGGGCGCCAAGCGATGGATCGTAATTGTTTATATTGACAGAGCCCGCTCCCTGATCGGCGGATTGTTTGGCCACATCCCTGCTAAGCAACCCCGGCACATGTATCCCCTCCAACCCATCCAGGTCATAAACCTGTAATGCGGTTTTGAATAAATGATGTCCATACCGTATGGCGCCCACATTCACCTGCATCCTATCGCTGTTGATCGTAACCGTCCCATAGATCAACTGCCCCGGCGGAATAGGCACTCCATCCACGATCACTGCCTCCATTAACCGCAACCCCATCGTCATACCCGTAGACAAGGTCTGCCCCTCGATCACCACCGCCGACAGCGCATTGCCCGAAGAATCCACCGGGATGACCTCATCCGCCGGCGTCTTGTCTGCGGCAGCCTTTGCCTCTGCAGGATGCTGGATCCGGATCACTTTATCCAGCATCGCGTTCAGCTTTTCGATCTGCGGATCGGGCTCCGGTGTATCTACCTGCCGCGGCATCGGCGGCGGGTTATAAGATAACTGTCGCATCGACGGCCGGTAAGGCGCTGCGGCAGGCTGTGGCTGATGGATCGCCTGTTGCATTCGGTCCAATTGCTGTAGCAGCTGGTTGGCGGTAGAAGCCAGATTCGGCCCGGGT
Organism: Chitinophagales bacterium; assembly: GCA_015654595.1. GTDB lineage: Bacteria > Bacteroidota > Bacteroidia > Chitinophagales > Chitinophagaceae > Puia. Next base: position 24,290 of record JAATGQ010000147.1, on the reverse strand, counting down.
AAGACTGTATCTCGTCGGCCCGTATCAAGGTATCGGATGACGTCGGCCTCCCGCTGTTGCCTTCTTTTCATCGAATCCGCCTCCGCCTGTTCATAACTGGTCGTCTTGTTGACGAAGGTTTTTTGGCCGTCGGGCTTTGCATCCGGTAGATTGGGATTGACACCCGGTATCGAATCCTTTTGCATATCCGGCGCCTTGCTCCCGCCCTTCATACACCAGAACACGAAAATGGAGCATAAGAAGAACAACCCCGGTATGATCAGCAATTCCTGTTTTGTGACTTTCATAATAGTTGTTTTAGAAGGATCATCTGGCTTCGGCTTTCAGATCCCGGTTGTCAAGGATCACCCATTTTTCGATCAGAAAACCATGCGGATTATTATCACTGCGTTCGATTAGCCGCAGCTGCCCCTCCGTCCAAAGCCTCCGTGTGACGGCGGTTGTGGGCCGGATGATCTTTTCCTGCCCATAAAACCGGAAGAAATAGGGCATGCTTTGCATATCCAGCACAATGCTGTCCATTGTGACCTCCTGGCTCATATTTCCGGCAACCACATTGGTATAGTAATGCGCCTCGTTGAAACGTTGATAGATCTTCCTGGCCGAGTTGTCCGCCAGGTAAAAAGCATGAGCCAGATTGTTGTTGATCGCTTTTTCATCCGGCGACAGACTAAAGAAATAGCGATGGAAGTTCCAGATATGATCCCTGGCCTCCACCGGCAGGTTTTCCCTGCGGTCGCTTGCCATCGCCTCCATCGCTTTCCCTGCAGCCAGGATATAGATCCGGTTCTGCGATTGCTGTATACTCCGGTAAGAGATACAGGTGACGATCCCGCTCAGCAGGAAACAGCCGCCCACGACCACCGTGGTGTAAAGCTTGAGATGCTTTGTGGCGGTCTCCATATTCTTTAACCTGGGAAAGAAATTCATGACTTTAAGAATTTTGTGAACCAAAGATGTACGCCCGTTCCGCCTCCTTTGACGATATATCCTGTGATCGTCGGCACCGTGAAATAGCCCGCGATCGCCATCACCAGGAAAACCAGGTATGCCGCATCCGTCGGCTGGAAGGTCGTCTGCCCCGTCGTATTCAGCTGCGAGATATCCAGCTTGATCATTTCCTGTTGTATCTGTCCGATCAGCGCCCCGAAAATATTGGCCACCGGCAGCCATAGGAATACATTCAGATAGCGCGAGAACCAGTGGATAAGGCTGTCTTCCAGCCCCGGGAAAGTCGAATAAGCCAAGGACAGCGGGCCCAGTATCGCGAGTATCACCAGGTAAAAGGTCCGGATGGTGTTGATGCAAAGCGCTGCCGACTCAAAGAGGATCTGCAGGATCTCCGACAACCAGACCTTTATCGAGTTCCGCATATCATAAGAGGTCTTGGCCATCTCGAACTTCATTCTGTTTGATAGCCCCGACATAAACCCGCTATCTGCCTCGCCCGACAACTGCTTCCATTTGTCAAGGCTGCCGCTGCCCGTCGGGCCGGTGTACATCTGGTAGTCCGTAGAATTCTTCAGCGCATCCTGCTTTTGCTGTATCAGGGTAGCTACCGCCTGATTTGAGGTCCCCGCTATCACCTGGGTACCCACCACCAGGGGCTGCATCACCCCGTTGATCAGCGCGATCAGATACGGGTAGTAGGCGATGGCTATCGCGATCGCACATGGCCGGTAGAGTATCTCGATGTCAGGCCATTTGGCATAAGATACCCTGTCAAAAGCCTTTTTATAGATTCCCAGCATCGCGCCAAACGCCGCTAATCCCATACTGACGCTCGTCAACATCGAACAACTGGCCATCATCTGGTTGTATACCTCGTTCAGTACCCCCTGTAATCCACCGATGTCGGCCGTTATGTCAATCAGGTAAACCATACAGTGTTTTTAAAGTGTTGATATCCCTCGTCGCGCCTTGCCGCTGCGCGATCTGTACCGCGACGATGCCGTTCAGCTGCTGTACCGCCGCCAGCTGGGATTTGGCATCGATATCGATCCGGTCGATGGCCTGAAGCCGCTGCGCATCCGTCATCTGCAGCTGATTATCCGTGACGACCATGTTCAATTCCTCGATCGACTGGGTAGACCGCTGCAGCAGGGTGGAGTAGATATTGTTGATATAAAGCAGCTCGGGTGGCGTGAACAGACTCCCGTTGCCCAGGGTGCCGATACCCGCCTTGTATTGCTGCAAGAACTGGCGTTCCGTATCGAAGATGGTATTGATGCGCGGATCGCTTTGGACATTGGGCGACACCTGCGACAGCCCGTCGAGATAACTTTTGTGCAGCATAAAATTGTACTCGGCGAGATCCCTGATCTGCACATACCCGCGTTTCAGACTTTCGTAACCCTTGACCATATCCTGCAGGGTTGCTTTCAGCGAGCTGAGCTTTTCCTTGTCCAGCGTCAACTGTTCGACCAGGTCGGCGATCGACTGTGCATGCGAGGGAGTTAGGGTAGTGCCGGCTGTCAGCAGGCCTAAGAGAAGATAGGGTTTGAACATTGGGATTGATTTTATAAAGGTTTTCGTAATAAGTTTTATGGAGTTGATATTCGGCACTCTGACCGGCGCTGATGGCAGTAAGCCGGGCCTCTGCCTGGTCATAGCCCGCATTATTGCTATAATGGAACAGCCGAAGGGCGATCAGCTGTGCCAGCAGGATCTGTTTCATTGTATACCGTATAAGATTTGAATGGATTGGAGATCGGCTTGTGACCGGGCCCGGTTTGCGCTTAGCAACGCATTCTCCCCGGTCCATTTCCGCAGCAGCCCATAGTTGGATTCGATCCGGCTGCCCGTCTCGTCTATCAGCTGTAGCCGGCTGCCGTCGTCCATCTGGGTAAAAAAGGACTGGATGACCAATGTCAGCTGCTGGATATTCCGGCTGCTTTCGTTTAGGATAGCCTGGTAGACCTGGCCGATATGCGACAGCTCGCCGATACTAAAGTGCGGGTCTTGCTGGATGGTCGACCAGTCCCGCTGGCATTCTATGACCAGCTGTGCCTGGCGTTGGACCAGGCCCTGCACTTTGCCGAGGTTGCTGATGGAGGTCTTGACCTGCCAGAGGGCTTGATAATAGGTTTCGAACAGCTCCTGGGTTTGATCAACCCAGGAGGCGATATCGTCGAGTAAGCCGCTTTGCATGTCCGTTTCCGCTTCCTTCTGCGTCGTTTGCAAGGCGATAGTAGCCGTCTGATCTCTTTGAACCTTCATATCGGCGGCTACGAGCGCTTTTTTCGTGACTGCTTCCACCAGCTCCGCCACCTGGGCGGAGGCTTTCTGACTGGGGCTAAGGACAAAACCAATAACAAAGGCAGCGGTAAGCAGGAGCTGGACGACCCCCGCCCTTATATCCGCCGCCAGGGCGGCCACACCTTCACGGACACCGCCTTTTTGTCCCACATAATGGTCTACTAGATTCCTTTCTTTGGCTTCGGTGGTGTATACCAGGTACTCTTCGAGCGAGACTTCGTTACGGTATACATTGGACGGGCCTTTTGCGAAGCCGATAAAGACTTCCTTGTACTTATGGTTCGGATCGTTGGCCTTATTAAGCGAGAGGGCCTGGATCTTTTCCTTTTCGGAGAGGGAGAGAAGCTTCTCGAGGTCATAAAATCGGTTTGTGAACTTCCTGCAGTCCGTCAGGATCTTACAGTCAGTATTGTTGATAATGGTGTTTTTGACAATGGGATTGCTGGCCAGGTCTTCCAGTTCCTGGGTGGAGACGATGATTTCCCCGTAAAACTTCCGGGCCGTCTTGAAAAGCCATTTGATATACGCGCTGGTGGACTCGCGCATGAGGGGCTTCCAGGCTTCTTCGATCAGCAGGATCTTGTGGTGATCATGCAGATGCCGAAGCTTGGAGATATAGGTCTGCATGATGATGATCGTTACCACAGGGTACAGGATGGGATGGTCGGCGATGTTGTCCAATTCAAAGACCAGGAAGGGATGATCGAGGAAGGCCGGTTGATCGGCTGCGTTTAGCAGGTAGTCGTACTCGCCGCCGGTATAAAAAGGCTTTAAAACATACAAAAAACCGTCGAGGTCAAAATGCTGGACGCCGTGTTCCTCGATAAGGCTCTTTCGGAAATGCTTGTCGACGAAGTCATAAAAGGCGTTGAGGCTGGGGGCGGGGCCTTCATTTAGTGCGATGAACTGGTAAAACCGTCGGATGGCGCGGGAAAGAGTCAGGTATTCCGCCTGTGTCAGATTATCCTTGTCCTTTTTCCAAAGCGTGGACAGCAATACTTTGAGGCTTTCGACCTTTTCGATATCCGGGTACTCCTTCCTTTCCAATTGAAAAGGGTTAAAACTCAGGGGTGACTTTTCGTCGTAGGTTACGTAATGGCCGTTCATCAGCTGGCAGAGACGTCTATAGCTGCCGCCGATGTCGACGATCATCACATGGGAATGATTGCTGAGGTTCCAATGGACAAAATTGTTCAGGAAGAAAGACTTCCCGCTGCCCGATCCACCGATAACGATCTTGTTGCGATTGTCGATCCAGCCATCTTCGAGTGGTTCATGCGAAAGGTCGAGGTTTTGCGGGATACCCGTGAATCGTTGCCCCAGGGGAAACCCATTTTCATAGTATTCCTCCTCCTGGTTTGTCTCCGCTGTCAAAAAGCAGCTGGCCTGGGCCGTAAAAGTATCCAGCCAGCCCTCCTTTGGAAGATTCCCGCCATTCCCTGGGATTCCCGCCAGCCAATACTGTGGGGTGGCTATGGTCTCCAGGTGCGGTCTGGCGCCCAGCCGGCCGATGGCTGTGCTGACCTTCTTCTTTAGCTCGTCGATAGAACCGGAGGGGGCCGCCCAGGCGAGTACGCTGGAATAAAGCCGGACCATCGTCCACCAAGGCTGGGCCGCTTCTTTCAGATAAGCAGAAATAGCCATTGCCGTCTCCGCATTGGATTCGTCCACCGACAAGCTGCGGGCTCTTTTTCGTTGTCTTTCGAACTGCGCCTTCCTGGTTTCCTTATCCGTGATCAGGATCAGCTGCGTACAAATATGTTCCACATCCAGCAGCGGCCCGATGGGACTGGTAAAGCCGATGGGGTACTCCGTCACCTCCGTGCTATAGGGCTCATAGGGGACGCTGGCGCTACAGTTGGCGGGAAGGTAATCGGCATCCGAGAGGCTGTAGAGGACGCAGGGTTTGTCGCCGATCTTGATCCGGTCGCCGAGTTCCACATCGCAGATGACGTTCTCGTCGGCAAAATTGTGAAAGCAATATTGTTGGAGCAATTCTTCCAAGTCATTTTTTCGCAAAAGGATGGCCTCGATGACAGCACCTTCGCATTGCACAGTAAACTGCCATTTATAACAGATATCCTTGTGCTTCTCGATCGTTGCAGGCGTAACGGCCATATGTCTCGTGATAAACACAAAGCAGCGGTGCCGCAGATAGGGCCGGCCCACGAAATGCTTTTGCGCGGAATCTTTCAGGAAATCATCTTCCGGCTCTTTTCCCGGTGCAGATCGCCATTTTGAGGTTTCACATCGGGCATAGGTATACCAATCCATCCATTGCACGATAGTGCCGGGTGGCAGGCCGTTAAGCGCTTTCTCGTGCGCTTCCCGGGCGGCGTCATACTCTTCGGCGCTGCGGCTTCCTGTAGGGTGCAGCGTGACTTCGAAGCCGATGCTGAAATCGCTGTTGGCCGCGAGTATGCCGTCGTCTGTCACTTCAAAAATGGGGAAATCGAATAGTGCTTTCATTGTTTTTGTTTTTTATTGATGATCGTTTTTTTGCTTCTGATGATCCAGCACCGGGGGATTGCCCGTCTAACCCTTCTCTGCTCGAGTCCATGAACGCCATAAACCTTGCTGCACCATCGAAAGAGCGTCAGCAGTCCTCCGCCAAGGCTGCCAGCGGCCAGCAGACAGATCGTGGGTGATACACCGCAGCAATACAGCAGTACAAAGAAGAAGAGGTCGCCGACGAGCGCAATAGCGGCCAGCAGGATATAGGGGCCTTTAAACCCCTTGAAAGACAGCGGGCGGTTGATGGCCCGATGGATCGGAAAAGATCTGGAGGACATAGGAAAAGTTTTAAGATCGTTTTAAATACCGAAGAAGGATCGGGCGACCGTAGCGGCCAGCACGAGGAAGATGCACCCGCCAAACCAGAGACCCACACTTTTGGTCATATCTTCCTGGCCAGAGTGGTGACTCCAGTGGTAGTGGACCCGGATAGCGCCTACCAGCGCCATGATGGCGCCAACGGCATACATGATCTGGGAGACGGGGTCGAACAGTCCCCGTATGTAAGAGTTTGCCTGGGACAGGCCGGCATTGGCATCCGCCGTTTGCGCATAAGTGTTATCATGGATCGAGAGCGCGCAAGCCAGCACCCCCAGCGCCAGCGGCCAAAAGCCTTTTGTCGCCGGCGGCTTTTGTTTTAGCCACCGGCGCAAATGCTCCTTGATAGCCTTACGATAGAGGAAGCAGGCTACGCCTGCATACCAGACGATGGCAAGGAGGAAGAGGGCACGGAGGAACCCGTGCCAGGAATAAGAGGATAACATGGACTTTCAGTTTTCTCTGTGATCAAATAAAAGACCAGAGCAAAAATGAAAATCTCTCAAAAGAAGAATTGTACCATTCCGCTATTTTCTAAATCAGAAAAAAGTTGTATTACGTGCGTGGACGTTTACCCGATCTTGCCCTCCTTATTTTATAAAACTTTTCCTTGCGCATATTGAGAAAACTGGCCAGGATACCATTTGGCGTTATAGTCAAAAGATGGCTGTGCTTTTTCAGCAGCCAGTCGTACCGCTGTTCTTCGGGTTGTTTCATGATGTAGGTGTACTAGCTCTCGAGGGATCGGTAGAATTTCTGTATCTTCTCGTTAATCTTGTGGAATTCTATGTCGTTTTCTACGAGGTATTCCAACTCCGACCGGGTCAGACTGTAGGTCAGTGTGGGCAGCAGTGCCTGGATGTTTTCCAGCGATTTCTCTTGTTCGAAGAAACTCTTAAAACCCACGACTATGGCGTTTTCTACGAGCAGCCAGGTGGTTGATTCACCTTTTGCCGTGTCTACGAAATGCCTGATCAGCCCATAGTCGATAAAATAGATCCTTCTCGCTTCATTACCGGCAAAAAGGATCATCTCGTCTTTTGCAAAATGCTGCTCGCGTAGATGTTCCAGTAAATATTCTTCCGCGAATGGAGTGATCACCCCGAAACGGGAAAGCAGTAGAATTGTTTTCTTCATAATGGGATAAAGTTTATGGTTTTACAATGGCTACGGTATGGGGTGGGTATGCGAAGATATCCCAATAACAAAAAGGCGAAAATGATTTTTATCACATTCGCTTTTAGTTTTTTTGCTTATTTACAGGGAAACAATTAAGAGAGAGGGAAAGATAGGATGAGCATAAGTTAAAAGAGGTCGGCTAACTATTTTCTTTTCTTGAATTCATTTGTTTTTGTATTTTATTTACAAATGTTACGGATACATCAGCTATAGCAGCTATTATACTGATAGTAAGATCTGTTTCCTTTAATAGGTTCTTAACCACATTGGCTGCAGCTTTTGCTTTTCCCATCGCCAATCCTTCTTCATATCCTTCCATTTTCATAAATTCAAATGTGTCCATAAAATATAAATTGTCGTTTTGATTACATCGTTGAATTAAATTGCCAGGATTATAAAAGTAGAAAATTCACAAACACACAAAAAATAAAAATGCTTTCCGTTCCTCGAACGGCGTTTCACGAATCACTGGAAGTTGTCAACGAGCAATCATCTCCACCGTCCTCTCATCTCTCCTGCCCTGAAAAAACTTATCTAAAACTTTCTGAAAAACCGGATCAGCCCCCGGCACAAGCGCAAACAAAGTCATCGAAGAAAACAATTTTAAATCATCCCGGCTTCCCATAACAGTCGTCGGATTATTCCCAGGCAGATCCAGCAGCGCCTGGGAAATAGCAACTAACCGAGGCCCAAGCACAGGGTGCGCCAGATAATCGGTGGCCTCCTGAAGCCCATCCAGCCCATAAAAAGTCGCATTGTGACTAAACCCCAATCCTTTCAATTGCGGAAAAATATACCAGATCCAATGGCTGCGTTTCCTGCCGGATCGTATCTCCGTAAGCGCAGACGCATAAGAAGAGGCCTGAGCGGCCTCGTGACGGCTTAAGTCATACTCCATAGCACAACATTTGCAATCAAACCCACAAACTCTATACCATCAAAAATTGTAAATTAGTGCCATGTTAGCCATAGCCCAAAACCTCGAAACCATAATGAAGAATTACATCAGCCGTCTCCAAAGCCTGCCGGCCGCGGTCTATACAGAGAAACCCCTGCCCGAAAAGTGGAGTAAAAAGGAGATTTTAGGACACCTCGTCGACTCCGCCCTCAACAACAGCAGGCGTTTTGTCGTCGCCCAGTACGAAGACAACCCCGGAATTGTCTACAATCAGGATTACTGGGTGAAACTCACCAATTACCAGGAATACCCCCTTGACCAGTTGATATCCTTTTGGCTCCAGCTGAATCAGCATATCGTACATATCCTCATACACATGTCCGAGGAAAACGCCGCCAGAAAATGCACGATGGGCGGGGAGCCCGTTACCCTGAAATGGTGCGCGGCGGATTATTGCCATCATTTACTGCATCATCTCCACCAGATTCTGGATATGGAGCCGGTGGCTTACGGATGAGTCGGTAACACTTTATTTCAAAAGAAATTATACAGCAACATAAGCAAATAATAAGACAGTCTTATCCTGCGGAAGAACTGTCTTTCCTGATTATTGCATAAATTTAAGGTTGAGAAACTGAAATCATTATTAAGGGAAAATCTAAAGGCGCTACATAGACTATTGACGCTTCGGCTTCTTCTTTGTCTCATCCGACGGAGTATAAGCGCTGCCTCCGAAAACCCAAGCCTCCCTGGTATCATCATAGAAGCAGAAGTTCTTTCTGACAACCGTTCCGTTTAAATATCGCGGGTCAGGCAATAACCGTCAAACTCATAAGTCTCGGCGCCATTCTTATTACTATAGGCTGTCGGGAGCCCAAGATAAAAAAATACCTGTTCTGGTAAGCGGTGGATTTTGTCACAATTGCCCTAATATTGCTTCTTATTCCGGTATAGATATGATCAAAAATATTCTCTTCGGCCTGCTGGCAACCGTGGCGTTATTTTCAGCTTCCGCCCAGGTTCACGATCTCTCCTGCGAACACCTCACCAATCCCCTGGGCATCGACGCCGCCAACCCTCGTCTCAGCTGGCAAACCAGCTCACCCCAGTCCTCCTGGCAGATCATCGTAGGAACCGACTCTGTCTCCGTCGCCCACGGACAAGGCAATGCCTGGTCGTCAGCACGTCAGACCGGAGGACAGCAGCTCGCCATTTATTCTGGCCAGTCGCTAAAACCTTTTACTAAATATTTCTGGCTGATCAATAGCTGGAATACAAAAGGCCAACTTTCGAAATCAAGGGTCGCCACCTTCGAAACGGGCATGATGACCCAATCCAACTGGAAAGGCGCCTGGATCACCGACACCCGGGATATAAAAAGAAAACCTGCCGCCTACTTTCGGAAAACTTTCTCTACCGGGACGCAAATCAATGGCGCGCAAACCAGTGGGGCACAAACCAGCGGCACGCACATAAGATCCGCCCGTGCCTATATCGCCGCCGCCGGTTTGTATGAGCTGTACATCAACGGTAAAAAGGTCGGCGACCACGTCCTCGACCCGATGTACACCCGCTTCGATAGAAGAAATCTCTACGTCACCTACGACGTCACCAATCTGATCAACAATGGCCCCAACGCCCTCGGTGTCCTCCTCGGCAATGGCTGGTATAACCTTCAATCCACAGCCGTCTGGTACTTCGACAAAGCACCCTGGCGCGCCCGTCCCTCCTTCTGTATGGATCTCCGGATCACCTATGACGACGGCCACACGGAAACCATCAGCAGCAACGAAGACTGGAAGACCGCACTGAGCCCCATCGTCTTCAATAGTATCTACACCGCCGAACACTACGATGCCCGGAAAGAGCTCCCCGGCTGGAACACCACCAACTACAACGACAGCGCCTGGAAAGGCGTTGAATACACCCCAACACCTTCCCAGAACATCGTTGCCGAAGCCATGGTTCCGATCAAACACGAAGAACGCATCCCCGCAATAGCCGTACAAAAGTTTTCCGATACAGACTACGTTTTTGACCTGGGGCGAAATATTGCCGGCGTCAGTCAGATCCAACTTCAAGGCCCTAAAGGAACAATCGTAAAGTTAAAGCACGGCGAGCGTCTCTATGCCAACGGTCACGTCGACCAGTCCAACATCGACGTCCACTACCGGCCAACCGATGACACCGATCCCTTCCAGGTGGATATCTATACCCTGAAAGGCGGAGAACCCGAAAGCTTCATGGCCCGCTTTGGTTACAAGGGATTTCAATACATCGAAGTCACCAGCAGCCAACCCATCCAGCTGGACAAAAATAGCCTGGTTGGCTTCTTCATGCATAGCGATGTAAAACCCGTCGGAACTATCGAGACATCGGACAGGGTTGTCAACAAGATCTGGTGGGCAACCAACAACTCTTACTTATCCAACTTATTTGGTTATCCGACAGACTGCCCCCAACGGGAAAAGAACGGCTGGACGGGTGACGCCCAGATAGCCGTCGAGACCGGTCTCTACAACTTCGACGCCATCACCGTCTATGAAAAATGGCTCGCTGACCTCCGCGACGAACAACAACCCAATGGCGTCCTGCCTTCTATCGTACCCACCGATGGCTGGGGCTACGAATGGGGCAACGGCCCCGACTGGACAAGCGCCATCGCCGTCATCCCCTGGCAGGTCTATTTGTTCTACGGTGACTCCAAGATCCTCAAAGATTCCTACGAGAATATCAAACGCTACGTCGATCATATCCATCAATTATATCCCGAAGGCCTATGCAGCTGGGGCCTTGGCGACTGGGTGCCCGTAAAATCGAAGGCATCCGTCGAGTTGACTTCCACCGCCTACTACTATGCCGATGTCAACATCCTGGCAAAGGCGGCCAAACTGTTTAACAAACAAGAAGATTATAAAACCTACAGCCAACTAGCGGAAAACATAAAGACAGCTTTCAATAAGAAATACCTCAACGAAGGAACCGGTATCTACAATACCGGTATCCAAACGGAGCAGAGCGTACCCCTCTTCTGGGGCCTCGCGCCAGAAAACCTAAAAGGAAAGATCGCCGCAGTCCTTGCCCAAAGAGTCATTGCAGACGGCACAAAACTAGATGTTGGCCTTCTCGGGACAAAAGCCATCCTCAATGCTCTTAGTGAAAACGGATATGCAGACCTAGCTTACAAGCTAGCTTCTAGCCGGAAACTACCCTCCTGGGGCTGGTGGATCATCAACGGCGCTACCACGCTCTACGAGAACTGGCCCATCGACGCAGCAAGCGATATTTCCCGCAACCATATCATGTTTGGCGAGATCGGCGCCTGGTTCTACAAAGGCCTGGGCGGTATCTTTCCCGACCCCGCAGCGCCCGGCTTCAAGCATATTATCTTGAAACCCAATGTTGTCGAAGGACTGGATCACTTCAGCGCCACCCACGAAAGCCCCTATGGATGGATAAAGTCAGCCTGGAAGCGCGAGGGAAAGAAAGTCCATTTTACGGTGACTATTCCGCCAGGATCGACTGCTACACTGGAAATAAAACTGCCGTCACAGACTATTAAACAGGAGTTGTCCGAAGGGACGAAAGACTTTGTTCTCTAACTGTAAACCAATTGACGTCAAAATCCGTTAATTAACTAGGGATTTGTCTAAAAAAATAGTATTTTGTAGTAGTTAAGTAGCTAAAGTTTTAGTTAAGTAGTTAAAAGGTTGTATGGAAGTTGTATGGCAAAATCATCCAGAAATAATACCGCTAGTCTCCAAGGGCAAATCGTTAAATCGGTTGAGCCACAGGTATTTATTTCATATGCTGCCCAGGATCAATCCTTAGTGAATACGATGAGTATTACGCTGGAAAATGTCATTGCTCCAACAAAAGAAAAGCTGGCAAGGTTTTATAAAGCCTTGGACGTAGTGGGAAAGAATTACTCTTCGGTCCAGTTCTCGACACAAGACGGGAAGCGTAAAATATTCCTTGACAAAAAGCAAATGGCTGTATACCAGTCTTTTGTTGAAATGTTGGGGAGATTTATTTTGGAAGAGAAAGAAGCGGCTCGTGCGGCAAAAAGGGAGTTAAGACACGAAATCTTCTTTTTGCGTGAGTTGATAGCCGGCAAATATGAAAGCCCGCTGGAGCTTTCATCCGAAAGCGACAAAATCTGGTTTGAAAAATACCATTCCCTTGCACGGGAGGAACAGGAAGCACAGCTGGCAATATTGAGACAGCAAGCCGGTTTCTAGGTGCGCTTCTTTAGATTTTTTACTTCGTCAAGTATTCTTAAGCTATCGGAATCCGCCTTTAGCGAAAATTCCCCAAGCCAGTTTTTTCCGTGTTCCTGCCAGATACCACAGCCGTCTTTAGAACAGAGCAGATCATAAAGCGTCTCGAATTCCGTATCTATAATACCCTCGGATTTGAGCTTCCTCATCGTATTTTGGAAATCCTCTATATCCTGCGGGTCAGACATCAAAAACCCATATTTTCCCCACACGATATAACCAGTATACTTTTTCCATTTCTTAGAATCCCCGAAAGCATCGATCGAAATATTATGGAAACCATGCTTCAACGCAGCATCCACCTGGGCGCAAACCCATGGGAAGCTGAGCCCATTTTTAATACCTGTGCTCTTAAAACTCTCATCTTTTATGATCTTGGTATGGATATCGATTCTCACCTGGAACTCTTCAAGTAGATTGGTTTCAAATTCGATGCTGACCCGGGAACCATCAAAATCAATTTGTCTGTAAATACAGGATTCCAACTCCTCCTGCGTATGGATGCCATAGATCCCCGATAGCTCGAGAATCTCCTCTAGCGAGTAACCCGTCTTTATTTTGCAGTTCCTATGGGTGAGGCGTTCCATAAAGATAAATATATGAATTTCACATTAATCCACGCGTTATACCCTGGAAAATCCCTATTCCTTTTGAATCCTGTTTATCAGCGAAGGAAGCCCCCTTTCATAAGCAAACTCTTTTGCACTATATACCTTCATCTTCTCGATGATAAAATAAGACAACCACCGGGCAAGCGGGAAATTAAGAGTGGTATCCTTTGTATTCACGTTCGTCTTTACCGTATAAATATCTTCAAGAATTTCCTTCTGAACCTTTAACGGCATGACCGAATCCGGGAGGTCGAGCCGGCTATTATTCGTGTCGAGTAAATTCCCATAATTTAATTGATAGCGGATAAAGTTACTATCCAGAGTAATCCTTGCCTGTTCTTCAAAATAAGACGCACCACCCGTAAACGGTTCTTTTGTCAACGCTATAAAAGGCTGAAGCCCAGGCGAAGAACGATCTATCTTGCCGGGATAATACTTTTTCTCAAAAACGCTATTCTTAAAATAAAGCACGGTAATCCGATAGTCTTTTGGAGAGATGATTGCACTATCAGCCTGCAACAAACTGATTAATTTATCTCTTACTTCAAGCGTCGTCTTTAGCCCGGAATTGTCATTATACCCTCCATCCAGGAAATAGCCAAGGGAATCTATCAGAGCAGGAGCACTGAATAGCGGAAAGATCTCACTGGTATTACAGGCCGTCCCAAGAGCGATCTGCCGATGCCGACCCGGATAGGTAGTCGGTTTTATCCCATCGGCCCTAAATGAGTCCGTATAAATAAATCGGGTTATGTCCAGTGCGTCTTTGAAATCATTGGACGCTAGTCTGATAGGCGAGAAAATTCCCCTGCGGCCGTCGCTACTCCGGGTTGTATTAATAAAGCAGAGCGGCAGACTGGTATCTATTTTATACTGTCCAGAACGATCATTGTTGTAATAGAATTGCATAAAATCCCGCCTCAGGATCAATTTGTCATCGTCAAGGGTATCGGGTTTATGCCAAAATCGAACCTGGGCATCCGGCAGCCCCTGCCTTATCTCTATCAATCCCTGCTGTATACAACGGGCCTCTTCTTTTTGCTGCTCATCATTCCGATTGCCATCAGCACACCAGGGAGCAAGTGAACTGATCAGATCCGTAACCAATACCCCCGACAGGTTCCCCCCAACATAATTATACCGAAATACCCGCCGCGGGAGATCAAGCCAGGAAGAATTCACAGAAATGTTGTTCTCCTTACAATAAGTCCAGTAGCTCATCATCGTACCAAGTCCAACAGAACTACCAGATACCGTGGACAAGCTGAAAATATGATCCTGGAACCTGCCTTGAGTGGTGACGTCCATTTCGATCAAACCCTGCGCCAGCCAATATCCTGCCCTGGATCCTCCGCCTTCTCCCGCGACAAGCACGATGTCATAAGGAGCATTCCCTTGACGGTGAATAATCCGGTCCTTCCACTTGTTGTAGTACTCCTCGATGCCAGCCAAATCCTTCCCACAATGATGGTCAGAATCTTTTTTATATCGAATCTCAAGATAACGAGTATTGGGTAGGCGCCCTGAAATAAAAAGCACCACAATTGCGATGACCAGACAGCCAAAGATAAACCTACTCAGTTTTCCAAACTGAACCAAATAATGAATAAGGTCGATCAGTAAAACATATCCTGAAAAGACCAACAATATCAAGGATTCAGGAACCACCGCACGAAGATCTAAATAACAGATACAAACAAAAAGCGATACCAGTGTTATGCCCGCTATAACAAAATATATACGGGTATTTGACAGATGTTTCTTAAAAATTGATCCCTTGGTCTTGACCTCCAAATTCTCCGTGGTGATTTCATTATCTCGAAGAGCATAGAAGAGATACAAGACAATAGACAAGGCAAAAAGCCCAACCATATAGACCTGCTTTACCAATAAATAACTGGTTTTGTGATTGACGATGATAAGCGTACAGCAAATCGCAACCACAATACCAGCCAGGAGAATAAAAAGTTTTATCCTTTTTTCAAAAAAAAGAATGATAACCGTCAATGCCAACAATTGGACTATAGCCAACCCAATAAAGATCCCAAACGTCCTATAGTCATGCTTTGGTTGCACGCAATAGGCAAAAGCCCAGAATGGGATCATCGCCAGCATACGGTGTGCAAAATAAAGATGACGGTCATAAAGACTTTCCTCATCGGGTTGACTGGCATTTCTTCGATCCTTCCACTCAAAAATAAAGGCAGGGACAACCCACATACAGGAAGAATAGAGCACAATGGAAAGGGTCGAGAGCAACATACGGGTAAGGCCATACAAACCCTTTGGCTCAAAAAAGGTAATGATGAGGTCTCTTCCCTGAGACATCTCTGTGATCATCAGCACCAGTATAACCAAAAACAAGATCTCTATAAGCGCATCTTTTATGATGTCCCAGATTAGTCTGGGAATCGCCTGCAGGGCTCTTAGGAAGAAATTGGACGTTTCTTTGAACTGTGTCTTGGCGGACAACCTATCGACATAAGAATTAAAATGTAGGTTTGAGGGGCGCATCGTTAATTGTTGAGATGTTTTTCTAAAAGTTGAACAAGATCCAGGGATTCCTCCTCGATCCACTTGTCTTCCTGAATTAGCTTCTGTATGATCGTTTTATTGGTTACCGAAAAGTACTCGGTTTTCAAACCGGAAAGCAGAGCATTCGGATTCCATTTACTGTTATGATAGGGAGAATTAACCGGTAGTGCAGTGGCCAGGGTATAGGGTTCCAAAAGGGCAATATCGCATTGTCTAAGCTTTAGCTTTTCTTTTATCCGGCCAAAAATGGCAAGACCGTCAAAATCCCAGTCGCAGGAATAAAAAGCAGGAAGTGCAAGTTTTTGCGGGCTGATATGATCGATGATCGAAATATTATTTCCCCCGACATGCCAAAGCTCGATATTGTTCCTGCGGGCCTTTGGGGCATTCTTTAAATGAGCTATATTTTCGCAGAGTACGATGACGCTTGGGGTGAGACAGTCTACGACGAAACGCCACTGGAAATCCTTTGGGTCACTGGCCGGAAAATCGGAAATTCCCAGGATACGTAGCACGGCTTCCTTCAACCCCTGTCTGTTTTCCAGGTACTTCGAACCCTGCCCCGTAAACAGCTGGCTTGAGAAGGTTCGGATCGTAGAAAGTTTAGAAAGCAACTCTTTCTTTTGATCCGCTATAAACATCAAAGTCCGGATGTCCTCTTCTGTATACCTTCTCCTGGCATCCGTTTCCAGATTTTGTGCCACCAGGAACGCTTCATAGGTCTGAAAGTCCTGCAGAAAATTGGTTTCATAAAATAAGGCATAGGACGGATTGGCGATCAGCACATTTATATTGTTGCCCTTGAACCGGATCAGCCTTCGCTGCTTCATCAGGACATTGTCAATATAGCCATTGTCCAATATCTTAGCATCGGAACGTTTATCTTTATAAAGTTGGTGTAGCGCTTTTAAATGTCGCCAGGTTAGCTTTCGATGATTCATACAGTGGTAGAGGCTGGGTTTTTGTCGGCTTCGGATAATATGGCTACAGGGGTGTAATTAATGGGTTCATCAACCTCCATATTCTTGTGCAACATATATAAATATTGTTCTCCATCCTTAAACCTCCCCACTGGACCGATTGATAATGACAACAATTGGTAGTCGTACCTTTTGGCTATATCGTATAACATGTCATAATTCGAGCCAAGTCCTTCTGCCTCGTCAATAGGCATAATTCTAACCGCCGGCTCTATTGCCTTGTTTTCGTCGCTACTCATAATGGATAGCCGGGCAATACAAAGCAAGGAGATTGCTGCATAAGTCTGTCCCGTACTGCCTTTATTGACACGGCCGCTCTCTGATTCCATGGAAAAAGATAAGTCATAATAGCTGGAAGGATCCAGCAGCTTTGCTATCGTTGCTCTGGAAGAGATTGATCCGCCGCAGTTGTAAAACGCGGCCAACATCATCTCGTCCAGGGATATCTTCTCACCAAGACGATTTCCCAAACTACCGGAATGATTGTCCTCCAGTTCATCTTTAAACCGGACGATCCATTGCTTTGGAAAGTTAAGCGAGGCTTTTCTATGAAGCCTTGCCGTATAACCACCGGTTATTTGTGCAGACCTATGAAGGAAATTGTCGATTCGTCGAATCGTGTTTTCTTGTTGTGTTGTAATCTCGTCTACTTCGTCAAGCAAATCCCGGATCTTTTGTATTTTCCGATTATTTAATTGGCGATTCTTTTCATTGATCCGGATAAGATAAGAGGAGACCGTATCCACTATATCGTTGTCAGAGTCGTTTAGCACAGTTCCTTGAAAGGCTTCGGGAAGAAGCGATTTTGCCATTGCAACAAAATCCTTGTCTATGCCTAACTGATAATCTTCCGAAGGGATAAACTGTTTTATGATGGACTGATAATGCGTATTATAAGCCATTTCGGCCTTAATATAGGATGGCCCCTCTATTTTGCTGGGATCATCGATATACTCAGTCGACACCAGTAACTCAGGAAGCTCGTTATAAAAACGTAAAAACTGTTTTTTATGCTTTTCCAGATCTTCCACATAGGTTCCCAGATCGACCTTTAGCTTTGGCAAAAGGCTGCCATTTTGATATGCTTTATTGATCGAAAAGCTTTCGGTACGGGCATAACTAGATTTGTTTTCCTGCCTGGATAGTTGGGTGAAAACATTTTCCTTTTCTTGCTGGTAGAAATCAGGAAAGGATAAGGCAAGTCGTTCCTGGTCGATGATGGCCTGCACTGCTGGAGCAATGGCAGGTGTAGAGAGATTCGTCAAAGCGTTGGCACAATCCCTTTCCTGTCTTTCCAATTCTCTACCTTCTTCCTCTATTAGGGTTTTCCGGTTTTTAGCTTGTTGATATTCTTCCTGGATAGCATCTCGCCGATTATAGATCTTCCTGTATTCACTCAGCCTTTCGGGACTAAACTCAAGCGTTTCCGAAGGTTTAAAATATCGGAGTTCCTCTTTTCGGCGATAGCCCTGGATTGCAAGAATTGGATTGGTTTGCTCGTCCATGACTTTCACGATCGACTGATACTGGGATAGCTGCCATTTTATACTGGTAATATCCTCTTTTAGCGTATGCGTATAATTTTCAAAATAGGAACGAATCACTCTTTCGTCATCGGTATCCAATATTCTGTCTTTGACATAGGCAATAAAAGAATGGATCCCGTTGAGGATAATCCAAAAGCCCTTTTCCTCCTTTTCGGCAAAATTTAAAGACAATATAAGGTCCGAAGGATGGGGGAGGTAGTCACTGTGGTCCTCCTGTTTTGTCCTGGGGAGGGTCTGAAAATGGACGATCGCGCTTTCCTGCTCATGGCTCAACCTTCTTTTTTGTTGTAATGCCCAGTAAGTAAGGGAATGTGGATCATCTATATTAGAATATTGCTGTAGACGTGTCTTTTGGAAAAGCCGTTGTTCCAGTTCGGTGACGACCGAAGAGATATGGTCTTTTAGCTGGCTAAAACTTTCTTTGGTCGGAAGAGCATCAAATAGCTCCAGCAGATTTTTGGATCGTAGCGCGTCGGCAAAAGTGGTATACGCATAATATTGAGCCTGATCTATCTTGTATTGATTGTATTTGATCTGCAGCTCGTCGAGGGTGCAATTTAATTGGCTAAGCAATTTACTCACCTTTAAAAACTGGTCATGATCACCCGCTATTTCTCGCCAGGTCTCCTCCGCTTCCTTCTTTTTTTCGTATAAAGAAGGTAGTTGTTGCGCGATTTTTGTTTGTTCCAGGGACAATATTTCGATTAAAACCCGTTGATGTTGGGACGCACTCAGGAATTGCAACACAATATCCTTGATTTCTTTCTCCACAACACTTCTTTGTTGGAACGAATAAAGAAGATTCTTTAACAGAAGCGCCTCTCTTGCCGCATCCATCTTTTGTTTTAGGTCCCGAAGTTCAAGCAATTCTCTTTGCTTTTGAGTAACCCTTTCGATTTCCTGGAGATTTCTACCGTATTCATCTATGGCGTTTCCCATATCTTTTTCGGCCTTTCTAAAATTCTCCATGATCCGTTTGGCTTCTACGTCGCCAAACAAGAACTGTTTTAGACTATCGCTTTTCTGTGTATCCAGCGTTTTCCCTCTTGAAAAAGACTGGAGAATACCGGCATAATCTTTTAATAGCCGATCGCTGGAGGCTAAGTCCAGCGGGACAATCCTTTCCCGGTATAAGATCCGGTGAAATTCCTTTAGCCTTTGCCAAAATTGAATATGTAGATGCTGGTTGTCCAGGTGTTGCTTTAGCATGTCCGTGTTTGCAATTTCACCATTGATCAGCAACTGCTTATAGGACAGGGGGCTGCCTAGATATTCAATCTCGTTCCATTTATACCCGGCCTGGATGATAAAAGCCTGTGTACTCCTGACCCCTGATTCAATATAGACACCTACCGGCAAATACTTTTGTGGTCCGATCTCGATATTCAAAAAAGCATAGCCGATCCCTTTACTTTGATTTTGGGTAATGAGAACCATCCCTGCCGGGTCCCTGACTTCGTTTGACTTTGTCGAAGACTCAAAGGCATCCGATCCCACCAGGATCAGCTGTATAAGATCGGCGATCATACTCTTGCCGGAACCGCTTTCTCCTATAAAATCAGTCCGAAAGGCATTGAATAGATAATCGAATTCCCGATGATGGATCAAACCTACAGTCGAGAGGCTATAGATCCTTGGATAATTTTTCATGATTGCGGATCCTCCTTATCCCAGAGTTTGGGATCATTTATATAATCACCATAAAGCTTGACAAGTCTTTGGAAAGAGGGCAGTATCTCGAATCGATCATCCTCCAAATCGACCCAGCCAATCTTGTTGAATTCTTTCAAAGCCTTCTCTATGATTGTATCTACTTTTTCGTCATCCAATTCAGTGGGAGTCGGCTTTTTTACTCTTGCCAGTATCCGATAGAGGCCCGGCTTCAACTCTTCATAATCCTGCCGGACAATCCGTTGAAAGGCAGAAATCGAATCCAACTCTATAAAACCATCGATAAAGACTATCTTATAAAGAAGGAAACCGATAATGACATACTCGTTTGGAAGTGGATATCGGTTGAAGTAGGGTATTTGGCCCCTGCTTTCGGGTAAGATCTCTATATAGAAATACTTGTTTATCGATTCCCCATCGGATTCGACCGAGGCGCCATAGAAATCCCGGTAATAAGTCTTTATGCTTTCATAATTAGACTCGATAAAACGGAACATGAATTCCTGTTTCCCATGCAACTGAATATGTTCCCCATTCCGAAACGCATAGTCTATCGGGGCAACAGCTTCCTGGGCATCCGGAGCTTGTAGAAACGAATAGCCGCTCACACCTTCTTTTTGATCAAAGTTTCCCATATAGTCGTATTAAATCCAGGGTTCGATATATTATTTTCCTTATTGATGATCACTATGTATTTGTCTTGCCGATCATATACAGTGATCGCCCGATACACCACCGAGATCGCCAGGGTCAGTTCAAACTTATCCTGGTAGATAGCAAAAAAGTAATCAGAAAGGCTGACTTCTCCATTGGCATCTAAGGATTTCTGGATGATCTCCAACCATTTACTGATCTCGTCCTGTTGCTTTAGCCTTTGTTGGAAAGGGGCGAATGCCTGCTGCATTGCTGCAGCGGACTCCGGAATCAGTTCTCTTTTCTGTAATTTTACAGGGAAGAGGTTTGCCTTACGTTCGATGATCGTAAAGTATTGAGGTAGCCACCATAGACGGGCGGCAGGTATATTTCCCGGCAAGACGATCTCTTTTTTTGCACCTTCTGGGTTTTCCGTAGAATTATCGATCAGGTGGTTGAAAAATCGATCGACACGCGTATTAAACAGGGGTTTATTTAAGTTGGCGAAAAGCTGTTTTATCCTTGGTTGGATGCGATCCAGCCTTTTATCGATAATGGTCAGGATTTTCCGAATCTCCTGAAAAAAGATGATCGCTTCGTGCACCAGGTCGTCCAGCTCCGTATCATTATAGTGTTGTGCCTTGTCTTCCAGGACGCGCCGTATGGATTCCATCTCCCTATAGGCGCTGCGTAACTCCCTATTATGGGCCCGGATACTCTCGAATTTATCTTCCAGCTGGCGTAGCGTCTCGAGGATATCTCCCTCCTGGAGGTTGAGCCGCCTGTTTTCCCTAAAGGAGGTGACCGAATGGTCGATTTGACGATCAAGAAAATCCACTTGTCGTCTCAACTGGGGGCTAAAAGTCTTGAATTCCATCTTATACCAGATAAACAGGTGGTCCAGGCTCTGACACTGGGCGAGCTTTTCGTGTAGGGAGGAGCATATCCTTTCTATCTGTGTGGGTGAGAAATTAGCTATTAAAGCCTCGTAGGAGTGGCGATAAAACAGAAACGCGTGTTCTTTGAAGGTGTAAAGCTGCTTTTCTTCGTCATAACGCAGGAAGTATTCCCGAAGATCAGAGACGATCTTGTTGTAGAAGGCGTGGCGAGACCTGGAGTTTTCAGCGTCTGACCCTGGGGTGGTTACTTTTAGCGCCTCGTGGATATCGCTTTCCTTGAAGCTGTTGTTCGGGAATAACCCTTCTTCCAGTCGTTGAATCAGCCAAAATACAGCCAGTCCGCCCTCTTTCTCTGGCGGGTTCAAAAGGGTATAGATATTTCCTTTTGAGATCTCTGCGATAAAGTCAAAATTATCGGACAAGCTATTTAAGGTAAATGGATTAGTTAATTTACGACAAAAGTTAAATTTTAACTACTCTAACCAGGTAAATGCCTTGCCTAAACGTAGTAAATAAGTATTCTAAACAGCCAACCCACCATGACAGAAAAAACCTGCTGCGTAATTATTGGCTTTGGAAAGAAAACTGACCCTGCCACTGGGCGTGTGATCGACCTCGATAGGACCTTCAATTATATTATAAAACCAGTATTGAGAGCTGGGTTACCTGTGTTTTAGGGCTTCCGACATAGTGCATAGCGGTAGCATCGATTGAGGACCTTCTACAAGTAAAGACCTTTGTGCGATTCCTCCGGCCTTTGGCTGAGCTGGAACTCATCGAAAAGCCCTGAACATGGAACCGTCCGAGTCGTACTATTATCCTCAGCCATTTATGAATGGCAGCGACCGGAACCCTATAATCTAAAGCGCTTTTCGGCCTTGCCTTATCGGGCAAAGCCAATTATAGATGACCCGAATCAAAGCCACGCATGGACAAGGATCGTCAATTATATTCGGATAATGATCGAAAAGGAGCTGGACCCAGGCGCCGGTGACATCTTTGGGAAAGAATTAGAGGTGTTGACGCAGTCGCTCCTTCCAAAAGGGGACTAAAAAAGGGTGTTTTCACGGTTGTGGAGGAAACCGGCTTTTTCTAATTTCGGAAAAAGCCTATCGCTTACTGTTTGCGCCTGAAAATATGAAAAAGAGACTGATTTATAGTTTTTTACATAGCCTGCTCGTCTCTTGTCTCGCCTGGATTTATATCAATTCCTGGTATAGCTTTGATATCGAAGAAGGCTTTGCCTCGAAGGTCTTGATCTTCCGCCATTTGCTGACTGGCGCCGTAGAGGTTCCGCCCTCCGACGTATTACTGATCAATACGGCAAAAGACCTCGCCTTGGTACAAGACCCCGGCGACTATGGCGACATTCCTATTGCCGACCGGACAAAACTCTTACGACTGTTTCAACTGATCGATTCCTCAAAGGCTCAGCCCCGGTTTATCCTATGTGACCTGCTTTTTGAGGCAAAGACCACGACTGACTCTGCCCTGCAGTTAGAGATCGACAAGCACAGGAACATCGTAATACCCTATTTGTCCGGCGAAGAAGGGCTAAAGGATCCCGTCTTTACAGCCAATAAAGGATTGGTACGTTACTATTCTACCGGCGGCCCCTTGATCAAATTGCAGTTATTAGAAAGCGACTCTTTAAAAAACCTGGCAGTAGTGATGGACGAACAGCTGAATCAGCGGCGGTATACCCGAAAAAGTATATTCACCTTTTGCAATCAGCACTTGATGCTCAATTATATCATACCCGGTTACTATATCCGTCTTTACCAGGTAAAGGAGGAAGGTAAGTATACCATGCTAAACCTGGGCGAACTGCTAAATATCGGAGTAGATCCCAAGAGCTTTGAAAAATTCGTAGGGAATCGCTATCTGGTAATAGGCAACTTCGACCAGGATATGCACGAGACGCCAATAGGAAAAATGCCGGGCCGGCTGATCTTGTTCAATACCTATTGGAGTCTGGTTTATGGACACCATCTGATTAGGATTGGGTGGGTGATATTGTGGATACTCGGTTTTAGTGGTATCAGTTACCTGGCCTTTTATGGGCGACTGCCAGAAATACCAACCCCAAAATGGGGTATTGTCACTCCTATAGCAAAATCCTTCCTGGAGAAATATGTCTCCTATCTCGGCTTAGTTCTTTTGCTTGACTTGATTTCTTTAGTTGTCTTTGGGCTGCATGTAAACATCTTAGCCTTCTCCTTATACTTTTCTGTTATTCATTTTATACGACAAAATCGATCAAATGAAGTTCGATCTTAAAAGGATAAAATTGATCATCGGGATATTCATCCTGCTGTTGACGGCTTTTACAAGCAAAGGCGATGATTTTGTCATTGTAACCTTTGTAAAGGGAGCGGCCCTGGATGGGCATCGGCAGCCCATCCGGGTGGGTGATCATTTGTATTCCAATAGCAAGGTGGTCTTTCAGTCCAAAGACGATTTTCTTATCGTGATCGGACCCTGGACGGGCAGGGTGAAGATAAAACCTGGGCAGACAGTTGGTGCAGGTAGCGAACTGCTGTCTGTATTGTTGGATCTCAAGCACTTAACGATTAATGCAGAGGTTTTGGCTTCTCATGCCGTCCCTGATCAGCCGATGTCTGATGACCTGGAATGGCTCTTGACGCCAGATCGGTTTATCAATCCAAAACTATTGATCACGGACAAGAATGGATACTTGATCAATCGGATCAAATATCCAAAGATTGCTGGTTCTTACTTCATTCTACAGTTGCAAAAGGAAGATGGAAGTCTTGTCAATCAACCCCTCAAAACAAAAGAAGATACCCTTTTGCTATCCCTTTCGGACTTTGAATTTGGCCAGTCGTATATCCTTAAAGAAAAAGATGTCGTTTACCTGGGCTTTTATGACGGCACGAATGGGCAAGCCTATACGATAAAAGCCATCGCCCCCTATCTGGACAAGGAAGAAGGGGCAAAGAAATT
>JAATGQ010000236.1 GCA_015654595.1 Chitinophagales bacterium | reverse complement strand
ACATTGTCGGTTTCTGAAAAGGGCGTCTTTTCATTATTGCCATATACCGAAGAGGAAGATGCAAAAACCAGTTTTCTGCAATTTTCGTTTTTCATGCATTCCAGGATATTCAAAGTGCCGGATACATTTACTTTATAATAATCCGTAGGGTATTCAATAGAAGGTCTTACTCCTGCTTTTGCAGCTAAATGTATGACGGCGTCAAATTGAGTTTGTGAAAAAACAGATTCCAACTGCAGGAAGTCACAAATATCAATATTTAGAAAATGAAAATTTTTGTTTCTCAATAGAACATCGAGATTCTTTTCCTTTATTTCTTTGGCATAAAACCCATCAAAGTTGTCGATTCCGGTTACATTATAACCAAGAGCTAATAATCTCTCCGCTAAATGGGAGCCGATAAAACCCGCTGCTCCGGTTATTAAAATGTTTCTATTCACCTGCTTATCCGCTTTATTTTGTTTATTGTATTGTTAATTAATAGGCCTTGCTGGTTTCCAGTCCAAGGATCTTCAATACTGATCCCATATTGCTGTCCGTTAAAATATTCAAATTATGCTCTGATGCCTTCCATATCCGGTCGCGAATATCCTCAGGTGGTTTTTTGCCTTTAGGCGTGTATTCTAAAACAAAGGCCCATGTCTTGCCGGGGATCCGATGCACGGTAAATCCATGCTTCCCAGCCAGGATACTCATCGCATTTATCGAATAGCTGACAAGATGTCCCCTTTTCGTGTGGTCCAGATATCCAATATCCTCATGGATAACAAACTCAGGCATACCCGTATTAAAAATATATAATGCCTCGGGGTTGGATACGGCGGCAAGCTTTTTCAGCAGACCATCCAGCATGACAGGGGTTAAATGCTCTATTACTTCTACGCAAATGCCACAGTCGTACTTGTCGGTCAGATCACCAAGGTCGCCAATAATATAGTTTTTTGCCGTTGTTCTGAATTCAACATCGGGTGGGAACAGTTCGATCCCGAAAAAAACATCTGCATGATCCGGCAATAGCTTGCCGATTGCATCCAGAAAATATCCCGGTCCTGTTCCGATATCAAGAAATCTTTTGACCGGTCTTCTGCAGTAGTAAATTGCTTCTGCCATCCTGGCCAGCGCGGGGCCATAGGATCGTTCCCTGGCGCTGGATAATTCCATTTTCCAGTATCCTTCTTCGTATTTAACGGTTTGAAAGCCGGCATCGATCCTGGCGAGGTCCCGGGTATCGATGAACAGGCATTCACACTTAGAACAACGGTAATAGTTGTATCCGCTGACGACTCTAAACAAGGTCACTTTTTTGGAATGACAGCATGGGCATTGCTGGTTTGCGGGCTTCTCCATAGCCGGTGCTACCGTCTGTGCCGGTACAACTGTCTGCATCGGTACAACTGTCTGCATCGGTACAACTGCCTGGGTCGGGGCTGACGTCTGTGTCGGGGCAGCCGCTTGTTCTTTGGCTTGTTCTCCGACTGCCGGAATCGTATTCTTACTCTTCCTGGCAAAGAAGCGAATCTCCTCGCCCTTACCAGTCAATGTCAGGTGAGCTATCTGTTCCTCGACTTTTGCAGGAGTGGCATCCAGGATCGAATCAGAAACACATTTTATTAATTCCCGGCGATCATAGTCACCAGGATCGGTGTATATTTTCTCTACAGTAAATCCAGCAGCGACCAGCACTTTGTTGAGGGTAGCTGGAGAATAATGAACAATTTGGTGTGTGGGATCCAGCCATAGCCAATTGTCTTTTTGAACTTCGGAGCAGAAGGAGGCGATATTGGGTACAATGCCGCAGAAAAGCCCGTTTTCTTCCAGGCTGGCGTATACTTTTTCGAGGGTCTTCATAGGATAAGGCAGGTGTCCGAACACGTGTATCATACTTATGACGGTGCAGGAACCGGCGTCGATCCTGGCATCATCCAACTGGGAATTGGATACGGGCAACTGAAGCTGCATGACGGCGAAATCCAGGTTTTTCCGTGTCAGCTCAACTCCTTTTGGCGTATAACCTCTTTCCCGAACCTCGTCCAGCACAGCGCCCCAGCCACATCCTACGTCCAGCCACACGCCTTTTTGTGTTCCCAGGTATCCATTTATGATTTCGTCCACCAGATGCTTGCGTCTCAGACCTGACTGTTTTGCACCGGCGATATTGTCCGGGGGGTGCATATAAGAGGAGTCATCGGCGTATTGTTGGTAAAAGTTGTACATCTCCTGGGTATCCGGCCGTGTTCGTAGGTAAATAAGACCACAGGAAGAGCAGGTGACAATGTCTGCCCGGTTGCTGAAAACTGTGGCGTTGCCGGAGCTACAGAAAGGACAATGTATAACTTCCTGTCCGGAATTAACCTGAACCCTGGTGCTACCGTCCTGTTCTGAGGGCTTTCGTCTGTCGAAAAGATTTTTGAACATACTTTTAGTTGGATGCTGAAAATTAGTTTTGGTTCACCGGGCTTTTCGGGGAAATAGAGTGGCAGACGCCAGTGCTATTCCCACCGATCGGAGGTCGTCGCCAGATTCGAACTGCGGTTGTCTCCTGTTTGGAAATAAGAAGGAGATTTCAACTTCCTTTTTTCCAGCGACCAATTCTTCCGGCAGCTGTATCGTGGTGGAAGAAAAGCCTGCCGGGATCGCGTTGTCATATTCCAATACATGATTTTCTGTGCCGTTGACCGCTATCTTTATCACTGTATGTTCATAGCGTGGGGATTGGTAAGGAAGGAATTCCAGGGTTAATGAAAGGGGACCGGTGGCCGCGGTTTCCAGCGGGAAGATAATGGCTGCGTCTTCACAATTGCTCCAGGTAAAGCTTTCTTCGGAGTATCCCCAGCCATAGGTCAGATAGTTATTGCCGCTGATGCAGTTTTCGGGAAGGGTTTGCGATGAGCTAAAGATTGCTTTTCGGCCCAGAGGATACGGGTGCACTTTTCTGACGGCAAAAGGATGATCTTCTTTTTCTGCCTGTAGAGGCATGGATTGAAGCAGCGGGTCAACATTGTAGACCGGCGCATCGGATTTAGGGTCTCTTATGGCAAAAGAAGGAGCCCAGTTCGCATATATTTTAGGGGTGGCAACAGGTTCATTGACCATGACTGCGATGATCGCTGTAGGCTTCAGGATGCCTTCAGAGATCAATTTGTCGTTAAGGTCCTGAACATATTCTATAAAAGCAGCATCCCGGGGAATGGCAGGATCATAGTTGGGGCCAAAGGTTCTATCGATAAACGGATCGATAAGATTGCCATAGCCGAAAAAAACCTCAAAAGAGAATTGCGTTACAAGCAGCGGGAGTATATCCTGGGCCCTGATGCCCTCGAACCCCTCGGTGGAGCAGTCAAAATTGTTGTAAAAATCATCATATTCCCGGAATTGATGATTGTACTTGTACTTTCTGGGAAGTCTTTCCCAGATCTTTCGCGTAAGCAGCAGGGCTTCCGGCCACCTCATATGTCCATTCCTTCCGATAATATCGCAGGTTACGAAGCGGCCATTTCTGGCGAGGTTTTTCTTTATCAACCCGAACAACTCTTCAAGCTCCAGGAAATGATGCAGGGAATGGTGCGCCATTACACCTGCAAACGAATTTCTAGGCTGCCATTTGTTGAGATCTATTTGTGTAACGGTGATCACGTCCCCAAGGGATTCTGCATCTATCCTTTGCCGGGCTTTTGCTATCAGTATAGGGGACAGTTCCAGGCAGATAAAAAAAAACTTATCACCGGTTTCCAGTAGTTTTTTTACAATTTCGATTTCTATCGAACAATCACCTGAACCGATACTTATTAGAAAATTGCTGTCCGATTCCTGCAGGGATTTCCGGAAGTAGGTAGCATAAAGGCTGACCACGTCTGTACATCCGGTGATTGAAGTGAATCGGTCTTTTGTATATTTTGCTGACAAGTAGCGATGAATGGGCGGCAGATCATGCATTATCTCCATCTCTTTGTATTGTTCGATTTGTCTTGCGATGAGCTCTTCGTAGTGCCCTGGATCGCTATTTTTGTTTTGCATTACGTTGGACAATTGGTATTAGATCTTTTTTGCGTGGAACTTCGGGGTCATATTTGCATGACCATATTATAAATTAAATAATTGTCTGAAGAACAATGCTGCTGAGTCTTTGGTAAAGTACACCTTTGAATACTCCACTGCTGCACGGCTTAATTCCTCCAGTCTGGGAATGTCGTCGTATAAAGCTGACAGGGCGATGCCAAACTCCTCAGCGGAATCAAAAGGACGCACAACGGGATCAATGGCTTCCATGCCTTCGATGCCAAAGGAAGTGGAGACGACCGGCAGGGCTTTGACCAGCGATTCCACCGTTTTGCCTTTCACACCGGCGCCAAACCGTAACGGTACAATAGAAATACGAACAGTTTTGTAAAGTTGATCCAATTCCCCGTCAGTGACAAATCCCCTGACATCGATATGTGCAGATTGGAGATTGGTTATGCTATCAGGCGCATTCGATCCGACAATGATCAGGCGTATATCCGGGTTTCTTTCTCTGACTATGGGCAATATCTCGCTTGCAAACCAAAGTACAGCATCGAGATTAGGCTTGTGCATGAATCCACCCACAAAAAGAATAACCTTCCTGT
>JAATGQ010000182.1 GCA_015654595.1 Chitinophagales bacterium | reverse complement strand
GGACTATCTGGCCGGAGACGCCCAAAAATCAGCAGTCGATAAACAAACCCTGAAGCTCATGCATGATATCGAGGATAATGAGACTTTTATATCTCAAATGTAACATTTCTATCTCATATCAGCAACACACTATACTTGCCATTTGTGCTATTTTATCCACTAATTTTGCCTTATATTGTGAATTATAGGTCTCTTTAATGCCTTTTAGTATGAATATTGGTCATAAAATAACGGAACTTCGCAAACAGAACAACCCCCCCCCCCCACATTACGCGCAGGAGGTGGGGGTATCCAGGGAGATGATTGGACGCTATGAACGAGGGGAGGTAATGCCTTCCATTGAGGTGGCTAAGAAAATTGCCGACGCCTTAGAGGTAAGCCTGGACTATCTGGCCGGAGGCGCCCAAAAATCAGCAGTCGATAAACAAACCCTGAAGCTCATGCATGATATCGAGGATCTGGAACCTGCTATCAAGGATAAATTGCTGTACCTGGCTAATGCCGTTATCCGGGATGCAAAAACTAAAAGGGCCTATGCCCATTAATTTTTTAAATTTGTCTGCTATGCTCTCTACTACTTTTATAACAGACGGGAAGGGAAAAAAAATATCCGCCGTGCTTCCCATCAAGCAATATCAACAATGGCTCGAAGAACTAAATGAGCTGGAAGATATTCGCGCTTACGATAAAGCCAAGGCCAAAAAAGAAAAACCCATCCCCTTACGCGATGCCATCCAACAACGACGCAAAAGGCAAAAAGCCTGACTATACCGTTCTGATCCTGCCTTCCGCGCAAAAGCAACTGAACAAGCTACCCAACGCCATTGCGACCGCATTGAAGATAAAATGATGGAGCTGGAGCGAGATCCTCGCCCGGCCGGTTGCAAAAAACTCAAAGGCCGAGACGCCTACCGCATCCGCATCGGTGATTACCGGGTTATTTATGAGATCCAAGACGGTAAACTCATCGTCACCGTCATCACCATCGGTCATCGAAGAGAGGTCTATGAGTAATTCTTATGTCAGATTGTCTCCCAATGACTCGACCATAATCGGGTAGCTTATTATTAGAACGTTCTTTTTGAAAGCAGAACGCTCCCAAAGAGAACGTTGTTTACTCATTTATCACATTAAAGTCAACGGGAAAGTACATTTTGATATCTACTACTTTGTTCCCGACCTTGCCAGGCACCCATTTGGGCATGCTTTTCACGAATCTTATGGCTTCGGCATCAAATGCAGGGAACAGTGGCTTTTCGATTTTAACATTGGCTATATTTCCGTCAGACAATACAACAAAAGATACTAATACCGTACCCTGAACATCTTCTGTATTATCCGGCCATTTAAGGTTTTGCTTTATAAAGCAATTTAAATAACCCGCACCTCCTTTAAATTTTGGAATTGTATCAACATACAAATAAGAATAAATGTGCCCAGAATTTTCATGTGCCTGTGAAAAAACGGGACAACAATATAAACACACTATTGAGAAAAATACCAATGCTTTATTGGCTCTTAAAGTTTTTGTCTGCCTCAATTGTTGCATCTTTAATGGCTTTATTTAATGCTTGATTCGTGTCTTTAAAACCGCTATCGACGTGAATCATTTCATGAAGATATGGTTTGCCCTCTACAAACAAGAGTGCATGGCCGTATCCTTCGTGAGCAAATGTTTCAGCTTGACCTTGTTCACTAAGGTTACTGTTAATGACGATGTGAGTATCCCCATCAACAGATTGTTTCGGAAGACTGTTGTCTGGAGTTAACGTCTTTCCTGCTAGTCCTGACTCCCCGGTATTTCCTGGACGCGGTTCAAACTCATGCTCTATAGGACCCATGTTATCGCTCTTTACATTACCACTCTTATCCTTGTAGTCATAATGATCCGTTACTGACACGGTAACAACTTTCTTGTCATCTACCAATCTTTTCAGAGAATTATAATTGCCGCTTGAGCTACCGTGTGAGTCCATTAAATTTCGATCAATTTTACCATCAGCTCCGAGCTTAACGAAAGCTCTGTCTGCTTTGGGTACAGTATTTAAGATGGCTTGCATCGCCTTCGCATCCTTGGGCTTCACATCTTACGGAGCTCTCCCGTCAGCGTCTATAAATCGAATAGGATTATCGAATGCATATGCGTATGAAGAGAACCGACGCATCTGGTCTGCTTTTGGATCGATGTTATGCCACATTCCCAACTGTGGGTCCTAAAACCTCGCCCCAAAATCATATTCCCCTAGTCCCGTTCCATCGGAGAACTCCTGGTTTTGTAGTTCCTTTCCGTTATACCGATATTTGTTCTGAGCATATTGCGTCTTCAGCGCCTTATCACTCACCCCCGCCATCGTCAACCCAAACGGATAATAATGATTCTCCTCCAATATCGGCCCTCTCTTATACTGCACATTCAGATTATCAAAGAACACATCCTGGTTGCTCTCATTGCTAAGGTAAATATATAAATATCCACTCTTACTTACAACCGGAATATTTCCCTGCATCACCGCCTTAGAAGCACCCGCCGCAATCGCCGGAACCTGCGTCACCCCGCCTTTCACATAAATACTCGGTTGTCCATTAATGAGGGAAAAGTAATGGCGTGCCCCTTCGGGTGGGATGTTTCAGAGCTATCGGCATATACGCTCTCGCCAGGACAAAATCTCGTGAAAAGCAGCTTCGTGTTATCGCAACTTTGACTCTCCGAGTAAACCATTGCCAGAGAAACTTGAGCTACTCGATTTTCAAACGGCTTAAACGTATACGCCGACAGGCTTCCTGTCAATCGTTGAATATAGTTTAAGTCCATTCTTTGGTAAATCGTGAATCTTCGCGGCGTCAGGCGCAAGCCTGACTCCGCACAGTAGACGATCCAGCAGATCGCCGTCTGTCTGGATCGACAGAGATACCACTATGCCAATTCTCTTCACTCCGCTCTTTGCCAAAAGAAACGTGGCTTCAAAAAGTATTTCTAGCATTCTTCTAAACTTAATCAAACCACTTCTACAATGACTATCCGCAAAACACAGCCTATTAACCAAGAATCAGGGTACTTATTTATTTTATTACTCATTAGTCATTCAGAGCTTTGCTGTTCTGTCGGTTTCCTATCATTCATAAATTCCTCCACACACGAGAATATAAGTATTCCGCTTCAAATCTGGTTTTATTTTTTCCGAAAGAAATGTATTCAATTTTTCTAGTTGAATTATATCTAAGTCATATCCATCATACAATAGTGGGTCATCTGCATTAGGCGGAACAATATCTTTGAGTTTGTCAAAAGGTATAGAGTCGACGCTTATTTCCTCAATAAGTTCGTCGCTTTCATTATCATAAACATTAATTGCTCTTTCTACCCTAACCAATTGTCTTGATTTCATATCTTAATTTCGAATTTTAGTTAAAGAGCAAACACACCAAAACTTCCATACTCAACAAGAGTACCTACAAATCCCCCTCCAGCAGCTGCACCTAAAACTCCAGGACTGATATTAACTTGAACGCCAGGATCGATAGGTCTTGCAAACTTCAGTGACCACAACATTATTTGCCAAAAGCTTGGTTTCGGAGTAGCCGGAGGCGGCGTTGTAACAACTTTGGGGGTTGATCTCGCAGGATCGCCTTCTTTTATTAGCTCTCCTGTATCAGGATTATATGCGCCTAGATGGTTATTTCCCGTTTTATCATATTTTTCAACTTCACCATGTTGTTTATCCCATTCAAGGATTGTCCCATCTGGCAACTTCCATCTCCATCTTTTACTTTTCTTATTATATTGTCCCTTTCCAGCATCAGGGAATCCAGGCAACCCATTTTTAGGAGCAGGCTTGTATCCTTGTTGCGTATCTGACTGCGCATCTTTCTTATTCCCAGTTTTTTCTTGATCTTTATTCTGCCTTTTACCACCGCCATCTTCAGCTCCAGCTGCATTTTGTTCCGCAGGATCACCATCAACTTGTGACTGATGTTGTAATTCTTTAACTACATTCACTGCATCCTTCCCAGTATAAGTTGTAGAACCATCCCCTTCTGTAACTTCCATACCATCCGGATCTATAAATCGAGTCGGACTATCAAAGGTATAATTATATGGACTCCATCTACGAGACATCTCAGCCAATGGATCAATCGCCCCCCACCTCCCAATCTGCGGATCCATCATCCTCGCCCCATAATCATACTCCTCCAACCCACTCCCATCACTAAACTCCTGATTCTGCAACTCCTTCCCATTATACCGATATTTATTAACAGCATACCCCGTCTTCAGCGCTTTGTCTGAAACCCCCGCCATCGCCAACCCGAACGGATAATAATGATTCTCCTCCAATATCGGCCCTCTCTTATACTGCACATTCAGATTATCAAAGAACACATCCTGGTTGCTCTCATT
>JAATGQ010000235.1 GCA_015654595.1 Chitinophagales bacterium | reverse complement strand
GCCGCGGCCTATAATGCGATCAACCAGATCAGGCGAAGAGGCTATGGCATTCTTTATGGCAATGTCGTAAAGACCATCACGGTTACCAATGGCGGGTCGGGGTATACGACAGCGCCTGCCGTTACGATCTCTGGCGGCGGGGGTTCTGGTGCAGCGGCTACCGCGGTTGTTTCGGGAGGAAAGGTGACGGGCATCACTATTACCAGCAGGGGGACCCTGACGACCACCGGCCCTTATTATACTTCGGCTCCAACGGTGACCCTTACGGGCGGCGGGGGCAGCGGCGCAACCGCTGTTGCAGATATCACGTCTGCAACCGATGCCGATCTGACTCCAGGGCTTAGCCAGGCAGACTTTCAGCAGGCTGTAGAAGACGAGCGGATGCGGGAGCTTTGTTTTGAGTTTGTCCGCAAACCCGATCTTATCCGCTGGGGCATCTTTGTCAGCACAATGAATAACTTTGCCAGCTATGCGATCGCCAATGGCACGAATACCTCACCGGGCGCTTTCCTGGCCCAGATCTATCAGTCGGTGGCTCCCAAACATGTGCTGCAGCCTATCCCCAGCTACGAACTGAGTCTGGATCATGCCTTACAACAAAACCCCGGCTGGTAATCTTTAATGCTCAAAATTTACGATATGAAAATCATTTCCGCTATAGCAGGGCTGCTTCTCCTTGCCGCCTGCACCAAGCTGGGCACCACAAAGCCCAGTCTGACCGTAAGTCTTGACCCATCGAAAAAGATCGCCGATACCTTTACGTATACATTGGGAGACACGACCAGGTTCGTGTTCAGCGGGACAGCAGGTAACGTAACCGTATATACCGGCGATTCGTCGCATAACTATGACTACCGCAATCGCAGCCAGGTGCTGGGCGCCACTCATCTGTCCTTTTCATCAGCAGAGCAGTACGGAACCCAGACCAATACCCTTCAGCTGCTGGCGACCGATAAGTTGCCGGGGCTTGATTCCGTATCCGTGACAAGCGCCAGCTGGACGGATATCACTTCCCGGGCAACGCTGGCAGCCAGCACAACGGCGACGCCATCCGGCACGATCGATGTTTCCGACCTGGTCAGCGGGGTCAACGATTCCCTTTTCCTGGCCTTCAAATACACCGGTACGGGCGGAACAACGCAGCGTACCTGGACCATTACCAACTTTACGGTGTATAATGTGCTGCCGGATGTCAATTACGCGTTGTCCACGCTGGCCGCAGACGCCAACTACTGGACGAAGTATAAGATCTCGCCGTCGACGGCTGGCTGGACCTCTTCCACGACTCAGCTGCAGGTCGTAGGAGGCGCAGCTACAGCGCCCGACAATACCAGCTGGATCATCAGCAAACCGCTGTATGTCGGCAGGGTAGCGCCAGACCTTAGTATTCCGTTGATCAATATTAACGGGTTTACCAACAATGCAACGGCCGCCGGGTATAATTATATCTATACAAAACCGGGAACATACAAAGCGGTGTTCCTTGTCTTTAACAATACGGCGGAAGAACAGAAGACCAATATCCAGCAGTTTTATATCAAGATCAATCCAAGATGATGCGTTTTATATTTTTCGTTTGCGG
Source organism: Chitinophagales bacterium (assembly GCA_015654595.1). Classification (GTDB taxonomy): domain Bacteria; phylum Bacteroidota; class Bacteroidia; order Chitinophagales; family Chitinophagaceae; genus Puia. The sequence continues at coordinate 4,427 of JAATGQ010000235.1, read as the reverse complement.
CCATATGCTGCTTGCTTGTCCTGTGGTGCAGGCGAAGCCTGCGGCCGATAAGCATGCGCCCGGAGCGGCACGGGTAATAGCGCCGTATCCGCAAGCCGATCCTGGCGGCGTAAGCACGGATGACCCCGTCTTTGCGCTTGTGCTTGGCCGGATTGCAGAAGACCTGCAGTCCGCAGAATCTGATATACAGCTGAACAACGCCGCGGGCAAGGCGCTCAAGACGCTGACGGCGCGCGGCGACTGGCCCGATGTTCGTTACGACAATCCAGAATTTGAGCACCTGGCACGAATAAAGCTACTGGCGGCGGCTTTTAGCCGGAAGGGAAGCGCCTATTATGGCGATCAGACCGTTTATGCTGCCATCACCGGCGCTTTGCAATACTGGCTGGACAAGAATCCCCACAATCGTAACTGGTGGTTCAACGATATCTCTTACCCGCAGCAGCTGGGACAGATCCTTATCCTGATGCGTACGGCGCCGTCTCCTTTGCCAAAAGCAATGGAAGGCCAGGCCATCCTTCGGATGACCCGCAAACTAAAGCCCAACGACTTTGCCAACACCTCCGACGAGGCGCTGCATTATCTGTACCGGGCCTGTCTGACCAGCGATCAGACGCTTCTGGATTCTGCGGTTCATTATCTCTATGAGCCCGTACAGCTTCGTCCAGACGGTCAGGGATTACAGGTAGACAACAGTTATTTTCAGCATGGCCGGCAGCAGGCTATCGCCAGCTATGGAGCGGTGTTTATCGCCAACTCCTATAACGCCGCCTGGTATTTCAAAGACACCCGCTATGCGATGCCGAAGGAACAGTTAAAACTGTTGTCCGACTTTTTCAGCTATACCTATCTCCGGTCTATCCGAAAGGGGTACGCCGATTTCAACACCAAGGGTAGGGGGATCAGCCGTACCAATGGACTGCGTTTGGAAACCGGAGCGCTCCAGTACAAAGCCATGCTGACAGACCCGATGATGCCGACACCACCCGCCTCGTTGAATACCGTGTGCTGGATCAGCGATTATACCCTGCAGAGCCGCCCCGACTATTCTATCAGCGTGCAGCTTAGTTCTACGCGGACATTGAGGACAGAGCGCGGCAACAACGAGAATCTGCTTGGCAGGTTCCTGCCCGATGGCGCCACCGATATTCGCCGCAGAGGGGATGAATACTACAATATCCCGCCAGTATGGAAATGGGACAAACTACCGGGAGTCACCAACCGCGAATACGATAAGGATACCGGCTGCACCATCCTCAAAGAATGGGGCATACCCGGCACCACCGATTTTTCCGGCGGTATCAGTGATAGCCTGTATGGCGCTGCCGCCTATATACAGGACTTCGACAGCGTAAGGGCGCACAAATCCTGGTTCTTCTTTGACCAGGAAATGGTTTGTCTGGGCTCCGGCATTACCAGCTCCGCCGCAGAACACATCACGACAACGGTCAATCAATGCTGGCAAAACGGCACGGTCAGAATGATCAATAACAGGGGCGGAAGCGACAAACTGAAAGACGAGACGGCAACGGGCAGCTGGCCGGGGGTCTGGCAGGATAGCGTGGGATACTTTTTCCCGGGAGCTCCCGGTTCTGCGGCCGTCGCATCCAGCCTGAATTCCGGCGCCCTCCACATCCGCGCCGGCAAACAATCAGGCAGCTGGTACCGGATCAACCGCAGCGGTGCAAAAGATGCTGTCAGCGGCAACGTGTTTTCCCTTTGGATCGACCATGGCGCGATGCCGGTGGACGGCTGCTATGCCTATATCGTCATCCCTGACTTGGGTAGTCCGGCGGCGATGTCGGCCTATGATACAACAGCCATCCATATCCTCAGCAATACCCCGGATATACAGGCGGTCGAAAAGCTCGACGTGCTGGAAGCCACGTTCTTTAAGCCAGGCATATTGAAGGCAGGCGCTCTGTCTATAACGGTAGATCAGCCGTGTATGCTATTGATCCGGCAGGCCCATGGCCAGCATCCGGTGGTAGCCATCGCTGATCCGACACAGCAGGCGGAAACGATACAGCTTTCGCTGCAATTGCCCGGCCTGGGCGCATCGCATTCGATGAAGGTGAATATGCCGCATCAGCCTTATGCCGGCAGTACCATTAAATTATCTCTTGAAAAATAAGTCTATGCAACAATTGATTAGACCATTAGTCCTTTCCTTGGGTTTTTTTGCTGCCGTCTGTGCGCAGGGGGAAACAAAGCCTCCTGCTGCGGATGGGCAGAAGTGGCAGCTTGTCTGGCAAGATGAATTCAACTACACCGGTCTCCCGGATAAAAGCAAGTGGAGTTACGAACAGGGTTTTGTACGCAACCAGGAGCCGCAATATTATACCAGCAACAGACTGGAAAATGCCCGTGTCGAACAAGGCAATCTGGTGATCGAAGCCCGGAAGGAATCTTTTCCTAATGCCGCATATAAACTAGGGGCTGCCGGCCCCGCAACGGCCGATTATACCTCGGCCAGTCTCATTACGCTTGGAAAAGCGGGTTGGCAATATGGCCGCGTGGAAGTGCGGGCAAAAGTTCCTGCCGGCAAAGGAGCGTGGCCCGCGATATGGTTGCTGGGCGAGGACCGGCAGCAGGTCAAATGGCCTTTATGCGGCGAGATCGATATCATGGAGTTTTTGGGGCGTGATCCATCAAAGGTATACGGAACGGTTCATTATGCCGATTCTACAGGTAAGTATGATCACCAGGGCGGGAGCCCCGTTGTCGGTGCCCCGGCAGACGGCTTTCATGTCTATGCGCTGAACTGGTATCCTGACCGGCTGGAGTTCTACTACGATTCCCTGAAGTATTTTGTCTTTGATATCGCAAAGGCTCGTCAACAACAAGGGAATATCTTTCAACGCCGGTTCTATCTGCTGCTGAACCTGGCGCTTGGGCATCCCGGCGCATGGGCTGGGCCGCTGGATGAAAGCGTGCTGCCGCTGAAGTATTATGTGGATTATGTACGGATCTATAAACAGGTGGATAACGCTTCTGCTGGCGGCCGCGCAAACGACTCGACTGACGCAACGCTCGGAATCATGAAAAAAGTTGCAGACTGGCAGCTGGCGTCCTGGAAGACGCAAGGCATGCGCTGGCCCGCGTGGGACTGGGTCAACGGCGCCTGCTATACCGGGCTTGCCGCAATGGGAAAGGCGTCCGGTGACAGCAATTACTACCAGGCTCTTTATGCCATCGGCAGCGCGCTGGATTGGAATACCGGTCCAAGGAGACAGATGGCAGACGACTACTGTATCGGGCAGACATACTCGCAGTTGTCCATGATCTATCACGATCCTCGATTGATCGCGCGGCTCCGTGCGCAGATAGATAGCATTTGCGCGCGTCCGCACACCGAATCGCTCGAATGGAAGAATAGTATCCATAACCGTGAATGGGCCTGGTGCGATGCCTTGTTCATGGGGCCTGCAACGCTGGCGATGCTGACCACAGCAACCGGTGACCGGCGTTACCTGGATGAAGCAGATAGTCTTTGGTGGAAGACGACGGATTGGCTGTTCGACAAAAAAGAATCCCTTTACTATCGCGACAGCAGGTATTTTACCCAGCACGAAGCCAACGGTAAAAAAGTATTCTGGTCACGCGGCAACGGCTGGGTGATGGGCGGTCTCGTGCGTATGCTGGACAATATGCCTGCCGATTACCCGGACAGGCCGCGATATATCAAGCTGTACAAGGAGTTGGCGGCGCGGATCGTCTCACTGCAACAGCCTGATGGCACCTGGCATACCTCGCTGCTTGATCCCGGCAGCTATCCCAATCCCGAAACCAGCGGGACCGGCTTTTATTGCTATGCACTGGCCTGGGGGATTCATCACAACATTCTGCCGCGCAAAAAATACTGGCCCGCTGCACTGAGATCCTGGGAAGCCTTAAAGGCAGCCGTCCAGCCCGACGGAAAACTGGGCTGGGTTCAGCAGATCGGGGACAAACCCGGTTCGGCGGATGCGAATAGCACCGAAGCCTACGGGACCGGCGCATTTTTGCTTGCTGGTTCGGAGATGCTGAAATTGTTTTAATGGATGTCAGACCGAAGCAAAATTTAAAGATTTTATTTTCACAAGAGCCCCCAAGCGGGCTCTTGTTATTTCGGCGGATCGTTTCTCGGCTTCGAATGGCTTGGTTGCAGCAAATATGCTTTTGATATGCGGAATGTATAGTTTCCGGCGATTCTGATTCTCAAATCGTTAGAGTTCAGAATTATCTCTTTTGTCTTATAATGTATTTGCGTTATGTTAAATAGAGCTTGTTGCCTCAAAGAAGCATTGTAAGCTTCCCCAAAAGTCGCCCACCAGGTTTAGAGAAAAATCTCTAACTTAAATGGCGCAATTATGAAAAAAGTACGATTTACGGAGACACAGATCATCTCCATTCTTAAGCAGCAAGAAGCCGGTATATCCATCAAG
>JAATGQ010000128.1 GCA_015654595.1 Chitinophagales bacterium | reverse complement strand
TCGCTGCTGACGATCTCGTCTTCGGTATAGCCGAAGCTTTCGTTAGCGGCAGCCTTCATAGCGGCATTCACTTCTTCGATGGTTACTTTCTTGCTGAGAACAGTTACCAGTTCAGTCAAAGAACCAGTCAGCGTGGGGACGCGTTGAGCACCGCCGTCCAGCTTGCCTTTCAGGCTGGGCAGAACCAGGCCGATAGCCTTGGCAGCACCTGTGCTGTTTGGAACGATGTTAACGGCCGCTGCACGGGCACGACGCAGGTCACCCTTAGGATGCGGAGCATCCTGAGTATTCTGGTCGTTTGTGTAAGCGTGGATAGTCGTCATCAGACCTGTAACGATACCGAATTGCTTATCCAGAACCTGTGCCATAGGCGCCAGGCAGTTCGTAGTACAGGAAGCGCAGCTGATGATCGTCTCGCTGCCATCCAGGATATCGTGGTTAACGTTGAATACGATGGTCTTAAGATCGCCAGTTGCAGGAGCGGAAATGACAACGCGCTTTGCGCCGGCAGTCAGGTGAGCAGCAGCTTTGTCCTTGTCAGTAAAGAAACCGGTACATTCAAGAACAACGTCTACATTGTGCTGACCCCAGGGAATATCAGCAGGATTCTTCTGAGCGTATATTTTTACTTCTACACCATTAACGATAATGGAGTTTTCGGTAGATTTAACGTCTTCTTCAAAACGGCCCTGTGCGCTGTCATACTTCAACAGGTGAGCCAAAACTTTAGGACTGGTCAAGTCATTAATTGCCACAACTTCTATTCCCTCCAGACCGTGGATCTGGCGAAATGCCAGACGACCGATCCGGCCAAAACCATTAATAGCAACCTTAACTGTGCTCATAACGATGAATTTGAATTTTGAAAATTAAAGTGAGCGAAGTTACAATATTGCCTAATACCCTTTCTAATTTTTTTGCTATCAATTAAAAACGGCGTGTAATTTTCTTACTACCAGTACGTTGGCAACCCCGATTGGAGGTTGGAGATAATAAGATTGGGATTTACGGTTCTTCATAAAATACTCACACTCAAAATCCATTTCCCCGCCGACGAAAAAAGAATTTGAACTTTTTTTAGAAAAATATTTGGTTGATTTTCAGGCCCGGTATATCTTTGCACTCCTTTCACGGAAAAACGAGAAAGAACAGTGAAATGGCGCGTTGGTCAATCGGTTAAGACGCCTCCCTTTCACGGAGGAATGAGGGGTTCGATTCCCCTACGCGCTACGAAAAAACGCTCTGAAGTTCAGGGCGTTTTCTTTTTAAGGTAATTACAGTGATCAAACAGTGATTACTTGCCAAAACGTTTTGTCACATATAAGCAGCCTCCCGTCCTTTATCATATAATCCCGGAGCATACTCAAATTCCACCCCCTGCTCGGCATTCAATTCCCAAACATACATCGCAGCATCCAGGTAAGGTTCATAGTCCTATCCAAAATCCCTTACGAGAGTGCTTTTCGTCAAGCCGGCTTTCACCTCTTTATATTATGCGTCCAAAAGTATCTTCATTTGACAAACCCTGGTCCTCTCGGAAATTGCGGCTTTGCCCAAGCAAAATTCCTGTCACATCCCCGTTTAACCCCCTATACTCTTTATCCCGTGGACTTTTAGGCCATCCCTAATAATTTCTCCTTGTAAATCGATCATTTTTCGCTATAATTGCAAGGATGATTAAAAGACAAGCTCAGATAGAAATTGCCCAATTATTGGAAGAATTCCCTGCAGTAGGAGTCTTGGGTCCGCGTCAGGTAGGTAAAACGACACTGGCTGCAGCAATTGCAGCAAATGCCCTGCCGGAGCCAATCTATCTCGACCTTGAAACCCCTTCCGAAGTTGCCAAACTCAAAGAACCGGAAAGCTACTTTGAATTACACAAGGGTAGACTGGTTATCTTGGATGAAATTCAACGTGTACCTGAATTGTTTCAAATCCTCCGGGGCGTTATCGATCGGAGACGGAAAGAGGGTCTAAGAACCGGACAGTTTCTTATCCTTGGCTCAGCATCCTTAGACCTTTTGCGACAGTCTTCGGAATCATTAGCAGGACGGATAGCTTATAAGGAGCTTACGGGTCTTACAGTTGCAGAAGTCGAGCATAAGACTACAAACGACCTTGACCGATTGTGGTTACGTGGAGGGTTTCCAGATAGTTTCCTGGCAAAGAGTGATGAAGCCAGCTTACGCTGGCGACTGAATTTTATCAATACTTATTTGGAACGGGACGTACCGCAGTTAGGTCCCAGAATTCCAGCTATTACTTTGCGAAATCTATGGACCATGCTGGCCCATAATCAAGGAGGGCAGTTAAATATAGCTCAACTCGGCAATAACCTGGATGTCGCAGCTACTACTGCTAAGAGGTATGTGGAATTATTGGAAGACCTACTGTTAATCCGTACGCTTCGTCCTTGGTCCGGAAATGTAGGCAAGAGGCTTGTTAAAGTACCAAAAGTTTATATCCGTGATAGCGGAATAACACATGCGTTACTGAACCTCACAACTCTTGATGACCTTTTGGGACATCCGGTGGTAGGAGCCAGTTGGGAGGGATTTGTTCTTGAAAGTCTATTGTCCTGCCTGCCTATAGGTGTAACTCCTTGGTTTTACCGAACGTCAGCAGGAGCAGAAATCGATCTGGTAATCGAGAAGAATAGCAAAGAAAAATATGCTATCGAGATAAAGCGATCTCTGGCGCCATCCGTTTCAAAGGGATTTCATTTGGGATGTGAGGATCTCAAAGCCACGAAACGGTTTATTGTCTATCCCGGCAAGGAGCGTTTTCCGGTAACAAAGGAGATCAGCGCCATCTCCATAATAGATATGATGAATGAATTAAAGGCTGGGCAATAACACAATGGATTCTTCACATACAACCATCCCTTTTATCCGGCTGTCGGAGCTGACCTCCCGCATCTCCGCCACGATAAATGACGCGTTTCGTCTACAGACGTTCTGGATCATTGCCGATATAACCAACCATACTTTTAAATCCGGAAAAAATTACCACTACTTCGATCTCGTAGAGAAGAACAATACCTCGCACGATATCATTGCCCGTATTTCCGCTGTCGCATGGGGTACCGGCGCAACTGCCATAAGCCAGTTCGAAAACGCTACAGGTCAGCGATTCACCAATAACATCAATGTGCTGGTCAATGTATCCGTACAACACCATTCGGTCTACGGGCTGCAGCTGACGCTCCATAAGGTCGACACTAGTTTTACGCTTGGACTGCTGGAACAGGAACGCCAGGTAACGCTGCAAAGACTCGTCAAAGAAAATCCGGGGTTCGTGCAAAAGATCGGGGATACCTGGCATACCCAGAACAAAACATTGCGGTTAAACAGGGTCATACAACGTATAGCCGTCGTTTGCTCCAGCACTTCTGCGGGCTGGCAGGACTTTAAACATACGCTGGATCACAACCAATATGGCTATCGATTTACGGTTGACCCCTACTTTACGCTCGTGCAGGGAGAAGCCAATGCACAACAGCTGGTGGACCGACTGATCGACATATTTCAAAGTTATATCCCCTATGATGCCGTTGTCATCATCCGCGGCGGAGGCTCCCAGACGGATTTTCTTCTCTTCGACAACTACCTGGTTGGCAGGGCGATCGCCAGATTTCCCATTCCGGTTATCACGGGAATTGGTCACCAGAAGAATGAGACCGTTGCCGACCTTATGGCGAACCAGGCCACCAAAACGCCGACAAAAGCCGCAGAATTGATCCTGCAACAGAATCACGCTTTCGAGAACAGCCTGTTGGCGCTTCAAAAACAGGTCATCATAAGGGCACAGCAACAGCTTTCCATAGCCATGCAGCGGCTTGGAAAAGTTCGATCCACGGTCAGTCAGACCAAATCGACGCTTTCCGAAAAAAAACGCCGCCTGTCGACCTTATCCTCCAATATTGCCGCACAATCCCGTCTGCTACTTGCAGACAGGAATAAAGATCTTCAGCAGAAAAGGTCTTCACTCAAAACGCTCGTACCGATGTTTTTGAGAAATCAACGGGGATATCTCACCCATCATATTTCCATGATCAATGCGCTTTCCCCGCAAAGCATCCTTCGGCGGGGTTTTGCCGTGGTCAAGACGGACGGCGTCATCACCGGCGACGCCAGCGGAATCGAACCAGGAAGCAATATCCAGATAATCTTATCCGACAAGGAGATCAACGCAACAGTTAAATCAAAAAATGAATACGATGGACACGATTTTAAAATATGAAGACGCTTACAATGAACTGGCCGCCATCGCAAAAGAGATCGAATCTGAAAACGTCGCTATAGACGTGCTGGCGGAAAAGGTGAAGCGCGCTTCGGAATTGATTGCTTATTGCCAGGCTAAACTACGCTCGACAGAGACCGAAGTAAACAATATCATTGCGCAGATGGACAAACAAGCCTAAGCAGGCTGCCGTTCCTTCTTCTGTGCATTCGCCTGACGCTTGCGCTCTCTTTGCTGCAGCCAGTTGCGAACCGGCTCGTAGTACTTCAGGCAGCCCTACCCGGCGAGCAGGCAACCGTCCCCGCCAGCTTTTTTAAGAAAATCTGATCTAACTCAACTGCTTTATCACGGCAATAATGTCTTCCTGGCTATATTTGGTCTCTGCCTGCTGAAAGGTCTTCCAGGCAACCTCGGCCATCGGCGTATGCCAGCCCTCCTCTTTTGCCAGACGCAAATCCTTCGCAATATGCTTTACCGCAAACGCGGCCTTATAATTATCCTGTAAGATCGCATCGCCTTTTATCTTGCTGAATACATTCCCCAGGGCGCTGTTTGCGATGACGGTCAACAGATCTTCGGTCTTTACCCCATGTTCCTTTGCAAAAAGAACGCTTTCAGCCAGCCCTTGAGCATAAAAACTCAACAGCAGGTTGACGGTCAGCTTTGCCATATTTCCGGAACCTACCGGTCCCAGATGCAGCACGAGCTTGCCCATATGCTGCAGAATAGGCTGTGCGGTTTCAAATGCCGGCTGTTCGCCGCCTGCCATGATCACCAGAGCAGCATCCTGCGCCTGCTTAAGACTGCCCGAGACAGGGGCATCGAGATACTGATTGCCCTTTTGAACACAGATGGCCGCCATTTCCCGACTGATACCGGGAGACACCGTGCTCATGTTTATGACCAGCTTACCTGTTGTATCAGCTTGCAAAAGACCATTGCCCGATTGAAAGATATCCCTGATAGCCGCATCGTCGGAAACCATCACAAAAACAACATCACTGGTCACTAATAGGGAAGCAGGTGATTCCGCCGTGGAATAACCGGCCTCTTTTTCTTTGCTTCTGTTATACACGGTCACAGGATATCCAGCTTTGATCAGCTGCTGTGACATTGGCGTGCCCATTGTCCCAAGGCCGATCCAGCCTATTTTTACTGTATTCATCTTTTTTCGACAAAGATACAGCAAAAGCAAAACCCGCCGGGCGGCGGGCTTTGCTCCGGCAACCTTTGCCGGTCATAGCGAAACAAGAGACTACTCTTATAGGTAATTATTTTTATGTAACAAGGCCATCGCTTCCATCAGCATTGCACCGCTTTCGTCTGTCGTCAGATCGGTCTCGCCGGTAGGTGCAACGGTCCAGTTGCTGCCGTAAAAATAACCGGGGCGGCTGGTTCCTTTTAACCAAAGCGTCTGGGCATTGTTTTTCAAAAAGGCAATAAACTTATCCTTGTCCCCCTGTGAAATATCGTTGGCCAGAATCAGCTGGACCATATACCGAACCAATATCCCCTTGAAAAGACCTCCATCCCCCTGTCCCTCATCATTCAAAATGCCACCCGTCTGTAAAGTCCCATCGTTCAGTACATTGCTCGCTGTCAGTAAGGCATCGCTAAGATATCCATCCTGTCCGGTAGCCTTATACATTTCTACGGCAGCACCGATAAAAAGTCCTTGATTGTAGGTGAAATGATAGGTTGTATTCAACTGTCCATCCTGGTTACTGTTGATCCCATCATAAACAAATCCCGTCGCCGGATTTACCAGGGCGCTTTTCTCCCAATTATAGATACGCTGAGCCCAGCCCAGATCGGAAGTATCTTTAAAGCGTTCATACAAGCGCGCCGCGAGGATACAGGCGGGTCCATTAGCAGGTGTATTCTTGTAATACAATTGATTCTTTTGCCAGGCGATACCGCCGCCTTCGATACCATTCCATCCCGTCTTTATATCGGCCCACACGGTTTCTGTCGAAGTTTTCCATTGGTCATTCTGGGTAACATCCCAGGCCCGGAGCATCGCCAGCGCATTCCACCCCATATCATCATAGAACGTACCCAGGAACGTATTGCCATTCTTAGCCTGCACGCCCGTGTACCATTTATTCATATAATCGGTAAAAGTGCTGCTTTGCGTGCGCATATAAGCATCCACCAGCACATCCAGCGCATGCGCCTGGGGCCAGTAGTTGAAGTTCTGATTGCCCTGATCATCCTGGTTAAAGTACTGCCCCGAAGCATTCCAGTAACCGCTGATCAGCGTATTCGTACTGGTATCTGAGATCTTGTCCCAATCGTAGGTATAGGTAGGGCCGCCTGTACCAAAATCAATATTGTCGTAGTTCTTTTCGCAGGAGAGGAGAAAGAACAGCGGAATTAAAAAAACCATATATCGTGTTGGATGTACCATTTTTTTCTTTTTAAAGGGATTATTGGGGTACTACAGCATGCGTATAAGGACCGCTGGCCTGCAGAGTAACCGTTATCGTATTGTTCTTATTATCTTCCGTTGAGGTCTGGAATTTGTAACAGTTGTTGTACTGATCCGAGGTCACCGGCGTCAGATAGAAGTAGGAAGCCGGCGTTGAGGAGGTTGGTTCATTGTTATCGGAATTGGAGCTGCCATACCACTCATAATAGTCGGATGTGCCGCCTCCGGCATTGACCGTAAACCTGAATTTATACCGCTGTTACGGTCCCCAGGATTCCGTCGGCTCGACGATCAGTTGATCAGCATCTACCCAGGTGCTGTTCCCGTTATAGGTCAGATGATATTGGGCCTGGTCATTGATAGCATACCATACGTCTACGCTGCGGATAACGGTAATATTGGCAATCCCATTGGTGAAATCAAGATTGAAACGGACCTGTTCGGTTGTATCGCTGAAATTGTTCGAACCACCTTCTTTAAGATTCGGGCCATCGATATAATAGGTAGTCGGCGTACCGGAATTGTTGTCCACGAACTGATAGGACCCTCCATTTTTCAAAGAAGTATAAAGCTCGAATGTCCCCGAGCCGGTGGATTTAAACAGAATAGCTTTTGACAGGTCTGTCCCTCCTTCTGTTGCCGATCCGGTAAGATAGAGCGTTGCGGGCGGGTTATCGAATCCGGCAGGTCTGATCAGTGTGATCTGGCGGGTCAGCGTAGACTTCACCAGGTTCAACCCCTTTGTGGAATAAACCGTCCAATACAATTTAACGGTATCCAGTGGTTTTGCACCGCCAAGCGTAGCGACAGAGTTCAGTTCCACCTGCGTCAATGTCGCCGTAGTAGCCGTTCCAGCGGCATCAGAAGGTGAAGTATAGATTACATTCTTAAAATCGGCCGTTGTTGAAAACGCCACCTCGTACTGAACAAGGCTTCCGTCAGCCGCGTGGGCGTCATTCCAACGGAAGGCAACGGCAGGGCCGGAGCCTGGATTGATATTCACCACCAGGCTGTCTGCCGGGGCGTAAATCAGCGTCACTGCGCTGACCTGTTGATCGAGCGTATAATTGTAGTCCTTTTTACAACTGGCCGCCGCCAGCAGAATAAAAGAAGCAGTAAGAAAACAGATGATACGTTGCATATTAAAATGTTTTAGTAGTTGGGATTTTGAGTGAGATTGGGATCTTCCGCGATTTCTGCAGTAGGGACGGGCCATAGATATTGCCGGTTGGCATTGAACGCCCGCAGGCCGGCGCGGATATAGCCATTGTCGATGGTGGGGTCGCCGCTGAACTGCGCGCCATGTACCCAGCCATTGAGTACGGTCTCCGCTGTTTTCCAGCGACGGATATCAAATATCCGCAGCCCTTCGAACGCCAGCTCACAACGCCTTTCCCTACGGATAATGGTTCGAAGATCTGTCTGACTCCAGGCCGCATTGTAAAGAGCAGCTGCAGCATTAAACCCCGCACGCGTCCGCAATGCGCCGATCGTTTCGGTCCAGGTTCCGGCGTCCATTTTATTCAATTCGTTCATCGCCTCCGCATACATCAGCAGCACATCCGCATACCGGATCAGAATAAGATCCAACCCGGATGTTTCTCCCGGAGCAGCAGTAGGATCCCAGTATTTACGGATATAATAGCCGGTCGGCGAACTAAATCCGCCATTGGGTACATATTCATTTAACCTTGCAGAGCTTGGGTCGGAACCCGGCTTGATATAGATCGTCTGGGTAGTGCCATCAACATTATGCCAGAGATATTTATCGTATACGATCGTAGCCGTCATTCGCGGATCTCTGTTGATATAGGGATTGTTTGCGTTATAGCCGGATCCAGCCTGATTGATGCTATCGCCGTTGAGCATCAGGTAATCGTTGACCAATTCCTGTGTCGGCGCCAGCGCATTATCACGCGCACCCGCAGATATGGGAATAAAGTCAAACATCCAGGCATAGGTCCTCTTGAGAGGAACAAACTCTTCATCCAGAAGAACTTCGCTATTGTGCTCATTGCCCATGGTAAAGATGCTGTCATACACCGGCATCAGGCTGTAACTGCCATAGGTGCCTTTATGGATCAGCGTATCGCAAATGGCGGCGACATCGGACCAGTTGCCTTCGTAAAGCTCAACTCTGGCCTTGAGCGCTGCAGCCGCACCGTTGGTGATCCTGCCCAGGTCAGCCTTATCCCAGGACGAAGGCAGCGCCGACTTGACCGCATCCAGTTCGGACAAAACGAAGGACAATACCTGAGCCCTCGGCGTACGGGTAATGGTTTGTGACTGTGCCAGCGTGATATCATGGTCAAACAACGGCACATCCCCGAACCAGGTCATCAGCTGCCAGTATTCAAACGCCCGGATAAAACGCGTCTGAGCAACCACCAGCGCCTTATCCGCCGCAGGATAATTGGGGATCTTGTCGATATTGTCCAACAGCACATTACAGGACTTTATCCCCTGGAAATGCGTCGTCCACTCATCGTCAAACCGGCCAAGCGAAGGGTTAAAGCTTCCGCTGGAAATAGTGAACGTATTGTTCTGATCTCCCCGGCCGACATAGGCGTTGTCGGAAAGCCCTTCGTTATAAAAGAAATAGTCGGACCGGAACATTTGCATATAAGCCGTATTCAACAGCGACTGAGCAGCATCTGGTGTTGTCCAGTAGTTGAGATCGGTGTATTTGTCCGTAGGCCCCTGATTCAACTTCTTACAAGAAGCCAGTGCCAGCAGCCCAAGACAGGTTATATAGAAAATTTTATTCTTGATCATACAAATCGTTTTTTAGAAGGTTACCGTTAAACCACCGCCATAGAAGACAGGCACAGGATAGACCCGTCCGCTCTGATTGGCGCCATACGTATTTGGATTGTTCAGATTGCCGTTGAATTCTGTTGACTCAGGATCCAGGAATTTCACTCCCGAAATCGTCAGAAGGTTTTGACCGGTAAGATAAGCCCGTACACGCTGAACATGCAGCAGCCTCGAAACCGCAGGCGAAAGCGAATAGCCGATCTGCAGGTTCTTCAGGCGGGCATAAGCCGCATTAAAGAGATAAAGATTGGAGCCTACATTATAATCATTCTGCTGAGCGACGCTGCCGTTTGCGCTTAGGATCGGGTATTTGGCGCTGGAGTTGGTCGGCGACCAGAAATCCAGCTGGTGCTTAAAGATATTATACGAATAGTTGCCCTGGAACGGATCAACCAATTCGCCGCGAACAAATATGGTCCGCTTGCCCACCCCCTGGATAAAGACACTGACGTCAAAGTTCTTGTAATTGACCGTATAGGTGAATCCGAATGTATAACGGGGAAATGGGTTACCCAATACATAAAGGTCATTGTTATCGATGACCCCATCCCCATTCTTGTCCTTGTATTTGATATCACCCGGGATAGGCGTAACACCAGTGAGCTTGGGGTATTTGTCGACATCCGTATAATTCTGGAAATAACCATTCCGTTTGTAACCAACATAAGAGTTAAAAGGAACTCCTGCTCTGACAACCGTCTGGATCTCGGCGTCCTGGTTCAGCTGCTGTGTTCCCTGGAAGTAAACGACGTGATTCTGGTTATCCGCCACATTCAAAGAGAAGGTATGCGTAAACAGCCTGCCTTTCAGGGTGTATTTAATAGAAGCTTCCCAGCCTTCGTCGCGCATCTTACCCGCATTGTAGTTAGGCAGCGTAGTACCAAAGGTTCCGGGCACCGCCGGTGTCACAAGGATACGGGAGGTCAGCTTACTGAAGTAGTCAAGAGAGACACTCAGACTTCTATTGAGCAGATAAGCGTCAACGCCGCCGTTGATGGTGGCTGCCCTTTCCCAGGTCAGATCAGGATTGGAGAACTGAAAGCCTTCACCGGAAACCGGGACATTGTTAAACCCGTACCAGGCTGGATTGGAAGAGAAGGTCGTGAGATATTGATAATCTCCTACACTTTGATTACCCAGCACACCGTAAGATGCTCTTAGTTTCAATTCTCCGATATGATCGCGGACATTACTCATAAAGCTTTCATCGGTCAGCCGCCATCCGGCGCTCGCAGAAGGGAAAAAGCCCCAGCGCTTACCCTGCGCAAATTTGGAAGACCCGTCATAACGGGCATCCAATTCCAGCAGATATCTTCCCTTATAGTTATAAGTGCCGCGTCCATAAAGGGAGTTAAGACTTGTAACCGTTGGGTTCTGGTTGGAAAGCGAAGTATTATTCGAGACGACTGAACTGCTGGTAGGAATTCCCAGCGCACTATCCACCAACGAATAATAAAGATTAGTGGCCTCGTAGGTCGTACTCTCGTTGGAAGCGCCGACCAGGATATCCATATGATGCTCGCCGAAAGCCCGGTTATACTCGGCCATCAGTTGGGGATTGGTAAAGATCCGCTCTCCCCAGGTATCGCCTGCATTGAGCCCGTCGCCATATACCCCCTGTGGATAGAAGTCGACCTTCATTACGCGCTGAAAACTGTGACTGTTGGTAATATCCGCGCCAAATACGCCTTTTATGGTTAATCCCTTAAGCAGGGTCAACTCAGCATACACATTGCCCAATACTTCGTCATCGGTATTCAGATTATAACCGCCGTTCCTGAGGATGCCAAGCGGGTTGAACTGGGTAAGCACAGTATTCGTCAGGTAACGACCCAGGGAATCCTGCATAGTATAGTTGGTGGGCGTCCTTTCTGCGTCCGCCATCAGAAAGGTATTTCCATAAGAGGAGGTTTTTAACCGGTCACGGGTATAAGCAAGAGAAGCGCCGGCTTTAAGAATACCGTAATCGGTCGTGACCGCCATGCGAACATTGTAGCGGGTATAACCGTAGTCGGGACCGACAAAATTGCTGGCCTGGTCAGAAGCGCCAAGCGAGATAAGATAGGTGGTATTTTCACCCCCACCCGCAATGCTCAGGTTGTGACGCTGTTGCGGCGCATCGTGAAGGATCTGTTTTAAGAACCATTCGTGGTCTCCGCCCGCCTTTAGCGCCTGGATGTCTTCAGGCGTGTAGATGGGACCAAGCCCTACATTGGTAAGCGATTCGTTTTTATAGATCGCATTTTCCCAGGCAGGTAATGGTGAGATCAGTATTTTGGAATGCTGCTCTCCAAAGTTACCGTCATAAGTAACGGTAGGATGCTGATTTTTCCTCCCTTTCTTTGTGGTGACCAGCAATACTCCGTTGGCTGAACGGCTGCCATAGATCGCTGCAGCGCCGGCATCTTTTAAAACCGAAATACTTTCAATATCGGACGGATTCAATAGCGAAAGGTTGCCGCCGGTGATCCCATCGATAACGACCAGCGGGCTATTGTCCTGCATGGTACCTACACCACGGATATTAAAGTTTAGCGCAGCTCCGGGAGAAGGATCCGGCGTCTGGATGATCAGGTTGGGTGACACGCCTTGCAAAAGCTGCAGGGTATTGATCGCCGGCTTGCCTTCCAGATCTTTTGGCGTGATCTGATCGACGGCGCCCGTAAGATTTATTCTTTTCTGCGTTCCGTAACCAACTACAACGACATCATTCAGCGAGGTTTGCAGCACTTTCATCGATACGGTGATCGCGGATCGGCCCTTTAACGCAACATCCACGGCCTCATAGCCGATGGCCGAAAAGTGCAGGGTCGTGCTGGCTTCCACTTCGATTGAAAATTCGCCCTTGTCATCGGTGGCGACACCGCGGTTAGAACCAAGAGGCGTTACCGAAACGCCGGACAGCGGCATACCGTTTGCCCCGGTGACACGCCCTTTCACGATGATCGGCGAAATCGCCGCCGATAAAGCGATAGCGGCCGGCCTGTTCCTGACAATAATGGTGTTCTCCTCCAACTCATACATCAATGGCTGGCTTTTGAAACAACTGTCTAATACTTCTTTTAAAGGCGCGTCCTTAAAATGCAGGCTTACCTTTTTTGCCTGTTGCAGCTCTTCATCGCTGTAAAAAAAGAGGAAACCGGTCTGCCGCCTTATCTCCTTAAAAATTTTTTTTAGCGAAACGTCTGTTTCTGATAGGGTTATTTTCTGCCCGTAACTTTTCGCACTTACATGGAGACAGGCGGCGAATAATAGAATTGCTGTTAACCTGGTCATTCTGAGCAAGGTTTTCGTTAGTGCACGACGCCTGGGTGGCGCCGTTTTACAAATAGCGTCAATTCGCATACTTTTGCAATGTTTGGGTTATCGATATGGGTCTATTCATACAGAGCGCCCAAATACTCTGCGGAGTGCGCCGGAATCGCACTTCGCTTTTTTTATAGGCCTCTTTTATCCAAGTTTTTATGCCCTACCGGGCTTTTACCAATACCGCTGTCCCATCGACGGAAAAACGGTTCTTTCCTGCCAGCTCAAGCATATGCAGCATCTTTGTCAACCCTACGCTACGGGAAATAAGTCCCGAATAGTGCGAGGACGCCTCCCCTTCATATTTTACATCCACGTCATACCATCTTCCAATCTGCCGCATAACCGTTCTGAGGTCGGCCCCTTCAAAATGGAATAACCCATTTTTCCAGGCCACAACCTGATCCGTATCGACGGCTTCAACCCGCCAGTCCCCTTTTGATAAGCCGATCCGGGCCTCCTGCCCTGGCTGCAGCAAACGGGATTCATTTCCATTATTGACCCGCACTGCCCCCTGAGTCAGACAGGTATTGACGCTGGCTTCGTCGTCATAAGCCATCACATTGAACTGAGTGCCCAATACTTCCACCGTCATATTATTGACCCGGACCCGGAATGGCTGGTTTTTATTGGCGGCAATTTCGAAATAGGCCTCACCATTCAATTCTACCGTCCTTTCTTTGCCTGTAAACGCCGTGGGAAAACGGAGGGAAGTCGCAGCATTCAGCCAGACTTTGCTGCCATCCGGCAAGGCGACCTGGTATTGCCCGCCTTTGGGAGTCCGGACGATATTAAAGGAAAGAGGAGCCATATTATCGGCGGAAGCGTTGTTTTTATACGCCAGCTGACCACTCTTTTGCTGCACGACCTGCACATTTCCCTGTGTTGCCAGCATACCGGTACGGGCGCTGTCAAGGGTAATGGAAGATCCATTGTTGAGGATCAGAATAGCTTTATTACCCCCCGGCGCTATGTCTTTGATTTTAGGAGAAGCCTGTACCAAGTCCGGTGCCGGTTTTGGCGTCGAGCTTTTCCACCACCATCCGCCCGCAACAGCGACGACAACAACGGCAGCGGCAGCTGTTCTGAGCCAGAATAGCCGGTGTACAGACCTTTCTTTTTGCACGTTGACCGGCTCCTCCGGAGCTGCCTCATTCCTGACAGGAAGAGACGCTATGTCCGGACGAATATTCCCCAGCACATTGGACCACATTTCGCTGGATTGATCAACAGTAAAGAACGGGGGCGGACTGGATTGCTGCTGCCCCTGCGGCTTCTCGGTTTCGGTCCAGGCCTGTTCCATCAGCCGGCGCAGTTCGTCGGCATTTTCATTTTTGCCGGAAAGGTGGAGGAATTCTTCCGACTCCTGGGGGGTAGCCGTCTTCTCAAAATATCTCTGAAATAAGTAAGCCAGTCTGGTCATTGGGTCTAGTTATCAAAGCAAAGACACCAAAGACGGACAAAAGAGGTAATGGAGGAAGAAAAATTTTGCTGCTGGAAATTATCCTGGCAGACGGGCCAGAGAAAGGTAGTCCCGGATCGATCGAAGGGCCAGGGACATATGTTTTTTAACGGTCTCCACAGAGAGATGAAGACGGCCGGCAATTTCGACATGACTTAGCCCCTGGTGACGATGTAATATATAAACGTTCTTTTGTTGGGGAGGAAGTTGATTGATCGCCTGATCCAGCAACGTCAGATACTCCTGCTCGTCCCGGGAAGGATCGTCCTTTTGCTGCCGGCCCGGCAGTATAGCGATCAGCTCTTTTTTGCGGGCCCTTTCCCGGGCCTGCCTCCGCAGGTAATTGAGGACATGATTGCGGGCTGCCATAAACAGATAGGCGTCGAAACTTTTAATTTCTGCCAGCGTATCCCTTCTTATCCAAATCTTTACAAATACGTCCTGTACTATTTCCTGGGTGGCTGGGAGGGATTCTGTAAACCGGTGGACATAAGCACCCAGACGCTGGTGATAGGCGTTGAACAACAGGGCAAAAGCAGCTTCTTCTCCCCTGGCTACACGATCAAGCAGTTGTTTTTCTATATTGTCTGGCAAGCAAGGCACAGACATAAAGATAGAAAAACCATAGTAATCAAGATAAATTTTTGCTAAAAAAGTGTAGCAGCCTTCCAGGCCGGGAACAAAAATGCAATTGCACCGATATGCAAAGGCAAGGAAGACAACGGTTAACGGCAGCAACAAAATGCTTACCGGCGATCGTCGCAGGTATTTCGCTGTTTATCATGCTGCTGTCAAAGGATTAGCCGCAAGTGGTCCGCAACAGTCTGGAGCATGGTCTATACAAGGTCTTGCATATCGACAACATCCAAGAGGTAACGGCCAGGAATATGCAACCATGTGTGTGCTTTCATGAAGATAACGGCTCCGGGCTTGGCTCAAACTACTATGATTCAGACAAGAAAGACGTGGTTCTTTCTTATATAAAATCCAGTACTTTTGCCGCAACGGATGTACTCGATTAAAAATAAATCGCTGCGTATCGCTTTCAAATGTATTATTTTTGTTAGCGTTATATTGCTATTTGGTCTTCCGTTTTCTACCCGCTATTATCTGTGTTCCACTCTTCCCGAGTTCAGCAAAGGATGCAAATCAAAAAAGGTCAAGCTATACGACATAAGCAAACCTGGCATAAAGGTTCGCAATGGCAAAATCTTTATCTCTGTCGATAAACGTTATCATTCACCGGTATTGGTTGGCATACCGGCGCCTTTCTTTTGCATATTTTCAGCTACGTCCCGATCAGCACAGAAGCGGGCTAATCTAAGCCAACCTTATCTGTATTACCCGGGATCTATAAAATTTTTACGGGGTCCTCCAGTCTGTTAAGTCTTTCTTTTTTATTCCACTTATTTTCCGGTGAGAAGGCATTAGTAGTATCAGCGCCTGGTAATCCAGGCCGGCGGACAGGCATTTATGCTGCTCCCATCGGCTGACTTATTTTATTTAACGATCATGGACATTCAGGAAAGAATTAAACAGATAGAGGATGAAATGGAGTATAGCTGCCCGGTATGTGGTTCACGTTTATATGTCACCGCGTACAGCGATGAAAAAGTAACCTTTCATTGCAGTTCCGATGCTGCAAAGTTCTGGACCTTCGAAAGAGGGACCTCAGCCCTCTCGACGGCAAAAGCTCATTGGGATGGATCGGTGCAGGAAGTATCTATCTTATAAAAAGAACAAGACCTGAACCGGCGGGAAAGCGCAATAAATAAAAGTTGGACAATCTTGAAACCTTTTCTACTTTTAGCGCTTTAACTTTAACTTATGTTCGACGAAATATTGCAGTTAGTAAAAGAGCATTTGGGAAATGACCCGCAGGTAGCAGCAACCGTTCCGGCAGAAAAAGCCGATAGCGTCCACCGTGAAGTAGCTGAACAGATCAATACGGGGCTTCAGAATCCTACGGCCTTATTGGGAGAAGGAGGCATCGCTTCGCTGCTTAGCGGCGGACCTGGTTCCGGAAACCCCATCATCACTAACCTGGTGAATGGACTCGTCAGCAAATGCGGTTTATCCGCCGAAGCGGGCAGCGCAATTACGGCCTCGCTTCCGGGACTGTTACAAAAAGTACTCAGCAGGGGTGGATCTGAAGGCGGTGGATTGTTGGGCGGACTCGGAGGCTTTTCGAAACTTTTTTAATACAACGTCTGACCAGGTAGGGCCGCGTCGTCTTGCAACAGCTGGTTCAACCCTACCTGGTCAAATAGTATTTGACCGATACGAAGCGAAGACCAGCCCTCTTTAATGGAATAGGTAAAGACGGGTTTGTCTTCAGAAAGCAAACATTCGATATAGTAGGTTCCAATATCAGAAAATGACACCTGCTCCCGCAGACAGTCTTTTAACTGATGCAGATGAGTAGAAATAAAGAAATGAGATTGGGAGAACTGCATCAACCCCTTAACAGTAGCCAGCGATATGGCCAGGGCGTCTTCAGCGTTGGTACCCCTGAATAACTCGTCAAAAACGGCAAAACACCTCTTCCCCGTCCGCGCCTCCTCCACCACTGTTTTCAGATTTTGAATCTCGGTCATAAAATGGCTGTAGCCCGCACCCAGATCATCCTGTAGGTTGATAGAAATAAAAACGACGTCAAAGAAGGGCATCCGGCATTGCTCCGCCGGAACCGCCAGTCCAAGATGCCCAAGATAGACACACAACCCAACAGATTTCAGCAAAGTGGATTTCCCCGACATATTCGGGCCGGTGATCAGCACTACATTTTGCCGGATATCGAGACTATTTTGAACCGGATTCTTTAAAAGAGGATGATAGAATCCTTCCAATTGCACCCCCTCCGTCGAGAACTCTGGAAATACGAACTTCTGTTTCACGATCCCCCTGGCTATTGACAGATAGGCTTCGAATAAAAAAAGAGCCTGCCAGAACCCGGCAGCCTCGCCATTACGTATCTTTTTTTGCAATAGTTGAACCAGCTTCGCGATCTCGCCGACACTAAAGTTTCTCTGTCGCGCAATGGCCTGGTTCTTTGTCACTTCAAAATCCGCAAACCACTGCTGCAGCATTGTCAACTGAGCCTTGAACTCTTCCGGAAACCGATCCAGGTCCAGTTGCGAAAAGTAACAGTGATAGAGTTTACTAAAGAAGATAAACAACAACGCCAGCATTCCGCGTTCCCGATGCCGCTTTTTCCGGCGAAACAACAGATAACTCTTCATGGAGCTTCCGGCCCAGTGCTCGCCGCGTTCTTCTACATGCCGGATATAACCATATACTTCGTCAAATTCCAGCCTGGCATACGCAAAAGGTTGTAAAAGCACGGAATGACCAATCATCGCTTTCAATATATCCTGGCGAAATACGATCTCCTTCAGATCCCCGGGAGGAGTGGTCAGCAGCTGAAAAAGAACATCCCTTGCATATTCATTACAGACAGAATCGAAAAGGGGTATGATCTCGTTCTTAAATTGCAGGTCCTGAATATTTTTCATTGATCAGGGTTGTATCGGCGTCAAAATACGATCCATTGGACCATTTACCCAGACCGCTAATGGGTTTTAGCATTTCTTTAAAGGATAGGAACCCCCGAAATGAAAAACCCGGCTCTGCTGTCGAGCCGGGAATATACAAGCGGATATAAACAAACTTATTTGTTCCACCAAAGGTTGGAAGTAACGGCATCGGCCGCGGAACCGTTTACGGCCTGTACAGCTGCCGCCCAGTTCGTAGCATTGTTCGTCTCCTCGGCGCCGGGATAGGTAAACCGACGGGGCAATACGGAGACCGCTCCGACCAAAGGATTTACATTATCAATATC
>JAATGQ010000245.1 GCA_015654595.1 Chitinophagales bacterium | reverse complement strand
TTTACCGCCACAATACTAAAGATGGTCAGCAGGATAGAGAAACCATTCAACCAGAAAGAAGAAGCAACGCCGATCGTGGCGATCAACCAGCCGGCAAGAGAAGGGCCCACCAGCCGCGTCAGCTGGGTAAGCGAGTTATTGAGCGCTATCGCCTTCCGGATATTGCCATCACCGGCGATGTCGCCGATAAACGCCTGCTCGGCCGTCACGTCAAAAGCGGAAACGATCCCCAGCAACAAAGCCATCACATACACATGCCACAACTGCAAAAGATGCAACGATACAAGCGCCGCCAGCGAAAAAGCCAGCAGCATGATCAGAAACTGCGTGATCAGCAAGATAGTCCTTCGCGGATAACGGTCGGCAACCACCCCAACCCAGGGCCCAAGCAAAAAGAAAGGTATTTGCGAAAAGAAAGCGACAAGCCCCAAAGCCGCAGCGCTGTGCGTCAGATCCCAAACCACCCATGCCTGGGCCGTCTGCTGCATCCAGTCGCCAATAAGACTGACCGACTGACCCGAAAGATAGATCCGGATATTCCGTCGGCGAAGAATAGAAAAGTTATCGGCTAAGATCGAAAGGATGGAAGGAGAACCCGCCCTCTGATCACTGGTGCTGTCCATATCCTATCGAAATTACGAAATATTATTGCCGCCGCCAATCCGGTAGTGCCAGCATGCGGCAGAGCACAGTCCAGCCAACGCTAGCCATCTGCGGCAGAGCACAGTTCAACCAACGCTAGCCAGCATGCGGCAGAGCAGTCCAGTCAACGCTAGCCGTCTGCGACAGAATCCATCAGCCAACCGCCGCGCGGGTTGTCCCCTTCCACCACGCTCCAGCACCTGCTACGCACAAAAAGCAGCCAGCCAGAACCACTGGCCAGCTGTAGACGGCCCGGCGTCGCTTTCCGCCGGCCCAACCCTATCACCAACATTCAATTGCCGGTGTAATAGAACTTTCCGTTGCTGATATCTGCCGACCGGCCCGCCGCTGAAGCACTTATAAAAGTCTTCGGACCGATGAATGTCACCGGGAGCCCGCTGCTGTTATAGGTATATGTCGCAGAAGTGGAATTGTTGACGCTGTAATCGAGATTCAGGAACTGCCAGATCTTATTCGTCCGGTAAGGATTGATCTTGTCATCATGCCCGCCAGCCAGGTTTCCGCTGTTGTCATAAGAAAACGTGGTATACAGAGTGTCGGGGAACGCCACATATGCATTCTTCACGCTGACTATGCGATGCAGCGAATCATACCCGTACTGAACGGTCTTGGCTATACCATGCTCCCCGATATAAGGCTTGCCATGAAGAACCAATGGGAAATTGATCGCAGAATCGAGAACGATATCACCGGCGCTGTTATAAAAGAATTTGTTCCAGGTCGCCACGCTGTTATCACTGCTATCGGGGAACGAAGTAAGATCGCCAAAAAGACCGATCAGATCGGTCAGCCGGCCCGACACGGAATCGTATTGCAGTATAAAGTTCAGATAGTCATAGGTATCGCCAGGGCTGACAGAATGAAAGATGGTGATGGGATTGCCTGCTGAATTATAATGGATCATGATGGAATCTGCAGGACTGTTGGAGAAGTTTATGATCGCAGAGATCCTGTGGCCCGGCACAATATAAGGCTCGCCGTGTTCTTCAGCATAAGTCAGCAATTTTTTACACCCGGCAAAAGGAAGAAGAATGCCGGCAACGCAGCAGGAAAGAATGAGCTTTTTCATAATTAGAAGGTTTATGCAAAGCTATCTCATCTCTTCTCCGGCAAGTAGCGTATAACCACGTATTTTTATTACCCCTTCATCACCGCCGCCTTTGTCCCATCCCAATCGGGAAACAAGGCCTTGTCATTGGACAAATGTAAATGGGTATCCGCCACCGAACTGAACACACTCCGGAAGTCCGTCGTCACCGGAAGATCCCGCCCATCCTCAAGATTTTCTTTCGCCAGATCCGTCACCTTCCCATGTACCTTGCCGCCAGCCACATTGTTCCCCAGTATAAAATTACAGGAAGCCCTTCCGTGATCGGTCCCACCGGTTCCATTCTGATGGACCGTCCGCCCAAACTCGGTCATCGTCATCACCGTCACATCGTCCTGGTAAGCGTCAAGATCCTTCCAGAAAGCCGTGATGCTATCGCTCAGATCGGCTGCACTCCGGGAAAAGATCCCATTGTCGGTGCCCTGGTTGAAATGGGTATCCCAACCATTTGATTCGGTAAACGCAACCTCCAGCCCAACATCCATCTTGATCAATTGCGCGACCTGTTTCAACGAGCCGCCAAGCGCAGAATTGGGATAGATCGCTCCGCCCGCAGGCTTATAATTACGGATATCGGCCTGCTGCAGCATCTTCATCGCTTCAAAACTCTCTTTCCCCGTCTTTTGCAACAACCCTGCCGAAGTCTCGTCATAAAGGTCTTCAAAACTCTTCGATACGGTACTGGCTGCAGCAGGGTTTCCACGCAGCTGGAGGGCAAAATCCTGTAAGTTGTTGATCGCCAAAGAAGGCTGATCGCCATAAAAACTTCGGGGCAGCGCCGACGTAAGACTCACCGCAGAAAATGGCGTCAGGGTATCATGTCCCAATAAACCCACCGCCCTGTTGAGCCAGCCGCTGGCAGTCCCTTTGTTGAAAGGCGTTCCGGACTCCATAAAATCCTGAGCATCAAAATGGGACCGGGTATTGTTCGGCGAGCCGATCCCTTGAACGATCGCCAGACGACCCTCACGGAAAAAGGGCTCGAAGGAGCTCATCGAAGGATGCAAGCCCCAGCGGCCGTCCAGATCGATCAGCCCGCTCCCCTTTGTACTGTTGACGCCGCCATTCTGTGCCGCAGAAAGGAACAAACCCGGACGCGCAGCCGCCAGATAAGCATCGGCGTACGGCGTCACCGCCATCAGACCATCCATCGCGCCGCGCTGGAAGATACAGACCAATACCCGCCTCCGCTTATAAGGAGCAATGACCTTGTTGCCCGCCGCTGCCGCCTCCGCCAGAAAAGCGGGAATCCCGCCCATCAGCCCGACACCAAACAAGGCCAGACCGCTGCCTTTCAAAAAACCTCTTCTGCTTACCATAAAATGGATTTTAAAAGTTATACGCCCCTTCGTCCCACCACCGGCAGCCATCCGCCGCCGGAGCCCACCTCGCTGCCACGCTTCCGGGCGTCGCCTCGTCTAGCGTCTTTGATATTCCGGTGATCCAATAATAATACCTACCACCTGCGCCAGCATAGGCTGCCCCATATCTGCCGCCGCCGTCATTTCCGTCCGCGTCCGCAGCCTCCCATCATTCATCGCCAGCGCGTCCTCCGACCGGACCGCCCGATTACTGGCGTCATCGATCTTCTTAGCCAGCCCCGGATCATTCAACATCGGCGTCAGTCTCTTTATTGTTCCATCCAGGTCCCGCTCAGGCAAAATGATCCTTCCATACGTCGCCAAGGCCGCCTGCGCACTCTCAGGTTCATGCCCGTCATTCAACGCAACCAGGTTGAAATGCACTCCCGGTATGCGACCGCCGGCAATCGCCAGCCCAAAATTCATCCGGTTGAGCAGCGAACCGGTATTTATCCAATAAGCGCCCTTGTCGGGAAAACCCGTCGGCGCCTGGTAGTAATATTTTTTCTCGCCCATGCGCGTGATCCAGTTATACAACTGATAAGGCTGATCCACGGTGGCATCCAGACTCCGGATCGCGCCGATACACAGCTCCGTCGGCGTCTTTGTCTTTTCTCTTACCGCCGATGCGCTCCAGAAATCGGGAGAAGAAACCATCGTGATCAACACCTCGCGGATGTCCCCATTCTTAGCCGCAAAAGTTTTCGCCATCTTATCGATCAGCGCCGGCGGCGGATTATCACTGACAAAACGGACCGCCAGCTTTCTGCAAATAAACTTCGCCGTTGAAGGATGATGCGCCAGCATGTCCAGCAGATCTACGCCCTCCTGGTAGCCGCCGCCAGCAGGAAAAGCATGTCCCAAAACAACCTTATCGCCCTTGTCATGGCGGTTGATATTAAAAAAGAAATCGCCGTTATGTACAAACCCTTTTTGAGCCAGCTGCTCTTCGCTGAATTTTTCGACAATACCCTTACCAGCCTCTCCCATCGGATAAACACCCCAACCCGTCAGCACCCTTGCAGCCTGCGTGACATCCTGCTGGGTATAACCGCCGTCCACACCAAGGGTATGCAGCTCCATGACTTCGCGGGCATAGTTCTCATTGATACCAGCCCTGTTCTTACCCCCGCCCATCTTTCCTTCGGGAGGCGGAGCGCTGCTGCTGAAATTGTCGAGATAATATAACATCGCAGGAGACTGAGCCGTCTTTAACAAAAGCTCCCCGAATTTTCCTAATGCGTTGGGCCTGATCACATCCCGCTCATAATCGGGAATGAATTGAGCACAGTCGTTCTTGGTGATGGAAACGTTGAAATGGTTGAACCAGAAATCGGTCATTACCTCCTGCAGCTGATTCTCGGAATAAGCCGCACGCAGGATCTTTTGATTGACGAACTGACGGTATAGCTCCTGCTCCGGTCTATACCCCTTCTTATCCATATAAGCCTTGATAACATCCCTGAAAGCAACCCTGTCTTCCCTTACGGAATCCTTGTTGACGACACTGTCTTTTACCGCCATACGGATCACCCGGCCCCTGTTTGGGAAAACGTCGACAATCTGCTGATTGCTGTATTTCAATGCGTCATAAGGCGCCAGCATACTGTCAAGGGATGGATCGGATAAATTGGCCTGCAGCTGCTGCGCAAACCAGTTTTCAAGCCCCATCCGCGCCACCTCCTCTATCTGCCCCGGCTTTGCCCCATAGGTAAACCGACTCAGCAGATGCGCCGCAGCCTGCTTATCCGTCAACCCGGCCTGCCGGTAGGGAAACTTGTGCGCCGATGAAGATCCTGCACCTGTATAGACGGGCGGAGGACGCATCCCAGCCATAAATGAGGAAAAAAGGACATCCCCTCCTATCATGACCAGTAGAAGCCCCAGGATTTTAAGACCAGCTTTCATGCCTGTTGGAAGGGCCCGATCCGGAAAAGTTTAACCGCCCCGCAGAGAACCGGCAAAAGGTTCCCCTTTTACATTTCCCAATACTCTCTTTTGATCTCCAGCCTTTTCATTTTGGAATTGAGGGTCGTAGAAGGGATCCCCAGTAATTGGGCGGCGCCCCCTGTGCCGCTGACCTTACCCTTGCTTTTCTTCAATACCCGCAGAATATGCTCCCGTTCGACTTCATCGATCGTTTTTATTCTTTGGCCATCGGCTGAAAGACCGGAAAAGGGCATTTCACCGGGCGGCAGATCGATATGCCGGATATGCGTGTCATGGGTCAGAAGAACGGTCCGTTCGATCAGATGCTCCAACTCCCGGATATTTCCCGGCCAGGAATAAGATTGTAATTCATGCAAAACTTTTTCCGTCGCGCCGACGATCTTCTTCCCGGTCTTCCGGGCGTACTTGCGGATAAAATGATCCACCAGCGCCGGAATGTCTTCCACCCGCTGATGCAAAGAAGGGAGGGAAATAGGAAAGACGTTCAGCCGGTAATAAAGATCGCTTCTAAAACGCCCCGCCTGTACTTCCTGCCATAACGGCCGGTTAGTAGCGGCGATGATCCTGGTATTGATCCTGATCGTCGTCTTCCCCCCGATCCGCTCGATCTCCCGCTCCTGCAATGCCCTTAACAGCTTGCCTTGTAGTTCGAGCGGGATCTCCCCCACTTCATCCAGGAATAAAGTGCCGCCCGCCGCCAGCTCGAATTTGCCGATACGACGGTCGATGGCCCCGGTGAAACTCCCCCGCTCATGCCCAAACAATTCGCTTTCAATCAGATTGGACGGCAGCGTAGCGCAGTTGACCTTTACCATCAACTTGCCCTTACGCGACGAATGCTCGTGAATAGCCCTGGCGATCAACTCTTTACCTGTACCGGTCTCGCCAAGGATCAAGACGGAAGTATCCGTCGGCGAGACCTGGGCCACCAAGTGGAAGACCCTTTGTATAGACTCTCCGGAACCAATGATCTCCTGGTTATTATAGACGGTCCGGATCTCTTCCTGTAAATAGTCTTTCTCCTTTTCCAGCTGCTGTTTGTACTGATCGATCTCCCGTAACTGCCTTTCGATCGTCTCGTTGGCCTGTATATTGGCCATCGCCACCGACAACTGCAGCGAGATATTATGGATCAGATCGATCTCGTTCTTTTGAAAACCATTCTCTTGCTCGGAATAAAAGAAAAGCCCCCCGATCGCCTTCCCTCTTACCCGCAACGGAGCGCCGACCATCTGCCGGATGCCATTGGCATTCCAAAACCTGATGTATTCGGGTATTGTTTTCCATTTCATCACATCCGCGATCTGAAGAGAAACAGGTCTGCTGGACGCCAGCGTCGTATTGACGATCCCGTCGTCGACGGGGCATTTTCCCAACGCCAGCACCTTCCCGAAATCTTCGGGGATCTCGCGCGCTTTTTCAAAATGAACAAGATAGGTCTTATGGGTCTTTGCATCGTCTGAACATAACGCAATGACCATATCGTTGAATGTAAACAGCTTGTTCAGAATATTTTGCACGACATCCTGTAGATCCTGCTTGTCACGGATGGAAGCGATAGCATTGCTAAAGGACAAAAGTATGTCCTGTGCCTGCGGGTTATCATGGAACATTTCCATATTATAAATGTAAAGCATTCGGGCTAAAAATAAATGTCCACGCCAAGCCTTGTGTTGTATCCTGTAAGGTACACACCGTTGAGCTGGGTTTGAGCCGTGGCGCCCGAAGTTTCATATAACTCGTCGACACCATTCCCCGTCTGCCAGTTGAAATAACTGCCGGCTGCGAAAAAGCCGAACCGCTCTCCGATCCGATACGCGACCCGTCCCTCCGCCTCTACCCCATACCCATCGGCATGATGACGAAAACTGACGGGATGCTCAAAAGAAGAGATCAGATTCCAGTCCGCCTCCGCATGATAAGCCACCTGGCGATACGTGACAGTCCCGGAAAAGGTCCAGCGTTTATCCGGACAATAATCCACCCTGGCCCTTACCAACACGCCCCGCCAATGAGTGCTGTAACTACTGTTGAGCGTACTGTACGTACCCCCCCGATCGGTAATCGATAAGTGCTGACCGCTCCAGCCATACCCGATAAAAGGCGTCAGCTTTATTTTTGGACCATTCAACACGCGATAACCAATTCCTGCCCCAGCAGAATAGGAATACCCGTCCTGCGCACCGAATCTCTCCTTGTAGACGGGATCGGTCCGATTATCCTCTCCGTAATCTGTATCGGTTACGCTGCCTTTACGCGTCCACAGCCTGGCGCCTTCGGCAAAGACAAGCCAGCGGCGCCACACATCCCCCGTCAACGCTCCGCCCGCTGAGATCCCGGAAATATCTTTCCACTTCAATTCGGAATAAACATTGGGATGCTGCCCGGAACTGTTGCCGGCAATAGACCAATGCAGATCCTGCTGCTGATTGCCGCTATAAAGCTCTACCTGTACTTTCTGCTGGGAGAAAGCCGGGAGACGAAGCAAAAGAAAAAGGGCCGCCGCAAGACAGCCCGCTATTCGTTTTATCATTTGACTACTCTGAAATCTTCCCAAAGACTTGCGGATGTCCGGTTACAGGTCATCGCCTGCGCTCCGTTCTCCGACGATACAAACAATCCATTGTTCCCTTTCAAAGAAAAGGTCCCGTCCGCATTATCTATCCAGGTGAATTCTTCCCAATCGCTAAAAGACGGACGGTTACAGGTTATGGGATTCACGCCATTCTCTGAAGATACGTAATCGCCGTTGCTTCCCTGCAGCGCAATCTTGCCATTCCCCGCATCGACAACAAGGAATTGTTCCCAGCCCTGATGCACAAGACGGTTACAGGTCATCGCCTGCTGGCCATTCTCGCTGCTTACAAAATCGTTGTTATTGCCCATGATCGATACGTATTGACCGATCGGGGCGCCGGTAGCAGGCGTTATACTATACACCCGCACATAGTCCACCAACATCGAAGTCGGCAGAGAACCGTTATCCACAGCGGTATTGGGAAGATCTCCGCCCATAGCCAGGTTCAAAATGATATAGAACGGGTTATGAAAAGCCCCGGTA
The DNA here is from genome assembly GCA_015654595.1 of Chitinophagales bacterium. GTDB lineage: Bacteria > Bacteroidota > Bacteroidia > Chitinophagales > Chitinophagaceae > Puia. Next base: position 13,943 of record JAATGQ010000245.1, on the reverse strand, counting down.
TTGTTGATATTACCCGCAATATTCCCCGTCACATACAGGTCGTTATCGACGTACCAACGAATACTGGATTGATCCCACTCTACAGCGTATACATGGAAATTCCCCGGCGTTGTCGTCGTGCTGCTGCCATACTGCACATGACCACTGCCAGCATTCCAGTGCATCGTGCCCAGGATCGTATTGGTGGTGTTGACATGCTCCATAATGTCGATCTCGCCGCAATCGGGCCAACCGATAGTATTGATGTCAGTACCCAGCATCCAGAAGGCAGGCCAGGTGCCGGCAACCATCGGCAAGGCCATACGCGCTTCAATACGACCATAGGTAGTCGAAAACTTGCCAGCGGTCTCCAACTTGGCAGAGGTATACGGCTGCCCCCCGACAGACTGCTGTTTTGCAGTAATGACCAGGTTTCCGCCAGTGACGGTGGCATTGGCCGCCTGGTAATACTCCTGCTCATTGTTGACCCCCGGATTACCGACGTCGATATTCCAATTACTGGTGTTGACGCTTGTTCCATTAAACTCGTCGGACCAGACCAGCTGATAGGTCGCAGCCCGGGATGTTGTCCCGCTGAATTCATTCGTAGGCCTGATGTTTTTTTTACAGGAGAACATGGCGAAAAGAAGGATCGCCAGGCTGCCGCCTGTGAGAAGACGGCTGAGATTTTTTCTCATGATAAGCAATTTTTAGTGATAAGATTTAATTAGCAACCCAAATAGGGTTAGTGTTAAAATTCATATAAAAATGAGTAGCAGCCAAATCAATAATTCTTTCCTTTTTTCGTTCTTTTACCTGCTACGAGTTAACCTTCATGTTTACACTCAGATCACTTTATAAACGTACCCTTTTTGTAACGCTTTTGGCTGCATCGGCCACGCCAGTCAGCGTTTATTCGCAGGATCTCTCCGGAATTTATTATAGCCGGCAAAAAGATTCTTTGCAAAAGAACTGGACTTGTCCCACCATTTTTTTCGATAAAGCCATTCAAAAAAAATATCAGCAGTTGTGGGATAAACGTACGCAGCAGCTGACAACCGCCATCGCCGATAACCAATTCGTCCACGACACACTCGTCAATCCCTACCTGGATGCCATCGTACAACAGATCACCAAAGGAAACGGAACGATGGTACCCGTCAAACCCATGCTGCTGCTCGACAGGAGCCCCTTAGCCAACGCCTGGTCGCCCGGCGGCAATATCGTCGTCATAGACCTTGGCATGATGGTCTTCGCCAGGACAAGGGAAGAACTCGCCCTCGTCATTGCGCACGAGATGGCGCACAATATCCTCCACCACTACGAGTGGACAATACAACAAAAAGCAAAGAACGCCACAACGGAGGCCAATCGCCAGCTCCAGCACGAAAAGATCGCAGATTCCTTCGCCATTGTACTGCTAAGGAATAGTCATATCGGATTCGACGCCCGATACTTTCTGCACGCCGACAGCTCGGACCAGGTGCTGCATCAACCGCTGGCTCATCCCCTGACCTGGTACTTTACCTCCCGTCATCTTCCCTGCGAGACGGCATGGCTCAACCCCGGCAAAGGAGGCCTGCCCGCCGCCGGCGCGCCGGATGAAGAATCAGCCACACACCCCGACGGCATGAACCGGTTCATGAGTACGCGTAAGGTCACGGCCTGGCGAACCACGCCTTCTCGATTACCCGGCACACTGACAGAAGCGGCCAATAAAATGCTGATAAAAAGCCTATACGAATCAGGCAAACTAACCGCCTGCCTCTACCGCATACTGCTTCGGATGGATAAGCCGGATACGGACAGTTGGTATGAAGTGCTGTTCAGCAGCGTCTTTCACCGGCTCTATGAAGAAGACAACCGCCTTGCCCGTGGAGAAGCGATAGACGCAAAACCAAAGGAATACCTGTCTGCCGATTATTACGCACTGCAAACGATGCTGGAACGTATCCCGCATGACATGCTGCAACGGTATGGAAAGATCCCCTTGCCTGTCGAAGCAACGTTCAGATCCGAGCCCAAGGTAATTCCCCAGCCGCGTGACCTCCCGGCACAGATGGAGCCCATCCGCAAAGACGGCAGGCTCGCCGGCTATCTTGTGCTTACTCAACTTGAAAAAACCGGCATAGACTCCTTTGTATACCACCTCACTTTTTCGGATGAAAACCTGAACGATATCGGCAGCTTCACCTTCCACGATAAACAACTTCTCCTCAAAGAAGCAGCCCTGCAGGGCGACGTTCTTTGTCTGCTGTATATAAAAAGTAATTTTATCGGCAATGAATTAGCAGATGCCGCAAGCCTCAACCAGGTACAAGCATCCGCTCGATTGTTCGCCCAGTTCGTAACGCTTCGCGGCAGGCTGCTCAACCAATATAGCTGCACAATTAGTCTTCACCCCGAAGCAGACAGCGCCGGCGGTAAACTGATCGCCAATGCCCAGTTGGCACAGCCGCTCCAGTTACGCACTATCGATAGCAAAGGTTTTGTCTGCATCTATGGCGACGATAACCAGACCCAGCTATTGCTTTTTTCCACCGATGGCAAACTCAGCTGGCAAAAAACGATCCGGGATGCAGTCACCGGACTTCATCTCCTCACTTCAGGCGCCGATATCTATCTGCTGCTGAAAAAACAAAACCGGATGACAGAAGGCGGCTACGAGATCATCAGCTACAATAGCCGCGATACCAGCAGTTATCCAAGATTGCTGCTAACCGATCGGAAAGGAAATGCGCTGAAAGTGTTGAGCTTCGACAACGACCCTGTAACCGGCAACCCCTATATAGCCGGCCTGATCATCGACTCGCTGAAGGGCAATAACTATCTTACCGGCGAACAGTTGACCCATGGCCCCTATTCCGGCGTCTTCACGATCCAGTTAAACGGTCACCGTCGAAAGGATATCCAGACTGCCTTTTCTTATTGGTCCAATGGCACACAATCTTTTCTCGGAAAAGACGGCTATCATTGCTCTTCGCATTCCTACCCCAATATGGAAAAAGCCTTCCGCGACTGCCAGGGCAATACCTGGTTCACGGGAACGGGGATCATCCGTAAGTCCCGCCAGTTGATCGGCGGAGCTTACAAATATGCCAGCAGCAATATCCTGATGATGCGGCAGGACGCCACAGGCCGATGCTTCGCCGGCACAACGATCGCCACGCCTGCCACAGCATGGGTCGACCCGTCAACCCTGCTGACGGATTATCCCGAGCCCGACTTTTATCCCTCTACCAATCCCGATACGCATACCACCTATCTGCTGGTCAACACGCCGGATACCATCAGCATTTACAATGTCAGCGAGAAGAAGATGGAACGCACCATCGCCCGTCAGAACGACGGCCGGCTGATCTCGGTCTACCCCGCAAAGGATGGCTTTATGCTGGTATCCGACATAAATCTCAAAGAAAAAGAAACCCGGTTATCGATCGAAGCGCTGTGAGTTTTCTTCGAATAGACTACCTCACCAGCACCACCGTGCCTTTTCTGACCTCTTCTTTTTTGGTAAGCGGGTTATAAAAGACAAGCTCCCATACATAAACGCCAGGAGGCTGAGCCGTGCCGCCGTAACGGCCATCCCAGCCATCACTGGGATTGGAGGTCTCGAATAATTTTAATCCCCAGCGATTATAGACGGCCAACTCCTTCAGCGGCAGACCAACCGAAGGCGGAACACGGAAAATATCATTTTGCCCATCCCCGTTTGGAGAGAATGCGCTTGGCATGCCGACGTCATAAAACACCTCTACGCGTTCACTGGCACTGGCCGAACACCCTGCATCACTTACCACCTTAAGGGTATACGTGATCGTCGTCAAAGTAGAAGTAACGGGATCCTGTACCATCGGATCATCCAGCGAAGTGACAGGACTCCAGACAAGCGCCCCGATATTGCCGGATATCACCGGCGCCAGCTGCATACGCTGCCCGGAAGCGATGATGGTATCAGGCGTAAGCTGGATCACAGGCAAAGGATAAACGGTCATCGTATAGGTCTCCGGGGCCGTGACAGGCAGGCTGCAGGTAAGACTTCCCATCATCCTGCAGCTGACGACGTCTCCGTCTTTCAAAGCACGGCTGGAAAAAACAGACCCCGTTGCAACACTGTCGCCATCTATCTGCCAGACGTAGGACGGCGATGCCCCGCCATTATTCGCTGTCGCGGTATACGTAACAAGACTGTCTGCACAGATCTTTGTCGCACTCGCAGAAATATCCACCCCCGTCACAGGAACAGGAATAACATCCAGGGAAAGATCATTCGAGACAACGGTAGGCGTAACCACACAGGCCGCATCGCTCGTCAGCTGGCAGCTGATGACATCCGTACCGGTCAAAGAAGAGGATGTATAGGAACTTGTCGTAACACCCGTCGAAGCATTGTTTAGCAGCCAGAGATAGGCAGGCTGAGGACCTCCGTCGACGATATTGGCCGTAAAGACCGCGGGCGAGCCCGCACAGACGGCCGGTTGATCAACCCCAATACTCACCCCCGGCGACGGCAGCTTCAGCACATCGATAACCATAGGAGAAGAAGCCACCGAACAATTGGTGACGCCGATATTGTTCGCCTCTGCAGTAACCAGACGGTAATAGTAGACTCCGGGTACTGTCGTAGCAGGCCTGGACCAGGCGACAGATGTAGCCCCGGCAATATCCTGCCAGCTGCTCCCTTCATCGGAACTGACCTGCCACTGATAGGCCGGATCGACATAACAGCTGCTGCTGACGGCCGCGGACAAACCGACGATACCAGGATCATTCTGACAAAGAGCGATAGAATCCACCGTGTAACCAACCATATTCGTACTGATCGAAGGCCCCGCCGCCCGGAAAGTAATATCGTCCAACGCCACATCATTCCCGTTCCCGCCAGGCGCATTATTCGTCATCCGGATAACGACGGTGGAAACCCCGGCAGGCGTACTGAAGTAAATACCATACTGGGTCCACTGAACCGAAGAAACCGCCGCGATATCACCCGTCTCATAACTTCCCAGCAACGTCCCATCCGTCTTTTCGATACGGAAAGTGATATTGGGCTTTATAGCATCAGACACGGAAGCCATGTTCAGCACCCAGGCCGCAAATTGATAGGAGGTTCCCGGACAAAGACCGTCGATCGTTTGTACATAAAAATCGCTGGGCGAGAAAGAAGCATTGATCAGCATGAAATAACCACGATCACCCGTATGATCATGCGGCACAGACAACCATTGTACACCGCAGCCATTGGTACTGCTGACGATGGAATATTGCCCGTCATTGGGACAGCCGGTGCCGACAAAGGAAAGATTGGTGATGCCAGACCCCAGCGCAGGCCCTATCGTCGTACCCCCCTGTCCAAAGGTGATATCGACAATCGGGTCGCCAACGCTCCCCGTACAACTCTGTGCACAGGTCCAATATGCGCCGGAAAGGAAAAGGAGGATAAAGACGTATCTCATGACGGGCCTAAACGTCTAAGATAAGAAAAAAGGCTATCGCCGCCTATAAAAGACGACGATAGCCCAATTCTCAAGCACCCACTCGCTCTTTGAATAGACGATATAGTCGCCATCAGGCGTCCACGTCGCACGGGGAAAATTCTGATCCCGCTCATGTGTCACCTGCAGCCCCTTCAACGGGTACGGTATACAGATCGCCCATCATGTCGAAAACAATGGTCTTGCCATCCGGACTGATGTCTACAGAGGACCAGGTAGCCTCGGTCGTGGTGAACTTAAGGCTGCGCTGAGGCATTTTTATTGATCCCAAACTCCTCCCAACCCTGGGCAACAGGCCGGTTACAGGTCATCGTCCCGGCGCCATTTTCACTGGAAATAAAGAGACTGTTTGTTCCGCGCAAGGTCACGTTCCCATCTGCAGCAACGATCCAGTCGAATTCTTCCCAGGTACTATAAGAAGTGCGATTACAGTTGATCGGATTTTCGCCATCTTCATCGGACACATAAAAACCTGAGTTCTGCAGCGCCACCTTTCCATGCCCGGCATCGATAAGGGTAAATTCTTCCCAACCGCCAAGCGTGCTTACGTTACAGATCATTGGCGACTGCCCGCCCTTGCTGCTGACATAAAGCCCGTTGTTGCCTTTTAAGGTGATCGTCGTTCCGACAGGAGCTCCGGTACTCAGCACCCCGCCAGCCGTTACGACGGAATTGATGGCAGAAAGCAGCGAGCTGCTGCCAGTGGCATCCCCGGAAAGATCCCAGATACCAACGCCGCCCGCATTCGCCATCGCATAGCTGGTCTTGCTCTTCATCGTACGTAAGCCATTATAACCAAAAGTCCCGTAAACGTCCTGGTTGGGATCGGCGCCATCGGCCAGGATCACATTGTATTCTACTTCAGCAGCATCGGAATTGGGATCCTGCGAAGAGTCGTGTCCGTAGAACGGAACCCCCAGGACGGCCTTCGATGCAGGCAGACCCCGGCCCAGCCAGTAAGCCAGACACTGCGTCCCCAGTTCATAAGTGGAGTGCAGGAAATTGTTGTCGTCATAAGCCATAATGGTGACAAAGTCTACCGAAGAAAAAATACCGGACTCGATAGAACCGCCGTCATCCTCGCCGATAACCGCGATAGACAGCTGCTTTCCAACATTGTGCAGAGCGGTAGCCAGCTGCGCCATCAGGGTATTGAAGTTATCAGCCTGCGTACCTGTGTTCGGATACTCCCAGTCGATGTCAACGCCGTCCAGGTTGTACTGGTTGCAAAAACTAAGCATGTTGTTGACAAAGGTCGTCCGGTTGGCCGAGCTGGCCACGATACCGGCAAAACCACCACCGCCGCCGCCACCGCCGACAGAGATCATCGCCTTTGTCCCGGCCGCATGCGCAGCAGTCACCATACTGGATAACTTACTGGCGTCGTCGACCGCCTGATAACCTCCCGAAGAAGTAGGGATCAGGAAAGCATAAAGCACATGCGTAAGTTTACTGAACTGGACCGAACTGACGCTGCCCGCCCAGGAGGGGAGATAGCCAACGACCTTGAAAGAAGAAGCTGTTGCGGCACGCGGAGTAGTTCTTCCGCCCGTACCTGAATTGATATCCTTTTTACAGGAGGTAATAAAGAGCAAAAAACTGCACGTTAGAACCAGGAAATGGATCTTTTTCATGATAGAATGAGGTTTAACAATAAAGATTAGACGCTTACGCATCTTATTACTTTTTAAAGGTATCCATCCACCCTGCTCCAACCTAATCCGGCTTCCAATATATTTACGCAAACGGTTCCGGCCTACACCCCCCATAAGGATAAAATATTAGCCCATTTAGCTCACTTTTCATAATTGAGGATTTACCCTTAAATTTGTTGCTTTATCAACGAAGGAAGGATATGCCTGAAAATAGCGAGTTTTATCCCCAGGTAATGCAACGGTACGCTTCGCAGCCGGTGTCTTCTGAGGAACAAACCGAATTTATAGCGACCCTGTTACGTGTCTTTGAAGAGAAGATCTTCAATGCCAGGGATTTTGACGCTTTTCCCGTCAGCATGATCGTGGACTATATCCAGCGGACGCACGTCTATTATCTGGAGAAAAAATTGCCAGAGATCGAGCAAAGTATCCTGCTCCTGTCTGGTCACTATGACTCGCGCCACCCCATCCTGGCTGCGCTAAGGAACTTCTTCCTGGCCTATGTACAGGACCTTGGCGAACATATCCAGGCGGAAGAAAGCCGCCTCCTGCCTTATATCAACGCGCTGATGCACGCAGAGAAAAGCCCCGAGAACTTTTCCCGCTTCCTGATAGCCCGCCGCGATTATTCTGTTGACCGCTTTATCAGCGAACACGACGACACCGAAGACGAACTGAAAGACATCCGTCAGACCATAAGACTGTACGAACCTCCCGCTACCAACGAATCGCTGTATCGTATCCTGCTGACCCAATTACAGGCTTTCGAACAGGATCTGCGCGTTCACGCACATATCGAAGACGAAGTCCTCATCCCCAAGGCTCAAAAGATGGAGAAAGCGCTGAACACTCAGCTGATCTATCTGGCGCCGTTTAATTAGGCGCCGCCAGCCGCTGCCCAGTCGGTCCACCACCCGGCAGCTGTTCAACTAATTGTCTGCCCCGCACGGCAGCCGCCACAGACTGCTGATACATCTACCGATAAAAAAGCCCCTAGTCAAGGGGCTTCACCATAATATCTTTAAACCAGACCTTACTGTTAGGATCATGCCCCTGTAAGGCAAAGGTCCCGCTCGATAATACGCGATATTTCATATCATCGGGACGCTGTACGTTTTCCGGCTCGGTATAATCGACAACGGTCTTGTCATTCAATTTGATTACGATATGTTTCCCCTTGACGATCACCTCTTCCCAAAACCATTCGTCGTCTTTTACATACACTTCCTTGACGTCCTGAACAGCATATAGACTCCCCGTCCGGCGCCAGTCGGTGTGAGAATTATTGACCTGGACCTCATATCCCTTCGCCGGCCAGCCCCCCTGCTGATATTCGGTGTGGATATAGATCCCGGAATTACTACCCGGTTCGGTCATCACATGAGCCTTGAAATCGAAATCCTTGAAATTGTGCTGATGCACATCCCCCTCGTAGAAGAGATGCGCCGTCTTACCATGCGCAACGATACAGCCATTCTCGATCGAAAAGGTCTCGGCATTGTCGCCCACCTTCCAGCCATTGAGCGTTTTGCCATCGAATAAGGACAGCCAGCCGCTTTTAGCATCAGGCGCCGGCAAAACTGAAGCATCTCTACCTGCATACGCAACAGCTCTGGTATTCCCATGGGAGCCCGCGGCAGCGCCGGCACTCTCCCGTGAATCGGCAGCAGGCCGGCATAATGAAGTGCAAAGGGCGATACAACCGCCGGATATAGCAAACAATAGTACCTTTTTCATAGTATGATCATTGAGATATAGGAATAAAGTTATTGAAATCTCTTTTTAGCAAATAAACAATCTATAATTTCGTTGACATATAAATCCAATATTCTGTCAGCCATGACCTCCAAAAAGAAGTTGTTCCTGTCCCTCCTTGCATTTTGCTTTTGCGCAAGCCTCCATGCGCAGGTTGAAGTAGCACATTTATTTACAAAAGGTGAATCTGCCACTGGCTACGGCGCCTTTATCCACGCCGGTTTCCCTGTAGGCAAAGCCGATGAGGCCAGCGGCGAAGTGGGCCTGTACTATTTCTATCCCAGTAGCAGCCATATCGCCTTTGTCCCCCTCCTTGCCGGCTACCGTTACACCATCGACCGCAGCGGCGCAGGCTGGTACCTGGAACCCTTTGCCGGATACAGCTTTTCATCCACCGACATCGTTAAAGTCGACGGAGCCGGAAATCCGGAATTCAACAGCGACGGAACGGCAAAAGACATCGACCTTTCCGGGGCCGCCGCAGGACTCGGCATCGGTTATATCATCCCTTCCGCCAAATGGCCGCTCAACTTTGGACTCCGCTACGAACATATGTTTGTCTCCGGCACTCCTTCTATCGATATGCTTTCGTTCCGGGTCTCCTGGTCGCTGCTGACGGCAAAGCGCCTCCAGAAATAGCCCGCAAGCCGGCAAACCCGGCTCCTCCAGCAGCTTGCCGCCCCAGGCTCGAACACTCGTTGTCTGTTTTCGATACAAAGAGGCCGCGTCAGCAGCCTCTAACTTATTAATAGTAACAGACTTACACTTCTGGCACACAATTAGGCCCAAACAAAGCCTAAAGCGCCGCTATGTTCCGCAATTACCTGAAAGTCGCCTTCCGTCAGCTGTCCTCCAATAAAGGACTGGCCTTTATCAATATCCTGGGACTATCCCTCGGTATGACCGGGGCCATCCTCCTGCTGTTGAATATTCAGTTCAACCTCAGCACCGACGACTTCCACCAACACAAGGAAGACCTCTATATCGTATACAACAAGGGAGTGGTCGGCGGCTCTGTTCAATGCTGGCAGCAAACCCCCGCGGCGATGGCGCCCGTGCTGAAAAAGGAATTTCCCGAGGTCCACGACCTGGCACGTATCAGCTACACCGCCCACGGCCTGACGTTTAAGGACAAGCTGATAAAGGCAAACGGTTTCTATACGGACTCCAGCTTCTGGCGTCTGTTCAATTTTCCCCTCCAACAAGGCGAAACAAGTACCGCCCTTTCCAATCCCAGGGGTATTGTGCTCACCCAACAGCTTGCCCGCCGGCTGCTCGGAGACTCAGACCCGATCAACAAGACCATCATCCTCAACAACGCCGACCCCATGACCGTGACGGGCGTTTTGAAAGATCTTCCGGATAATACGCAGTTTCATTTTGAATACCTGCTGCCCTGGGCCTATTGTACGGCCAAAGGCATGGACAACACGCACTGGAACGACCAGAACGTCACAACCTATGTCCGGCTGCAGCCCAGCGCAAACATCGACGCGGTCAATCGCCGGATGACCGGCTTTTCCGCCAGTCATAGCCAGCAGGAGACCCGAATGGACAATTTTCTTTACCCCCTGTCCCAGGCCTATCTCCGGGGACGTTTTCAAAACGGCAAGCCAGCCGGCGGCGTGATCGACGGGATATGGTTCATGTCCATCCTTACCTTCATCATCCTGCTGATCGCCGTCATCAATTTTATGAACCTTAATACCGCCCGAAGCGACCGCCGGGCAAAAGAAGTTGGGGTCCGGAAAGTGATCGGCGCTGACCGCCGCTCCCTGGTAGGGCAATTCATCGGGGAAGCGATCCTGTTTGCCGCCATCGCCGGGGCTATCTCTTTGCTCCTGATCTTCCAATTACTTCCTACCTATAACAACCTGGCAAGAGTACATGTTTCGATCAACTGGGCCAGCCCCCTATTCTGGCTTTGCTTTATCGCTTTTATCGTCTTTACCGGCTTCCTCGCAGGCAGCTACCCGGCCTTCTACCTGTCCTCCTTCGAGCCCTCTAAAGTATTGAAGGGTGTCATCACCAACGGCAAGGCCCTGATCACGCCAAGAAAGATACTGGTCGTCACGCAGTTCGCACTGGCCATCTTCCTGATCAACTTTACACTGGCCTTCCGCCGCCAGGTTCAGTATATCCAGGACCGTCCCGTCGGATACACACGCCAACGGCTGATGTCTGTCCCCATGACGGATGCGCTTAGCAAAAATTATCCGGCATTGCAAAACGCACTGCTTCAAAGCGGCTGCGTAGAAAGCACCTCGCAGTCCAATGACCTGATCACCCAATCCAATGCCTCTATCACCGGGCTGAAATGGACGGGCATGGATCCCAATATCAATCCCAGCTTCGACTTCATCACCAGCCAGGGAGGCTTTGTAAAAACCAATGGTCTCCAGCTGCTGACTGGACGGGATATCGACGTCGCCGCTCATCCGGGCGACACGCTGTCCTGCGTGATCAATGAGGCAGCAGCCAGAATAATGCACGTCCCCAATCCACTGTCCATGACATTATCGGATGAAGGCCGCAGCTGGACCATCGTAGGTGTCGTAAAAGATTTCCTGAATGGCGACCCGAACCAGGAAACGCATCCTGTACTCATAAGAGGCGAGAAAGGCGCCAATTATATCAGCATCCGCCTGAGCGCCAATAGACCGGTCGAAGCCAGCCTGAAGACAGCCGAAACGATCATACAACAATACAATACGGGCTTCCCCCCCGAATACCGGTTTGCGGACGAAGACTTTGAAAAGAAATTCCGGGAATCGGTCAACAGCAGCCGCCTCATCAATGTCTTTGGACTTATCGCCATCTTCATTTCCTGCATGGGCCTGCTGGGTCTTTCGATCTATATGGCCGAAACACGCGTTCGTGAAGTCGGCATCAGGAAGGTACTGGGCGCCAGCGCCGCCAGCATCACTACCCTGCTCGCCAAAGATTTCGTCCGGCTTATCCTGCTGGCCATCCTGCTCGCCTCTCCGCTGGCATGGCTGTCCATCAACGCCTTCTTCCACAAATTCACCTATCATACAACACCCAATATCGGCTGGATCTTTCTCTCCGGTTTTACGGCGCTGCTGATCGCGCTGGTCACGATCAGCTTCCATTCGATAAAAGCGGCACTGGCCAACCCGATAAAGAGTTTGAGGACGGAATAGGCAAAAAAGAACCGGCCGCTCGACGCAGCCCTTCCCCCAGGCGCTCATCCACCCGCCTGCCGCCATAACGACAGTTCACTCCGGGACCAACGGCAACTCATCCACCCGCCCCCAGGTCAACCTTCCCGATCGGCAACGGCTAAATCAATCAAATTCTCGACCTTTGGCTCATGATCACACGTAAAAAAGAACACTGGTTCCTCATGCTCTTTATCTGGCGGGGATCGGTGATACCCAAAATTCTCCCCCGGCTGGGCCTGCTTTTGATCGTCGCTGTCCTGGTCGCCTTGTTCCGGGAAACACTGTATCATTATAATATGCACCTGAACCCAACCCCCTTCACGCTGTTCGGGATAGCCCTGGCGCTATTTCTCGGGTTCCGCAACAGCGCCAGCTACGAACGGTGGTGGGAAGGCCGTAAAGCCTGGGGCGCCATCCTTAACACAACCCGCTCCCTCGCCCGCCAGTCCTATACAATGGTGGACGGGGCCGCCGATCGCACCCTGTTTATCAACTATCTCATTGCCTTTACCCATAGCCTCAAACACCAGCTTCGTCAGACAGACCCCGGGGACGACCTCGACCGCCTCCTTCCCGCCGACACCGCCGCGCGTATAAGATCGGCACAGTTCAAACCCGCCATTCTGTTAAAAGAAATGGGCGGCTGGATACAGACGGTCCGTACACGCGGCGTCCTCGACAGCCCCCGCGCCACCAACCTCGACTCCAATCTGAATATCCTTTCCGATATGCTGGGCACCTGCGAACGCATCGCCAGCACCCCCATCCCTTATTCTTACAGCGTATTGCTCCATCGGACGGTATACGTGTATTGCTTTCTCCTGCCCTTCGGACTGATAGAAAATCTTGGCTGGATGATGCCCATCATCGTCGTGTTTATCGCCTATACATACGTAGCGCTGGAAGCCATCGCCGACGAACTCGAAGACCCTTTCGGCCTGCTGCCCAATGACCTCGCACTGGACGCAATATCCCGCACGATCGAGAATACGCTCCTCGAACTGGACGGACGGCCGCTCAACCCAACGCCCGAACAAGAGAATTACTTTCTCACATAGCAAAGGGGGCCGTCACTGATATGACGGCCCCCTTACTAGTATTTACGCTTCCCGTTCTTAGAAGTTTGCACCCCCGGTATCCCACCAAAGGCGGGTACCGCCATTGTCCGGTCCATTCAGATAGTTAGCAACAGCAGCCGCGACAGCCGCAGCATTGTTCGTATACTCGATAACAGGCAATGCGAGACGACGGATCTGCACCGTGGTGCTGATCGTTCCACCGCTGGTATTCAGGTAGACAGGAAAGAGCTGAGGATAACCGGTACGACGGTAGTCGTTCCAGGCTTCTATGCCGTCAGGGTAAATAGCGATCCATTTCTGGGTGATGATCTTTTCCAGCTGTTTCTCCTGGCTTAAAGAAGCATCCCACGCAATAGTCATCGTCGACACCGCAGCGATGCTGTTCTCGGTATTGACTGGATCTGTAAAATCAGTATCCGTGCTTGAGTTATCGCTAAGATAATTTCCGATGCTTACCCCCCATTGGGTCATCGATGTCTGTACACCCGTCTCATAATCTGTCTGAGCGGTACCGGCATTTGCCCAACCACGGAGCGCAGCCTCAGCCTTCAGGAACCACACTTCGGCAGCCGTCATAAGATACTGGGGAGCCGTCTGCGCAAAAGCCTGCCCTGTATTCGTATTGGGGCTTGAAAAACCGACATAGTCGTCCTTGACGATCTTATCGCTTCCGATACGGATACCCGTGTAAGTACCTGCGATAGAAGCAGGGGCCGTTGCAGGCGTCGCATACTTGGGACGACGGGGATCATTATAACCATTCATATAGGTCATCAACGCAGCACCCATCCGGCA
>JAATGQ010000198.1 GCA_015654595.1 Chitinophagales bacterium | reverse complement strand
CCTGTCAACGGTCCGGCGTTTGAGGCGATAGCCGGCAGTCTGCCGCTTCGGTTGCTGATGCGGTATCGGCACGACCGGCTTCAGCTGGAAGCGTTGTTGATGTGGCAGGCGGGGTTATTGGACCGGTCTTTCGGCCAGGATTACCCGGTCGCGCTACAAAGGGAATACGTCTTTCTTCAAAAAAAAACATACGCTGCCGCCGCCGTTGATCCCGCTTTCCTATTCCCGGATGCGGCCGGCTCATTTTCCCGCGATCCGTCTGTCTCAGCTGGCGGGGTTGCTTTCGGATGGAACCGGATGGTTTACCCGGATAAAAGACGCGCCCGATCCCCGATCCCTGATGGATGCGCTGGTCGCCGAAGCGTCCCCCTACTGGCGGGAGCACTATATTCCTGACGATGCCGGAACCTCGCTGCGTCACCGCCGGATGGGCGCCGGGCAAAGAAAGGGGGTGGTCATCAATGCGTTTATTCCGGTCTTATTCGCTTATGGCTGGTTGAGAGACGATATCCGCTGCCGGGAAAAAGCGCTGGACTGGCTGGAGTTGCTGGCCGCGGAAAAAAATGCTATGCTTGACAAATGGAGCAAATTAGGGGTGAAGGCGGTGACTGCAAGAGATTCGCAGGCGCTGTTGGAGCTGAAAAAGAATTATTGCAACGCCCGGAGATGCCTTGATTGCGGGATCGGCCGGGCGTTGCTGAGTGGATGAGGGTAGGCCCGGCAAAGCTTTCGCCGGAGGCTGAACTTTGCTATTGCAGGTTGCCTATGGGCCCTGGGATGCCGCAGGAGCTCCGCTAGGACGCGGCGACTTCGGCCTTGTTCCAGTTGAATTCGATCTTTACTTCCAGGTCCGGATGGATGCTGTACATGACCGGGCAGGTATGAGCGGTACGTTCCAGGATAGTGCGCTGCTTTTCGTCAACCTGCAGCGTATCGGGGAAGTCGAATATGACGTTGACGCCAGCGATCCGGCGGGGATCGGGTTTCATGATTTTCTGGACGGAAAGTTTCATTCCTTTCAGATCGACCTGGAGATCGCGGCTCTTGATACCCATGGTCGTTGCCATACAAGCGGCCAGGGCCGTCGCTACGAGATCGGTGGGGGAAAAACGTTCTCCTCTGCCCTGGTTATCGGTGGGGGCGTCGGTCTCAATTTCTGACCCGGATTGCAGGTGGGTGGCAACCGTATGTAAATCTCCTTCGTAAATAACTGTAGAAGTCATTGTGCAAATAAATTTTACCTAAATTTACGGCACTATAATTAAATCATCAGCAGTGAGTAAACTTTTCCTGACCTTTATCGCTGTTATAGTCGCTTTCCAGCTTTTTGCACAGCAGTCAGCCGATAGTGCCTATCAGCGTAGCATTAACAAGAGAAATGCGAAGCGCGAGAAGATGAACAACCTGTTGAAAATGGAGGAGGAAGGCGATCTTATTTTCAATAAGCATAATATCTTCGGTATCCGGCTGGCCACTGATGGGTACGGGATCAATTTTGAAAAAGGGTATTTTAAGACTCCATACCGCACGCTGTTGTTTTCTGCCGAGCTGAACGAGAAACACGATCCCAAGGAACATCATATATCTGTCTCCGACCAACAGGGGGATGTCTCTTCGCTGGTCCCTTATAAGCTGTACAATTTATATGAATTCAAGCTTGCTGTTGGGCAGGAGCATCTTATTGGCGGAAAGGGCAATAAGAATGGAGTGGCCGTTCACGGTCTTTATTCCGGCGGCTTCACCGTTGGTATGCTGAAGCCTTACTTATACAATGTAAGGAATATCCAGACGGGGGCAACAGGACAGATGCGGTATGATCAGATATTGAACCAGGATTCGACAAATGCGAGTTTGCCGACAGGTACGGCGGGTTTCTTTGCGGGTTGGGGGCAGTTGAAGATCAAACCTGCCGTGAATGCCAAGCAAGCCCTGCGTTTTGACTATGGCCGGCTCAATCAGACCGTAACGGCTATCGAAGCAGGGTTGACGGAGGAATACTTTTTCGGCAAGATCCCTTTTATGTATCTGGTGCAGCAGCACTCGTTCTTTTTCAGCGCCTATGTTCAGATAATGTTTGGCAGCCGCAAGTAAAGCGGCTTGAATAACGGTCCGCCAGCCGACGTTTTGTGTTGCAATCTGACGTACTTTTGTACCATGCAAGAATTCACCCAGGCCACACCCTGTTCTACACCGGCCGTCTCTACTATAGCATCAGCAGCTGGCGACAGCGCCGCGTCGAGCAACAAAGGAGCCAACGGGCTCCTGGCCGAAGGCCCGTCATCGGAGATTTTGCGAGGCGGCGCCAATTTGAGCGACAGCGCCGCGTCGAGTAAAATCCAGAAACCCAATTGGTTACGCGTTAAACTACCCATCGGCGAAAGCTACAAGCATGTCCGGGGGTTGGTTGATACCCATAAATTGCATACGATCTGCGAAAGCGGGAATTGCCCCAACATGGGAGAGTGCTGGGGAGAAGGGACGGCTACCTTTATGATCCTTGGCAATGTCTGCACGCGCAGCTGCGGATTTTGTGCCGTTGCTACGGGACGTCCCGACGCGGTAGACTGGGATGAGCCGCAGCGGGTAGCGGAAGCTATCCACCTGATGAAGGTAAAACATGCTGTTATCACCTCTGTCGACCGTGACGAATTAAAGGATGGCGGCAGCATCATCTGGCAGAATACGATCCGCGCCGTCAAAGCGCTGAACCCCGGTACCACGCTGGAGACCCTGATACCCGACTTTAAAGGCGAGAAAGAAAACATAGCAAGGGTGATCGAAGCCGCTCCCGAGGTCGTGTCGCACAATATCGAGACGGTTGAACGGTTGACCCGCCAGGTCCGCATCCAGGCTAAGTACTGGAGAAGTATGGAAACCCTGAAGATCCTGAAAGAAGGCGGTATGCGTACCAAGAGCGGCGTAATGCTGGGACTGGGAGAACGCAAGGAAGAGGTGGTTCAGACGATGGAAGACCTGCGTAACAGCGGGGTCGATGTCATCACGCTTGGTCAGTATCTGCAGCCTACTAAAAAGCATTTACCCGTCGTCCGCTTTGTTCACCCTGACGAATTTGCCGAACTGAAAGAAATTGGATACAACCTTGGGTTTGACTATGTGGAAAGCGGTCCGCTGGTTCGTTCTTCCTATCATAGCGAGCGGCATGTCATCCCCGGATATGGACGCGGGGAATGGCTCCGTGCAAAAGGAGCGACTGCCTGATGTATAGCCTTCGGCTCTGTAGTTGCCGGCCGAAGGAAGGCCGATGGCTGAATGATCGGCCCGGCAGGAGGGGGCGGGTGTTGAGTTTCGCGCTCCTGTTGCTTCTTCTGCCCGCGGTATCCGTCAGGGCGCAGCTGCGGTGGGTGAAGTCGGATAAGGAGTATGGCGTTTTACCGTCCTCCATCCATGTTTATCGTTGTGCCGATTCTCTTGATGGTCTTCCCTTTTTTGGCTGTTATGTGAGCGCAAGGGTAAAGGACCGCGGTCTTTTGTTTACCGCTCAGACCGGTGACGGCCGTAGGTTTACGCCGGCGCAATTTTATCAGATCGAGCGCTTTCCCTTTATTGTCGTCAATTGCACGCCTTTCTCTTTTGTCACCAACGAAAATCTTGGATTGGTTGTCCGCGACGGGAAGATCCTGTCGAGGGGGATCTCAGCTTTGAAAGGAACGGGGGATGATTCCGCCTTGTTCTATTATCCAACAAGGGGGGCGATCGGTATTGACCGGCAGCGGGCAGTGGATGTCGCCTGGACCTTTACCGACACCTTCCGAAGATGGCCCAGGGCGTTTGAAGAGAATCCGGTCGTTGCCAAAGGAAAGGATTCAGTGCCTTCTATCTATTCCTTTAATGATATCACCTGGAAATGGTGGAAGATGCGAACGGCGGTTGGCGGAGGCCCCGTACTGATCCATGATGGAAACATCCAGATCACCAACCGGGAAGAACAGTGGTATTTCGGCGAGCGGGTGGATCGGGGATGGCTGCCCCGGACCGCGATGGGGTATACCAGGGACGGGCGGCTTATTATCCTGGCGATACGCGGGAGGACACCGGGTATTGCCGCGGGGGCGACGCTGTTGCAGGAAGCGCATATCCTCTTCAATCTCGGTTGTTATGAAGCCTTGAATCTCGATGGAGGTGGAAGCACTTGTCTGCTGATCAATGGAAAAGAGGCGTTCCCGCCTTCTGACGAAGAAGGAGAGCGCCCCGTTGCGGCTGTATTTGTGATAAAGTCGGCGAATTAGTCTGATGGTGATCCACAAGCCGAACAAAGCAGCGGCATCCTAGCTTTTTATATCCCATGCCAGTGCGCTGGCGCCCAGGATCGCCGCGTCAGATTCCTTCAGATGACTGATGAGGATCTTGACCTTATTCTGGAAGACCTGGATCAGGTTGTCTTCCATGCTTTCGCGGGTTGGCTTGAGGATCAGGTCCCCGGCCTTTGTCAATCCCCCAAAGAGGATGATGGCTTCCGGGCTGGAGAACATTACGAAATTTGCCAGCGCCAGGCCGAGGATATTGCCGGTAAAGTCGAAGATCTCCTTGGCCAGTTTGTCTCCTTTTATAGCGGCGTCGTAAACGCTGCGGGAATCCAATTTATCTTTTGGCGTGTCGGCCAGCAGGCTGGTCCCTTCTGGGCTTTTCTCCAACATTTCTATTGCTGTCAGCTTTACGCCTGTTGCGGAGGCATAGCTTTCGAGCGATCCTTTTTTGCCTGTTCCTTCGTGGTAACGTCCGCCGGGAATAACGGTGGTATGCCCCAGTTCGCCGGCAAAGCCGTCATGGCCGTAAATGAGTTTTCCATTGGCGACGATACCGCTTCCTACGCCGGTGCCAAGCGTGATCATGATAAAGTCCTTCATGCCTTTGGCTGCACCGTACATCATTTCTCCTATGGCTGCGGCATTTGCGTCGTTGGTGAGTACGGTAGGAAGCTGGAACTTTGCCTGTATGAGATTGGCCAGCGGGATGATGCCTTTCCATGGAAGGTTGGGGGCGTATTCGACGGTGCCGCTATAGAAATTTCCATTTGGAGCGCCGACGCCGATCCCTCTCATTCTGCCCGAGCCGCCTGCCTTGTCGATCAGGACGATGAGGTTGTTGTATAATTCATCGATAAAATCTTCTACCTGGGCATGCCCCCGGGTGGACATTTCGCCTGAAAAAAGGACGTTGCCATTCCGGTCAACGATACCATATTTTGTACCTGTACCGCCGATATCGATACCTACTGCCAGTGACTCGTAAGAAAGAGAAGAAGAGGCCTTTGCCATGGGAACAAAAAATTATTCTTTAGGGTTGCAAATATAGCCCTTCGGTGCGAAAGTCATATCGACCGAAGGGCTTGAACCAATATTTTTGCTTTAGTGCGGTTTTAGCATTAGTGACCACCGCTGGCGCGCAGAGCGTCGAAGTCGATACCCTGTGACTGAAGCGATGCTTTTGCCCTGACCGCGTAGAAGGCCAGGTAAGCAAAGCAAAGTACGCCTATGACATAAGAGAACTGGATGCCGACGACCTTATCTGCGAGCAGGCCTTGCAGGGTGCTGATGATCCCGCCGCCCATGATCATCATGATCAGGAAGTTGGAACCTTCGCTGGTGTGTTTGCCCAGGCCGGCTGTGGCCAGGGTAAAGATACAAGGCCAGAGGGTAGAGCAGAAAAGACCTACGCTGGTGAACGCGTATACGCTTATCATACCATTGGTGCTGATCATACCGATCAGCAGCGCCGTAATTCCCATCAGGGAGAAGATCAGGAGCTGACGAGCCGGATTTCCCTTACTAAGCAGATCGCCAATGATCATGGCAACGATGATCAGCGGATAGATCTTGAAGGGCGTGATGTCATGACCTGCGATCGCGTTGACCAGCAGGAAGATACCAAACGCCAGGTATGGCATGATAAAGCTGAGTATTTTTTCAGTGGTCTTGTTGAGTCCAAAAGCACCGACGGAAGCGGTCCAGCGGCCGATCATCAGGCTGGCCCAGTAAAGCGATACATAGGGAGCGATCTGATCGGTTGGTGTGTGAAGCTTCTCGGTCATGAAGGAAGGCAGGTTGCTGGCGGTCGATACTTCGACGCCGACATAGATAAAGATACCCAGCATGCCGAGCGCCAGTTGCGGGTATTTTAACGGCGTTCCGCGATCTACGAATTTCGTTACTGGCTCATCCAGGATGTGCTCGCTTGCGGCAGCGCTGGCATCCGAGGCAGGCTCGTTGTTGATCTTATTGGGAAGCGAGGAGAATTTGAAGATGGCGGCGATGGCGATAAAGACGACGCCGAGAATAAGATAGGGCGCTTTTACGCTGCTGATATCGGCTATCGCACCTTTGGCGGTAGCCGAACCAAAGATTGCAAAGCTGACGATGAGTGGTCCGATGGTGGTACCGAAGTTATTGATACCGCCGGCCATACTGAGCCGTTGTGCGCCGCTGGCGGGATCTCCCATCGCGATGGCCAGCGGGTTGGCTGCGGTTTGTTGTAAAGAATAGCCCAATCCGATGACGAACAGACCAGAGATCAGGAAAGCAAAAGAGGCAGACATTGCGGCAGGATAGAACAAAAGCGTTCCGACGGCCGATATGACCAAACCCAGCGCAATCCCGTTTTTATATCCTATGCGGTTGAGAATATCTCCTCCGGAGGCCTTGGAAACGAAGTAATAAATGATGGCGCCCACCGTATAGGCGACATAAAAAGCAAGCGAGATCATCTGCGCCTGCGCGTTGGAGAGATTCAATTTCCCTTTGAAGACCGGGATCAAAATATCATTACTTGCAGCTACAAATCCCCAGAAGAAGAAGACCGTTACTAATGTTCCGAATTGCGACCATTTCGTTTTTTGTTGCATAGCAATACAGGGGTGGTTAGAAAGCGATGTGCGATTAAGGGGTACAAAATACACCTTTTTCCGATGCGAAAAATTTTTTCAGCTTTGTAAGACCTTTTAAGCGAAAAGGTTGTTAACTTGAACGGCGATATTCTAACCGGTCGCAGCTCCTTATTTTTAATGGTGTTTTAATGGAAATAATTCACGTATCAGCAGAATGTTATCCCGTTGCTAAAGCCGGTGGTTTGGGCGATGTTGTAGGGGCGCTGCCAAAGTATCAACGTGCGGAAGGGCATGTTGCAAAGGTGGTGATGCCGATGTACCGCACAAAGTTCCTTTTCGAAAATCAATTCGAAGTCGTTCATAAGGGACGTACCCATTTACATAACTTTTGGTTTGATTATACGGTCATCAAGGAGAAGACCAACAGGCTGGGCTTCGATCTTTATCTGGTCGATATCCTGGGACTGCTGGACAGAGAAAAGATCTATGGATATGGCGACGATACCGAACGGTTCATCGCCTTTCAGATCGCGGTGCTTGACTGGATAAATGCCTGGCAGCATATTCCCGATGTCATCCATGTTCATGATCATCATACGGCGCTGATCCCTTTTATGCTTCAGCACTGTTATGCTTATCGGGAGAAGCTGGGCGGCATCGCTACGGTGCTGACGATCCATAATGCGCAGTACCAGGGGCAGACGGGCATGGACAAGACGGTGCTGATACCTGAATGGGATCTTTACAAGCGGGGGTTACTGGAATGGGCCGGAGCGCTCAATCCGTTGGCCTGCGGTATCCGCTGCGCCTGGAGGGTGACAACGGTCAGCCCTACCTATCTGGAGGAAATGCGGGCAAGCGCGGCGGGATTGGAAGCCTTGCTGGAATATGAGAAAGGGAAATGCAGCGGTATTCTCAATGGGATCGATCCGGTCGTTTGGGATCCCTTGACGGATGTTTATTTTGAGGATCATTATTCGATCGATACGGTGGAAGAAGGAAAGCAGAAGAGTAAGCTGCTGCTTTGCCAGCGCTTTAACCTTGACCCAAGAAAGCCGCTGATCACCTTTATCGGCCGGCTGGTAGGGGAAAAGGGCGCCGATCTGATCCCACAGGCAATAGAAGACAGCTTTTATTATATTGGCCGCAAGATGAACTTCCTCATTCTCGGCAGCGGTTTTCCATCGGTTGAAAACAGGCTGCAGGCTATGCGGGATCTATCGAGAGGGGACTATAATACCTTTATCGGTTACGATGAAGGATTGAGCCACCTCATTTATGCAGGAGCGGATTTTATCCTGATGCCATCCAGGGTTGAGCCTTGTGGGCTCAACCAGCTGTATGCGCTGCGTTACGGGACGGTTCCCGTCGTGCGGAATACGGGGGGATTGCATGATACGGTGATCGACTTCGGCGATAAGAACGGATACGGCATCCGTTTCAATCACGCGACGGTGGGAGATATGACCCATGGTATCTGGCGTTCGGTGGAACTTTACAACCAGCCTCAGAAATTGTATGAGATCCGGCAGAGGATGATGGCGCTGGATTTTAGCTGGCAGGCCAGTGTCAGGGCATACCTGGACCTCTACGAGCGGATGCGTAAAGGCGAATAACCGGAAAGTAGGTATAATTTTTAGATAGGTAGTACAAAAACAGAATCGTTCAAATCATTTTAAACGCTTGTATATGTCTAAGGAGATTTTATCTGTCATCTTAGGAGGAGGAGCCGGGACCCGCCTATACCCCCTTACCGCCAGCCGCTCAAAGCCCGCAGTTCCGATCGCCGGTAAATACCGTCTGGTCGACATTCCTATTTCGAACTGTCTGAACTCAGGTATTTCAAGAATGTTTGTGTTAACGCAGTTCAACTCAGCTTCGTTAAACAGGCATATTAAGAATACTTATCATTTCAGCGCTTTCAGCTCTGCGTTTGTCGATATCCTGGCGGCGGAACAGACGCCGGATAATCCGACCTGGTATCAGGGGACGGCGGACGCGGTTCGTCAGTGTCTGCGTCATATCGGTCCTTTCGACAGCGAATATGTGCTCATCCTTTCGGGAGATCAGCTGTATCAGATGGATTTCATGGAAATGCTCGAGCACCACAAGAAAAAGGGCGCCGATATCTCCATCGCGACCATCCCCGTCAACGACAAGGAGGCATCCGACTTCGGGATCATGAAAATGGACGACAACGGCTTCATCACTTCCTTTACGGAGAAGCCAAAGAAGGATATGCTTCCGCCCTGGGTCAGTGACACCGGGGCTGCTATGCAGGCGCAGGGAAGACATTACCTGGCATCTATGGGGATCTATATCTTCAACCGTCAGCTGTTGTCAGATCTGCTTCAGAATGAATATGTGGAATCTACGGACTTTGGTAAGGAAATAATTCCCCAGTCCCTCGAAAAATACAAGGTGGTCAGCTACCAGTATGAAGGTTATTGGACCGATATCGGAAATATTCCTTCTTTCTTTGAGGCCAACCTGGGTTTGACAAAGGATATCCCCGACTTCAACCTTTTCGATAATGAAAAGGCCATCTATACCCGCGCCCGGATGCTGCCGCCTGCAAAGATCAGCGGCACTACGCTCGAAAAGACGATCATTGCCGAAGGCTGTATCATCAATGCTTCGCGTATAGAGAACAGTATCATCGGAATCCGTACCCGTATCGGCACCGGCACGACCATCGTGAGCAGCTACCTGATGGGGGTCGACTTTTACGAGACGATCGAAGAGATCGAACTGGCCCGCAGCCATGGTCTGCCAACGGTAGGCATTGGTCACCGCTGCTATATCCGCAATGCGATCGTCGACAAGAACTGTCGTATCGGGGATGATGTTCGGATCAATGGCGGTCATCATCTTGAAAACGCTGACCATGCCCTTTATACGGTTAAGGAAGGGGTTGTCGTGATCAAGAAGGGGGCAGTGCTGCCGAACGGTTTCGTCATCTAGGCCAGGATTTCCAACGGCTGGCTGCAATGTGGAATATTGCAGGCCTTGTCCGTTATCGGGGGATCCCATCGTTTTATTCAACTCAACGTTTGCTATGGCCCTTGCATCATCCTCCGAATCGCCCCGGCCCGTAGCGGCACAGAAGCCGCTGCTCAGTCTGGGGCAGATCTTCACCATGAGCTTTGGCTTTTTGGGGATTCAATTTGGGTTTGCGCTGCAAACGGCCAATACGAGCCGCATCCTGCGTTCTTTTGGCGCAGATGTGGATCAGTTACCCGCCTTTTGGCTGGTCGCGCCCCTGATGGGGATGATCGTCCAGCCCCTCATAGGACATTACAGCGACAGGACCTGGAACCGGCTGGGAAGGCGCAAGCCGTACTTCCTGACCGGCGCTGTCCTGTCTTCGCTTACGCTCATCCTGCTTCCTAATTCCGGCGGTCTCTCGGGAATCATTTCGGCCCTATGGATCGGCGCGGGAATGGTAACGATCATGGACGCCTCTTTCAATGTGGCCATGGAGCCGTTTCGGGCCCTGGTGGCCGATAACCTGCCGGACAGTCAGCGAACTCTTGGCTTTTCGATCCAGACCTTTCTGATCGGATTGGGGGCCGTTGCAGGATCATACCTTCCCGGATGGCTGGCCCGGCTGGGTGTCAGCCAGGCGCCGGGATCGGACGGGATCGCCAGCAATCTCAAATACGCCTACTATACCGGCGCCGTGGTCTTTATATTAGCCATCCTCGTAACCGTATTCTTTTCGAAAGAATATCCACCGGAAGAATACCAGCGGTTTCATGGCGCGGGAGAGGAGAAGAGCGGGCTGGGGGCTATTCTACAGGATTTTGTCCGGATGCCAAAGACGATGAAACAACTGGGTATCGTTCAGTTTTTCAGCTGGTTTGCGTTGTTCAGTATGTGGGTGTTCACCACCGAAGCCGTCGCCACGCATATCTACGGGCTGAAAGGAGACTATGTAAAGACCACGCTGTATAACGTGGTCGGGGATAAGGTCAGCTCGGCCTTTGGCGTTTACAATTTTGTCGCGATGATCTATGCCTTGCTGCTGCCGCCGATCGCCAGGAAGATAGGTCGAAAGACAACGCATGCCTTGTCGCTGCTGGCAGGCGGGCTAGGCCTGCTTTCGATCTGGTTTATCCGCGATCCCGATCATCTCGATTATGCGATGGTCGGCATCGGGCTGGCCTGGGCCAGCATCCTGGCGATGCCCTATGTCATTCTCAGCGGCAGCATTCCCGCGGGTAAGATGGGGATTTATATGGGTATATTCAATTTCTTTATTACGCTGCCGCAAATCGTCAATGGGCTGTTCGGGCGGTGGATCGTTACGCATCTATATAAGGGGCAGCCGATCGACGCCATCCTCACGGCGGGATTTTGTCTTATCGCCGCTGCTGTATCCGTCTTGTTTGTCTATGACAGGGGCGCTATCCGGATGCAGCAGGAAAAAGCCGGATTCTTTGCAGCCCGATGAAATCGAACAATATTCGACACACATGAAAAAGTTGATCGTCACGCTTTGCCTGTTGGTGCATATTGCTTTTGCACAGACCGCTGCCGTTGTCTATCCCACGAACTGGTTTATCGGTATGAAAAATCCGGATCTGCATCTGCTGGTGCATTCACCGGGTATCGGCGAAAAGGCAGCAGTCCGTGTCACCTATCCCGGTGTACGGCTACTGGACTGGCATCGGACCGAAAATCCCAACTACCTCTTTTTGCATCTGCGTCTTGACGCTGCTGTTCGTCCCGGCGATGTCGCGATCGACATTACGCCTGCCGGCGGTTCGGCGGTGCACATTAAATACGCGCTCCTGCCCCGGCGGAAAGGCAATGGAACCCGGTTTGCAAAGGGGGTGACTTCTTCCGACTTCATTTATTTTGTGATGCCGGACCGGTTTAGCAATGGGGATACTGCCAACGATCGTGTCGCGGGTATGCGGGATCGGTCGCTTGGCCGTGGGGATTCTATTGCAAAGCGGCATGGCGGTGATATGCAGGGGCTGATCAATCACCTGGATTACCTGCAGTCACTGGGTGTCACAACCCTTTGGATGACGCCGGTGCTGGTCAATGATATGCCGCATCATACTTTTCATGGCTATGCGTTTACCGATCACTATACCATCGATGCCCGTCTTGGCGGAGCGGAGGCTTATTCCAGGCTGTCAGATTCGCTGCATGCAAGAGGGATGAAGCTTATCCAGGACGCAGTTTATAATCATGTGGGGCTTTATCATCTGCTGGTCCAGGACCTGCCGGAAAAAAGCTGGCTGCATCAGTGGCCGTCATATACACAGACCAATTACCGCGGCGATCCGGTTGTCGATCCGCATGCCAGTGCGATCGACCGGAAGCTGACCAGTGACGGCTGGTTCACCAGGGAGATGCCCGACCTGAATCAAAATAACCCCGATGTGGCGAACTTCCTCATCCAGCATGCGATCTGGTCTGTTGAAACTTTTGGGGTAGATGGCTGGCGGATCGATACCTATATCTACAACGACCTGGACTTTATGAACCGTTGTAATAAAGCCTTACTGGACGAATATCCCCATATAACGATGTTTGGAGAGACCTGGGTGAATAATGTCGCGGATCAGGCTTATTTTACCCGTAACCACTACAATCTTCCCTACAAGAGCAACCTGACAGGCTGTACCGATTTTCAGTGTTTGTTCAATGGAATAGCACCTGCCTTAAGAGATACGACCGGCGGAGGCCTCAACCAACTTTATCTCACGTTGAGCAATGATTTCCTGTACCAGGAGCCGATGAACAATGTCATCTTTCTGGACAATCATGATATGACACGCTTTCTTTCACAGATGGGAGAGGATGTTGCAGCCCAACGGATGGGGCTGCAGTGGCTGCTGACAGAAAGAGGGATCCCGCAGCTTTACTATGGGACCGAAATATTGATGAAGGGGGTATCTGATCCCGACGGGTGGGTTCGGATGGATTTTCCGGGCGGATGGGCCGGCGACCGGAAGAATGCGTTTACCGGTGAAGGGCTCTCCGAGCCCCAACGGGCGACGCAGCTCCTCGTTCGCACCCTCGGCCGCTACCGGCTGCATTCTTCTGCGATCAGGACGGGTAAGATGATGCAGTATGTGCCGCAGGGGAGCCTGTATGTCTACTTCCGCTACGACGATCAACAGACCGTGCTTTGTGCCATGAATACGGGGAATAAACCGGTCTCCCTTGACTTTAACCGGTTTGCGCAAAGGACGGAAGGTTTCTCCCTGGGTATCGACGTGTTGACCGGTGAAAAGCACCCGCTGGGACAGCCGGCGACATTGCCTGCAAGGACGATGTGGGTGCTGGAACTGACTAAATAATCTTGGTTTACAAGATTATTTAGTCACAGCATGGCTGCCTGGATATAGAACGGGCCGGTTTTTCCCCAGTCCTTCAACGCCGGCTTGATCGCTTGTAACAGTCCCGCATTGTTGGTCTTCTTGCCTTTTACCGGAGCGGTCAGCTGTGTTTCCGGAACGCTGATGGCTTCGACCTTGGTTGCCATCCAGGTGATGTGTTCATGGGGCAGTGCGACACCCAGGATCATGCCGGGCAGGCCGTTAAAAGACTCAGGCCCGCCTGTCGTCAGTATCTCATCCGTATAGAAGGCGACGACATAGATAGAATCCATCATGATGGCATTGGCGCGGCGGCAGTTGAAGCCGGCGATCGTTCTCGTTTCCGTGGTGATCTTCCAGCGGACCCTGCGGGTGCTGTCCTGTACAAGAAAGAGGTCGTCGAATACATTTTTCTGGGCGATCTCCTGAGCGTTGTCCAGGTCCGTCCAAACGATATTGTCCTGTGCGGGCGCTCTCCAGCCCCAGCTGTTGTTTTGCCGTTCTGTTGTTTCCCTTCCTGGTTTATAGAGTGTTTTGCCGTTGTGGAAGAACAGATCGAAGTAATCGTTCTTGAAGTGGTTCATGTTCTTTTTGGCCAGATCGGTCCAGTCGTTGGATTCGCCGTCATTCAGATTATTCATCTGGGCGTAAAGATTATTGCTTCTCTGGAATTCGATCTTTCCCTGTGAGAGGAAGATGGTGGTGTTTTGTGACCGGCCGGTCAATGCGCCGGCCGCTATCATAAGGAATAAAATCAGTTTACGCAACATAGAGAATTTTTTTACCAGTAAAGGTTAAGTTATTTGGCTGCAGTCATATTGGTCTTCGTAAAATTCCAGACAACCGATAACATAAAATATTGTTTGATCGTGCTATACGAGCTCTGTGTAATGTAGTTGCTGTTTACCTGGCGGTTAAAGCCTACGTTCTGGTTCAGCAGGTCGTTTCCGCTGACTTTCATCAGCAGGGCGTCGTTTTTAAGGAGTTTTTTGCCAAACCAGGCATTTAGTATCACGATATTCTTTCTGCCGGGAAAAGCGGGGCTTTTTTCGTACAGCGAGATATTGCCATCCCCATGCAGCTGGAACTTCCAGGGAAGGAAGATATCGAGTGAGGGATTGATGGAATAGCTCCAGTATTTGGTGGGAACGCTGGTATTGATATCCGACTTGCTATAGGTATAAGAAGCGTTGAAGTTGACGGAGGCTTCGTATTTCTTTTCAACCGTCTTATAGAAGCTGGTACCCAGCGTAAGAGAGTTGCTTTTGGTGACGTTGCGGACGTCCTGGATAAAGCCGGTATTGGCACTTTGTGAACCGTAAGCATTGAAGCCGATGTGAATATCCGGTTTTGCCCATTTGAAATTGTAGTCTGCGTTCAGGTTTACCGTGTAGTTGCCGTTGACATTGATCGTCTGCGATACCTGTTTTCCCGAATCGACGATGGTGCTTTGGCCAAATGCATTTTGGGTGAAATTATAACCTGCGCTAAGCCAGATGCCGCGATCCGTCAGGACCTTATAGTCATTGAATCGAAGCTGGAGCCTGTTGGAGAATTGCGGTTTCAGCCCGGGATTGCCGACTACAATAGCCAGAGGGTTCTCGTTTGTCCGCAGCGGCTGCAGCTGTTCCACGGATGGTTGTTGTGTCCATCCCGAGTACCAGAAGGAAATGCGTTCGTGGTCAGTAAAGTTATAGGTGACCGCGGAGCTGGGATACCAGTTGACGAAAGATCGTTTTGTCACCGTGTCAGCGCGCAGATCGCGTTGGTTGTAATTAGAAAAGCCGACGCTGCCGCCGAGATTCATCCGCCATTTCTTTTTGGACAGCATATAAGCGAGCCCGCCCGTCTGCGTAAAGCTGCTGTATTGATAGTTGT
>JAATGQ010000001.1 GCA_015654595.1 Chitinophagales bacterium | reverse complement strand
GCGCTACGGTTTCGATCAGGGGAACCAAGACCTCTGTGATCACGAATGCGGAGGGGTATTTTGCGATAGACGCCAAAGAGGGCGAAGTATTGAGTGTCTCTTTTGTCGGGTATGTGTCACAGAGTATAAAGCTGACGGCGCATTACTTTGGTCCGGACAAGAAGTCCGTATCCTTTCAGCTGCAGGTGGTGCAAAGCGATCTTGACCAGGTCCAGATCACGGCGCATGGTACGACTACCAAGCGGTTGAATCCGGGAGATATTACGACGATCACGTCTGAAGAGATTGCCAGGAATCCGGTGGGGAATGTATTGGAAGCTATACAGGGCAAGGTGCCGGGTTTGTTTATCCAGCAGACGACGGGGCAGCCGGGAAGTAAGTTTACGATGCAGGTGAGGGATGCGCAGAATCTTTCTACGCCGACGATCACTCCGCTGGTTATCGTAGATGGAGTTCGGTATCCTTCGGGGACCTTGCAGATGGCGGGGGGCACGTTGTCTACGACGAGTTTTCTTGGCGGCGGCAGTGCGCTGAACTATATCAATCCTAATGATATTGATCGGATCGATGTGTTAAAGGATGCGGATGCTACGGCGATCTATGGTTCTTCGGGCGCTTATGGGGTGGTGTTGATCACAACCAAGAAGGCAAAGCTGGCCAATCCTTCGCTGCAGGCGAATGTATGGACGGGGATCTCTAAGCTGGGTCAGATGCCCAAGCTGATGAATACGAAGCAATACATTGCGATGCGGCAAGAGGCGTTGAAGAATGACGGCCTTACGGCTGGGGCTAACGACCTGGATATTAACGGGACCTGGTCGCCCAACCGGGATGTGGACTGGCGGAAGTTCTTTGTGGGTTCTTCCGCCGCCACTACCAACGGCAATCTCTCGTATAGCGGAGGGAGCAAGAACTCTTCCTATATGATTGCGGGGGATCTGACGGACAATGGCAATATCCAGCGGCATAAAGGGGAGCAGATCAATGGTTCTCTGCGGTTTTCGTTGAATACCTATACTAACGACGGGAAGTTCAACCTGAGTTTGAATGGCAGTTATCTGGGATCCAAAAATACCCTGGTGCCTTATGACTTTAGCAGCGCGTCGACCTTTGAAGCGCCCAATGCGCCGTCGCCTTATAATCCAAACGGGACGATCGCCTGGAATAACGGGGATCAGAATGGGCCGGGTTCGGTAGCTAATTTCAATGAGACCTATTCCAACAATACCACCAACTGGATTGCGAATGGAACGATGGTGTATAAGCCTGCGGCGTCGGTCACATTGAGGGCAATCATTGGTTATAACGATCTGATCGGGAAGGAAATGCTCGGGCTGCCGACGACTGCATTTTCGCCATCGACAACGAATGCTGCGCAACAATCCAAGTCGGTCTATAACTATTACGAGAACAAGTCCCTGACGATATCGCCTTATGCGGAATACGATAAAGTGTTATTCGGAAAGGGTGACTTGTCTGTCAAAGCCGGCGGGGAGCTGGACAATATGACGTCGTTGAACAGTACGATCACCGGGACCGGTTTTGCCTCGGATGCGTTGCTGACTGATCCGGCGACAGCGACCAGTGTCGTGTCTACCTATGTTTCTACACCTTTCCGGCAATCCGGTTTTTACGGGATCATCAAGTATGTATGGGATAAGAAATATATCCTGGATCTGAATGGCAGGAGGGATGGTTCGACGAAGTTCGGAAAGAATAACCGGTTTGGTAATTTCGGAAGCGCTGCGGCGGCGTGGATCTTCAGCGAGGAAAAATTTATAAAGGAAAATGTTCCCTTCCTGAGTTTTGGAAAGGTAAGAGGCAGTCTTGGTGTTGTCGGCGGTGACCAGATCTCCGATTATCAGTATCTGAGCACCTATTCAGCTACGTCTGCTACGGCGACCTATGACGGCAAGCTGGGGTTAACTCCGAATGGCCTGGCCAACCCTGATCTGAGATGGGAGCATGACCTGGAACGGGAAGTAGGTTTGGAGCTTGGCTTTTTTAAAGATCGCGTATTTTTGGAGGGCAACTACTACAGCAATAAGACCTCCAATCAGCTGGTAACGAGGCCGATCTCTTCGGTGACTGGTTTTTCCGGGTATGTGGAGAATTCCGATGCTGTCATCCGGACCAGCGGCTGGGAGTTGTCGTTGAGCACAACCAATGTGCGGACAAAGAACTTTACCTGGACGACAAAGGCGAATATGACGATCCCAACGAGTAAGCTGCTGAGGCTGCCTACCGTTGCGAATCAGAATGTCAACTGGATCCTGGGTAAGCCGTTGACCGGAACACTTTTGTATAAATACAATGGGGTAAATCCGCAGACCGGTTATTTCAACTATACTACGGCGAAGGGTGCGACAACGGATGCATATTCTTCGTTGATACAGGCTGACAAGACCCAGTTTGTGGATCTTGCGCCCCGTTACTTTGGCGGGTTGACGAACAGTTTCACCTATAAGCAGCTATCGCTGGATGTGTTCTTCGTTTTCACCGACAGGGTTGGAAAGAATGCGCTGGCCCAGTCGGGCTATATTCCGGGTTATATAGGAGTTGATCCTTCTACGTCCTACCTGCATCGTTGGCAGAAGGCGGGGGACAAGTCATCGAATCCCAAGGTGAGTACGAATATTTTTGATGATCTTCTGCGGCTTAGCACGTTTCAAAGCAGTACGGGCGCTTATACGAATGCTACTTACGCGAGGCTGCAGAATGTCAGTCTGCGCTATCGGCTGACGAAGGAGGCTTTGCGTCGCATGCATCTGAAGGATATGATGGTGTATGCACAGGGGCAGAACCTGCTGACGATCTCCAGGTTCGGGGGGCTCGATCCGGAGAATCTGAATCCGAGCATCATCCCGCCGATGCGGGTGTATACTTTGGGTGTTAATCTTTCATTCTAATTGTCTATCAGTCATGCGTAAAAAAATCAGCTTTATTATAATTGCCGGCCTCCTTCTGGCGGGTTGCAGCAAATACCTGGACAAGGCATTGCCTTCAGGAACTATTTCAAGTGAAACGGCCTTTTCTTCCGACAATGCCATATCCTCGGTGGTGACGGGGGTTTTTATGAACATGCAAAACTCCGGCGTGTTTGGGTCGGCGACGGGGTCGAATTTCTTTTTGTTGTCGGCGGAATATGTCGATGAGATGATCAATATAAGCACGTTAGTTACCAATGCTGTTGCATACTATAACGATGAGATACAGTATACGAATGTCGGCGCCTGGAGCAATCTGTATAGTATCGTCTATGACATCAATTCGACGCTGGAAGGGATTCAGGGTACGAATGCGACCTTGTATTATAAGAATCAATGGCTGGGAGAATGTTATTATCTCCGGGCGATGCAGTACTTCTATCTGACGAATATGTATGGGGATGTGCCTTTGGCGCTGACTTCGAATGCGGTGGTGAATAATTCCCTTAGCCGGGCGCCGCAGGCTCTCGTATATCAACAGATCATTGCTGATCTGAAACAGGCGAAGGCTTTATTGAATCCCGGGTATACCGATGCTTATGGCGCCGGTACGACGCACCGTGACAGGCCGAATACTTATGCCGCGGCTGGTTTGATGGCCAGGGCTTTTTTGTATATGAATGACTGGGACAGTGCCGAGGCTGCTGCGGATACCGTGATTGCGCATACGTCGCTTTATTCCCTCAGTCCGCTTGCGAGCGTATTCCTGGCCAACAGTACAGAAATGATCTGGGGGCTGGCTCCCAATCCTACGGGTGCGTCGAATGGGTATCGGTTTTACAATAATGGGCTGGTGTCGTCGGTTGCCAATCCGGCTGCTATTCTGAATGTGAATGTTCAGTCCGAAATGCAGCCTGCGCTGGTGGCTTCTTTCGAACCCGGGGATGCGCGCAGAACCAATTGGGTACGGTCTGTCTATGTACAATCTCTGAGTGATTCCGCTTACTTTCCGAATAAGTATACATCGTCGGCGACGGGGACGTCGGATGAGATCTATATGCGTTTGGCGGAGATCTACCTGATCCGGGCAGAGGCGAGGGCGCATTTGAACGAGCTGGCGGATGCTGCGGCGGACATCAATGTGGTCCGAGCGAGGGCTGGTTTATCGAATACTACGGCGACGGATCAGCGGGGTTTGTTGAATGCGATTGCACAGGAGCGGAAGGTAGAGTTCTTTACCGAGAATGCGCAACGCTTTTTCGATCTGAAGCGGACGGGGAAGATTGATTCCGTCATGACGGCGTTTGCGCCCACGAAAGGGGCGAACATAACGTGGAGTTCTTTCATGTCGCTCTTGCCCATCCCTTCGAATGATCTTATCCAGGATCCGAATCTGAAGGCTAATCCCGGCTATCAGCAATAAATTCCTTAAAACAAGTTTATAATGAAAAAAATGATTGCTTTGGTTTTGGCGTTTTGGCCGGTGTTTGGCTGGGCGCAGAGCTATGAACTAAAAGTAAAGCTCAACGGGGCGAAGGCTTTCAGGGCCTACCTGGTGACGGCGTATGAGATGACTACGCAGAAGGTGTTGGATTCGGCGGTTGCGCAGAAGAATGTTTTTGTATTCAAAGGGAAAGCGTCTGCTGATCCTGTCGCGGCGACGGTGGTCATCGATCATACGGGTATGGGGTTACCCAAGCGTGCAAAGGATGCGGATAGTCGTATTGTCTATCTGGGGGCCGACAGGATCCTGTTTTCCGGATCGGATTCCGTTGTGCATGCGAAGGTGACCGGTTCGAAGATCAATGCGGATTATACCGTCTACGACGCGATGGTCGAGGCGCCGGTACGTAAGGCCTGGGAGCCGTTGAATGAAAAGTATGCTTCTATGACGGCGGAACAAAGGAAGGCGTCGGGTCTGATGGTTGAGCTGAATAAGACGGCTAAGGTTGTTTTTAAGCTTAAGGATAGCCTTACCGAAGCGTATATCCGTAGGAATCCCGATTCCTATATCAGCCTGATCAAGCTCAGGGAGATGGCGGGCAAATATATGGAGGCGCATAGGATTGGAGAAATGTATGATCAGTTGTCTGCTGGTGTTCGTGGGACTTCGGCAGGTATTTCTTTTGCGAAGGAGATCGAGAGTGCGCGGAGGACTTCGGTTGGAGCGGTGGCTCCAGATTTTACCGAAGGCGACACGGCAGGCAGGCCGGTGAAATTGTCTGATTTCCGGGGCAAGTATGTGCTGCTGGATTTCTGGGCTTCCTGGTGTGGTCCTTGCAGGGCGGAGAATCCCAATGTGGTTAGGGCTTACGACAAATACAAGGACAAGAACTTTACGGTCCTTGGAGTTTCATTGGATGGCATGTCGACCAAAAAAGCGTGGCTGGCGGCTATTGCAAAAGACAGTCTGATCTGGACGCAGGTTTCCGATCTGCAGGCCTGGGGCAATGTGGCCGCGCAGCTTTATGGCATCAAGGCCATCCCGCAGAATTTCCTGATCGATCCTGCCGGGAAGATCATTGGAAAGAATTTGCGTGGGGAAGATCTATGGAAGAAGCTTTCTGAAGTACTGTAAGAAAACTGATGTGATTCATGTGGCCTCCTGGTTTTTACCGGGGGGCTTTTTTTAGCTGATTTTCCGGAATTCAGATGGAGAGATGTGCGCTTTCTTTCGGAAAAAGGTGGTAAATGCTGCCTGACCGGAAAAGCCAAGTCCATCGCTGATCTGGTTGATACCCCAGTCTGTTTGTACCAGCAGGGATTTTGCTTCGTGCAGCAGGCGGTCCTGGATATGGTCGCGAACTGTCTTGCCGGTCTGTGTTTTTACGAGAGCGTTCAGGTAGTTGGGATGGACGTGGAGTTCTTCTGCGAATTCGGCTGCTGTCTTTAATTTTGTAAAGGCGTCGCGGTTCTGAACCTGGAAGGAGGATTCCAGCAAAGAAAGAAAACGGTATATATAGCCGAACCCTTCAGAAACGGCAGTCTGGGGTCGGGTCTTACCTGCTCTTTTGCTTTCAAGCAGGAGTAGCTGGAGTTGCAGCAGGATGGCTTGTTTCTTGTCTTCGTTGTTGCCGCGGTCTTCGCGGAGCATGGTTTTAAAGCAACCGTTGATTGTCGCAGACTGTTGGCTTGTCAATTGGATAACGGCTTTATCGGGTATAAAATAGGGATATTGCCGGAAGAGCTGCAGGACGTGTTCTGCTTCATGGCCGAAGTAAGCGGGATGGATCAGGCAGAAGTGTCCGCCGGTTTCGGCTGAGGTAGTTTGCCAGGACATGATCTCGTCCGGATGTAAAAAGGCGATCTCATCGGGCCCAATTTCGTATTTGTTGAGCCCGATGGTGAGTACGCCTGTGCCGGCCGTCATGTGGAAGATCTTATAAAATTTCCGACGGTGTGGGGAGATATAATCCTTTACGGGGTAGTTCTCCCTGTTCTCGATCACAAAATGCTTTGAATCGAGGGGATAGTGTTGAACATCCAGCAGCGGTACTTTGTAGTGGTCTGCTGCAAAGGATTCGAGTGCCATGCGAGGGATGGATTTTTTTTCCATTGAAGGCCCGTTGTGTTTCTGGCAAAGTTAGGCCTTTTGAAAGTCAGTCGAGCGGCTGACGTTTTCGAAGGTTTGCAGGTCGTTCTGCAATAATCCGATCTTTTGGTTGGCCATACCGAAGGAGTCGGTACCGAGGAAAAGGTGAAGCGGTTTTGTTTCCATTTCAGCTACTTTTATAAAGGCTGCTGCCGCTTTTTCCGGGTCGCCGGGTTGGTTGCCAATGATCTGTTCGTTGTGAATCACTTCGAGGGCACGGGCTTCTTTGTAGTCGGAGATGGGATTTGCCGCGGTACGAAGGGAGCCTTGCAGCAGGAAGTTTGTTTTGAAGTAGCCGGGATAGACGATCGTTGCCGATATACCCATTGATCTTACTTCAGCGGAGAGCGCTTCTGTCAAGCCTGCAACGGCAAATTTTGTTGCGTTGTAGATGCCCCAGCCAGGGAAGGTACCCATAAAGCCGGCGATGGACGATATGTTGAAGAAGGCGCCTGACTTCTTTTGACGGAAGTGGGGCATTACGCTGCGGATCACGTTCAGTACTCCGAACACGTTCACGTCGAAATTCTTTCGGGCTTCTTCGTCTGTCAACTCTTCCAGTGTGCCGAGTTGACCATAGCCAGCGTTGTTGACTACTACGTCGATGCCGCCGAAATGAGTGATGATATTTTCGACGGTTTTGTGGACGTTTTCGTTGTTGTCGAGGTCAACCTGCAGGGGAAGGAAGTTTGGATCATCCTGACCTATTTCCTTACGCAATGTGTTGGCGTCTCTCGATGTGGCGGCTACTTTGTATCCTTCTTTCAGCAGTCTCTGTACCAGTGCCAGTCCCAGTCCTTTTGATGCACCCGTAACGAACCATACTTTCTTTGTTGCCATGCTATTTTTTTTATACAGCAAAGCTAGTATGGGTTCGTTCTTTGGTGTTTATTCCAATGACAGGGCTTTTTTCGAATTTCAAATATGCGTGTCCAGTACTACGCGGCCGGACTTTTTGTGTTTTCCGGCCGGGAGGTTACCTGCCAGTTCGTCCCAGGCTTCGGCAGCCTGTGCGAGTGGATAGACGTTTCCAAGAGCGATCTTTAAGCTGCCGTTGTCTATCTTTTCGGCAATGGCGGCCAGTTCCTGTGTATTCGGCTGTAATTGCGAAAAGACCGTTCGTATCCCCTGTTGGGCAACCAGGTCGGCTGGCGCAGGTTGGGTCAGTGTTATCAGCAGGCCTCCCTTTTTTATCAGCGGAATAGATTGTAGTAAAGTGTCGCCGCCGACGGTATCGATGACGGTGTCTACTTTTTCTATTGCGCTTGCGAAAGAGGTGGTGGTGTAGTCGATGACTTCGTCGGCTCCAAGTGTTTGCAAATGTTCTTTATAGCTGGCTGCTGCGGTGGTGATCACGTGAGCGCCTGCCTGGTGGGCGATTTGTATGGCGTAGGCTCCGACGGCTCCGTTGCCGCCATGGATGAGGATGGTCTGGCCTGGGGTGATTGCTGCATGGCGTTGGATGGTCTGCCAGGCCGTTTCTGCGGCAACAGGTACGGAGGCGGCTTCAAGGAAGTTGAGGTTTTTGGGTTTATGGGCGATGACGTCGGTGTGGACGGCAAGGTATTCCGCGTAGGTACCGCCTGCGAGGTTGGCGCCGTATACTTCGTCGCCTTTTTTGAAATTTGTGACGTTGCTGCCGATAGATTCTACGGTACCGGAGAAGTCGATGCCGGGTATCCAGGGAAAGGACAGGGGCATCACTGCTTTCAGGAAGCCGGACGCCTTTTTAAGGTCGAGCAGGTTGACTGCGGCGCCGTGTATGCGTACGAGAACTTCGTCAGGTTTTGGCGTGGGAACGGGCAGAGTGGCTGTTGCGAGGTCTTTGCTATTTCCGTATTGCGTTAATGTAATTGCGTTCATGATTTGTTTTATTTGATTGACAACACAAAGCTCGGTCAGCGTGCGCGGGTAAAATAGTCATGCGAGGCCGAAAATCAGTCCAATCCGGTCGGGGGTATGGCGGTGGTTTCGAAGACACCGCCGGTGGTTTCCGGGGGGATTATTTGGTGAGGGAGAACTTTTTTGGGGTGGCGCCGTAGTGTTTTTCGAAGAGACGGCTGAAGTGGCTGAGGTTGAGAAGCCTAGTTCGTAGCCTGTTTGGGCCACGGAGTGGCCTCCTTTGGAAAGTAAAAATGCGGCTTCTTCCATCCTGGACTTCTGGAAATAATTATAAATAGAATCGCCGAATACCTGTTTGAAGAGCCGTTTTAGTTTTGTTTCGCTCATGCCGGCCATGGCGGCCAGTTCCGGGAGGTAGGGCGGTTTACCGAGGTCGGCCAGCAGGCTTGTTCTGACGACGAACAGCATTTCTATGTCAGTCTTATTTATCGGCTGTTGGGAATGGGCGTCGCGTTGCAACAACTGCTGAAAGAGGATATAGAGCAGATGCTGGACGTTGAACATATAATAGAGGGTGTTCAGTTCATCCTGGGCGGTGTATTCTGTGATTTGCCGGAGGACTTTTTGCGTTTCTCTGTCCATGCTTTCGTAGAAGAGAAAGGTTGTTTCGCTGAGGATGGACTCCACCAGGTTATTGCGTTTTTGCAGGTGGAGCATATTTTTCAGACGGTCTCTGCGGATGGCGACGACGGTGAAATAGATATCCGTATTGGCGGGGAAGTGGCTGACGGAATTGAGGTTGCTGGATGCGATCTGGATGGCGGATTCATTGTTGCCGGACATTTGGATCCGGGGCTGCCCTTCGGCGATCATGTTGACGGGTGATTCGTTGCTATGGAAGATGAAGGTAACGAGGTCGTCTATTGTATCGGGGGATTTGCGTCTGATGATAAATTCCTCTTTGAGCCGGTAGTGGTGGATGACCATTTTTATATCCGGGTCGAGGTCGATCCGACGTATGCTTCCTTTGCCCAGGCTGGCGGGTATGGAGACTCTGCCAGCCTGGTAGCGTGCTTTGAATTTTTTTGCAAAGACGGCGAGGAAGTCATGATCTTTATCTGTTACAAAGTCCAGCTCCATAGTGGAGTCGAAGATAAAACATTTTTGTGTTGTCAGGGTTTCTTCCAGAACAGTTCGTCGTTGGCTGTAGGATCCAGGATGAGGGGGCGGTGGTCGATCAGGCGTTGTCTGACTTCCTCTATGCTGAGCAGATTGCCGTTCTCGTCCTTTATGTAGGCGTTCTCCTGCGGGTATTTTTCTTTGCGATAGGTCTCGATGATGTTTTCGGCGGTGAGGATGGGCAGGTTCTGGACGTCGCCGTGGGAACCTGGTTGTGAAACCAGTTGAGCAGTCGGAATATGCGGTCTGTTGCTGTACCTGTTCCGGCGATGGAGTCGAGTTTATATTTTTGACGGAGGTGGGTCAGTGCGGAAGATTGCGCAGACTGGTAGCTAAAGTCGGGGTAGTTCTGGGGCAGGCTGCGGTTATAAAGCAGGAGATTGCTGGAGGGCGGTAAGGGTGTCTTTTCCGGGTGGGAAGTGGCAGCAGGGCGCTGCCTTGGCGCTACTTATCAAGAAGGGTGTCAGGCCGGGTGTTGTGGCTGTGGCGGTGCTGTCGTGTGAGCGGAAGCGCAGGAGGCCAGGAAGAGGACCAGTCCGTACATCAATTTTTGGATCTTCATTCGTCGAGATTTTAAGTTAAGTTATACTCCATAGAATGAAAATGGGATTAAAGGATTAATGACGGGATGGTTAACAGCGTGTTATCGGGCTTACGGTTTGGTTTTAAACTGGATCAGATAGTCGTGGTCCAGTGGATAGCCTTCGGCCGAGGAAAAGCTCCGGTTGCTGATCACGAACTGGTATTCGTGGTTGGGTTCGAGGGCTACAACGGCGATAGTCTGTGTTTTATCCGTTGCGGAAGGGCGGACGGTGGTAATCGGATAAGCGGTCTTGCCTTTGGGGCCGTAGTTGATGGAATAATTGTTTCCCATTGGGTTTGAGAAGACGAAGGTCAGTTCTTTTGTATCTGCTGAGATGGCGCTATCGCCTTCGTGGATGGGGAGTACGCTTGTCAGCCTAGGTTGACGTAGGGCCGCCGCTTGCACCAGGGCTTGTTTATCGATTGGTTCCTTATAGTAGCCGGAGTGTTGGAGGAAGGTTTCTACGGCGGTGGTGTCGCTGTAATTGAGTTCAATGATATCCTTTATGGCCTGTGTTTTATTGGAAGCGTGTTTATAATAAAACTGGCAGATGTCGTAGCCGATGAAATAGCCGAGGTCTGCCACCGGTTTGGCATCGTTACCCTGGTAGAGCCAGCGTGACATTGCGGTGGTGAACATGTCTTGTTTGAATGCCTCTTTTAGTTCGTCGCGATGTTCCTTGCCGTAGGCCTGGTAGGGAGAATGCAAAGGTTGTTTAGTGGCGAGTTCCGAGATAAAGTCACAGGAGCCTTCTTTTATAGTCTGTGCCAGTAAGTTTTCACTTTCTCCATGTTGTTGCGTATGGACGTATTCGTGTATGTTGAGTTGTACCAGGTTATCAGGTGTTGCGGCGGCAAATACGCCGGCCAGCCATTTACTGGAGAATTCAGAGACGTCGGTGGTCGGGTTGCCTGTGGCTATTTCTGCGCCTATCAGGACCATGTGGTCGGTGGTTGTACCTCCGGAGCGCAGTCCACCGATCGTAAAATACATTTTAGAATCCTTTAGTGAGGGATAGAGCGTTTTTAACTGATCGATGGCTTTTTCGATCTTTTCTGTCTGCGATTTGACCTGCAGCGTATTTGGCCGGATGGAGGCCCAGAAGCGCGGGTAGTGGCGGATGAGTTTGACGTATAGCGGTGCGTTGTAATTTCTTGCTTTTGCAAATGCTTTTAGGCCAGGGGTGGCTTTATCGAGGTAGAGGGATTGGATAATGTCTACCTGTTTTATGCTGTCGGTAGTCGTTCCTGCGCTGTCGTAAGCGATCCAGAACCGGTCGATGTCTTCCGTAAAAACACGTTGCTGGGCGAAGCCGGATAGGGTGGTTATCAGCAGCAGGGCGAGGAGAGGGGCTTTTAGCGGGTGCATAAGTGTAGTTTGGTAATTGTGGTTACAAGATATACTAAATCGGCTACAAGCGGCGGCTTTCGGCGGCCGAAATTTGTAGTCTAAACGAATATAACAATGGAGGATCTGATAAAGGGTAAAGTGGCGGCGATTACGGGCGCCAGTTCAGGGATAGGAGAAGCGATCGCTTATGGACTGGCGGTGCGTGGAGTAAAGCTGGTTTTGGGCGCCAGGAGGGCGGACAAGTTGAAGGCTATTGCAGACCGGATCAATGCAGAAGGAGGAGAGGCTGTTTTCTGTGAAGTGGATGTACGGAACAGGAAAGATCTGGAGGCTTTGGTTGATCTGGCGATGGCGCGGTATGGGCGTTTGGATGTGCTGGTCAACAATGCGGGCGTGGCGCAAGTGGGAAGGATCGATGCGTTGGATGTCGAAGGCTGGGAAGAGATGATCGATGTGAATCTGAAAGGAGTATTGTATGGGATAGCAGCGGCTATGCCTGTTTTTGAACGGCAGCAGTCAGGTCATATCATCAATATCATTTCCACCTCCGGCATCAAGATCGTTCCGATGCAGGGGGTGTATGCGGGGACAAAGAATGCCGTGAGGACGATTACCGAGGTGCTGCGGCAGGAGTCGAAGGGCTGGCCTCGTGTGACGGGTATCTCGCCGGGTTTTGTCAAATCAGATCTTGCGAGCGGGATGAAAGATCCTGCTATGAAGGAAGCGATGCTCAAACGGGCAGAGGCCATTGCTATTTCGCCCGATGCGATTGCGCGTGCGGTGATATATGCAATAGAGCAGCCCTCGGATGTGGAGGTTGGGGATATTGTTATCCGGCCTGCTGTGCAGGATTAGAAGTCGTAACTTTATTGGATGAAAAGAGGCCAGGCGTCATTAATGGAGTTTGACCGGATACCAGCACTGATGGAATTCCTCGGTTTACCGACCATGAGGAATGAGTGGATGGCTGTGATCGATCATGATCGGGATCAGACTTTACCGAAGGAAGTGGGGGTTAAGCTGCTGCTCCGGTTTTATAAAATTTCGTTAAAGGATCGTTTTGACGGTAAGGTTCGTTAAGGCAATGGGCATTATGATTTTTGCAAGGGTAGTATGGCGTTTGTGGGTCCCAGCCAGTTGGTAGAGATTCCTGACGATGCCGTTTCTTATAATGGCTTTTCCTTATTTTTTCATCCCGATCTGTTGAGGGGGATATCGAATTACGAATTCTTTTCTTATGCTATAAAGGAGGGCTTGTTCTTATCCGGGGCGGAAAGGACTATTGTGAGCGCTATTTTTGATGCGATCAGGGAGGAATTGTCCGGACCGGGGGATGGCAGCAGTCGTGATGTACTGGCGGCGCATTTGCGGACCTTGTTGGTATATGGGGAAAGATTTTATCGTCGGCAGTATGCGGTTAGGGATATACGGCATTCAGAGCTGGTTGATCGGGTGAACGAATATTTAAAAGGTTGTTTTGATGCGGATCAGCCCTTGATAAAGGGTATCCCTTCGCCGATACAGGTGGCAGAGTATTTACAGGTTGCGCCGCGCCGGTTGTCAGACATGCTAAAATCGCTGACTGGTCTAACTGTACAGCAGCATATTCATCAGCATGTTATCGAGAGAGCAAAATTATTATTGAGTACCAGTACGTTGACAGTAAGCGAAGTGGCGTATCTGCTGGGTTTTGAGCATTCACAATCTCTTAATAAATTATTTAAAGCTAAAACAGGAAATACACCTTTAGAATTCAGGGCTTCATTTAGGTGAGCATATTAAAATGTCGTTAAACGCAACCTTGGTTAGGGTATGCCCGTATCTTGCAGGTACAGCATGAAATCACCTTTCCGGCTTTCTTTCCTGTTGCTATTATTTTTCAGTGTATCTGCTGATGCTCAGACCCATTATTTGTCGGGTACGGTGGTCGACGCCGTTACGCAC
Organism: Chitinophagales bacterium; assembly: GCA_015654595.1. GTDB lineage: Bacteria > Bacteroidota > Bacteroidia > Chitinophagales > Chitinophagaceae > Puia. Next base: position 58,232 of record JAATGQ010000001.1, on the reverse strand, counting down.
GAGCCGCTGAACAATGCAAGCGTTTATAACAAGACTGAGCATCGCGGAATCCGGACAAATACTGAAGGGCGGTTTACGATCCCTGTCCCCGCGGGTTCCGGAAAGTTTACCCTGGTCGTATCGATGGTTGGTTATACCTCTCAAACGCTGGCTGATCTGGCGCCGGGGCGGGATACGATGACGGTGTCACTGAGCCAGGATGCGGAGAAAATGACGCAGGTGGTGGTAACCAACAAGCATGCTAAATATCGGAATAAGGATAATCCTGCGGTGGAGTTGATCAGGAAGGTGATTGCGAATAAAGAGAATAACCGGCCGGAGTCGTTTGATTATGCCAGTTATGAGGAGTATGACAAGCTGGAGATCAGCCTTCGGGATGTTGACCCTAAGAGATTTGATAAAAAGCTTTTCCGGCCATATAAATTTCTTTTTGAGCATCCGGATACTGTAGCAGGGGATACGTCGAAATATTATCCGGTATATCTTGAAGAGCAGCTATCCGATAATTATTTTCAACGGAAACCCCAACAGCATAAGCGCGAAGTGAAGGCCGACAAAAAGGTTGATTTTGGCGACCTGGTAGATACGAAGGGCTTGAGTTCGTATGTAAATACCCTACTCGCGGATGTAGACATTTACGATAACAATATCCTGTTGTTTACGAACCAGTTTCTGAGTCCTTTGTCGGGTTCTGCGCCCCTTTATTACGAGTTCTTTTTAGGAGATACTGTTGTCGTCAACGGGGAAAGGTTGATCCGGCTGAACTTCCAGCCAAGGAATCCCGACGATCTTCTCTTGCGGGGGATGTTTTACATCACGCTGGATGGCAACTATGCTGTTCAGAAGGTGGTGATGACGCTGAGTAAGCGGGTCAATCTGAATTTTATCAAGAACTTTCATATCCGCCAGGAGTTTGTAAAGACGCCGAGCGGGCATTTTTATCGTATCAGTAGTGATGCTTCGGCAGATTTTACGATCTCTTCAAAGAGTAAGGGTATACACGGCAGGAAGTATATGTCTTATGCACATTTGAAGACGGGCGAGCCTTTTGGCGACAGCGTCTTTAGTAAGCCGGCTCCATTGGAGCCTTCGGCCGAGGCGATGGCCATGCCGGAGAGTTATTGGGAACAGCATCGCCAGGAGCCATTGACTTCGGGTGAGGCGCGGGTATATTCGAATATCGACAGTCTTCGGCGGTTAAAGCCTTTTATTCGGGCGAAAGATCTGATCAACCTGGTGGCAGCGGGGTATAAGAGTGCGGGACCGGTGGAGATCGGTCCGGTGAATACCTTTTATAGCTTTAATCCCGTCGAGGGATTACGCCTTGGTCTTGGCGGACGTACGACGCCGTCATTCAGCAAGCGATTCTGGGTAGACGGCTATGGTGCATATGGGTTTAAAGATCAGAAGTGGAAATATGACGCAGGGATAGCTTATTCCTTTAACAAATTATCGGACTATGGTTATCCGCAGCATTATCTGAAGGTCAATTATCAGCATGACGTCAAGATCCCGGGACAGGAGCTGCAGTTTGTGCAGGACAACAGTTTTTTATCTTCGTTCAAGCGGGGGGTGAATGACGTCTATCTGTATAATAATATCTTCCGGATCGACTATATGCAGGAGCTGCCGAATCATCTTTCATATGGGTTTGGCTTTAAATACTGGGAGCAGCAGCCGGCGGGAGCAATCCAGTATCTTCAGCCGAAGGAAGGGCTTATAGATACGGTGACGAACCTGGCCACGACGCAGTTGTCGGCGCAGATCCGCTGGGCTCCGCATGAGAAGTTTTACCAGGGACGGGTTTACCGGATACCTTTCCCGAATCAGTATCCGATCTTTAGTCTTCAGTTTATCGCCGGTGTCAAGGGGCTATTCGGCGGGAATTATACCTATCAGAATATCAATGCCGGCGTATTCAAACGGTTTTATCTTTCGACGTTTGGGTACACTGATCTGACCTTATCCGGTTCTTATGTGATCGGGAAGCTGCCTTTTCCTTTGTTGCAGATCCTTCCGGCGAATCAGACGTATATCTATATGCCGGACTCTTATAACCTGATTAACTTCCTCGAGTTTGTGAGTGATCATTATGTCGGGGCTGATATCGAGCATCATTTTAATGGATTTTTATTCAACAAGATCCCTGTGCTGAAAAAATTGAAATGGCGGGAGATCCTGACTGTAAAGGTGTTGTATGGCGGCCTTCGGTCAGAGAATGACCCGTCGAAGAATGCGGGGTTGATGCGGTTCCCGTTGATCGATGGGCAGATGAGTACATTTGCGCTGGGAAGTCAGCCTTATGCCGAGGCTGGGTTTGGGATCGGGAATATCTTTAAATTGCTGCGGGTAGATTTTATCGAGCGGTTTACATATTTGAATCACCCGAATATTCCGCAGTATGGGGTTAGGTTTCAGATAAAATTTGATTATTGAGGTGGGCGCTGATAGTATACTATCCTTTCACGTAGCCAGCGGAAGCGAGAAATGTATAGTGGCTCCCTGTCCGGGGTTGCTGGTCGCATGGATCTGTCCGCCATGACGATGGATAATCTTTTTGCATAGAGAAAGACCAAGCCCGGTTCCTTCATATCGATCCTTGGAATTCAGTCTTGTAAATGATTCGAATATCTTTGTCTGATAGGCGGGGTCAAAGCCGATGCCATTGTCGGCAATCACAATATTGACTGCGCCGGCATGCTGCGTTGTATCCTCCGCGTAGATTTTGATTACTGGCGATACATTGGCCTGACTGAATTTTAGAGAATTATTCAACAGATTATAAAAAAGCTGACGGATCAGCACGCGGATGCCGTTTACGGAAGGTAGAGCGGCGATATCGATCCGGGCCTGTTTTTCGTGGATGATCACTTCCAGATCTGTCTGCGCATTCCGGACGATCTCGTTGAGGTCAAGTGTTTCGAATGGCTCGTGACTGGCATTGAGGGAAGAATAATTCAGTACTCCGTCAATCATCGAGTACATGCGGACGGCTGAGTGATGGATCTTCTCAAGGTAAAGACCGGCGCGGGGCGGCAGGGCATCGGGCATTTCCTCGTTGATCCGGTCGGCATAGAGTTTTATCTTTCGTACGGGCTCCTTGAGGTCATGGCTTATCACGTGGGCGAATTGCATCAGGTCTTCGTTGCTTCGCTGGAGTTCGTTGGTTCTTATCGCAACAAGTTCCGTAAGTTTTTCTTCTGCCTGCTTTTCGATGGTGATATCCTGGATGATGCCGGTCAGGGTTTTGGGCCGGCCGTCCTCCGAAAAGGTATACACTCCTTTTATCCGCAGCCATCGGTCTTCTTTGTCCGTCCGGATGATCCGGGCCTCGTAGTTGAGGACCCCGGTGATAAGCGATTCGCGGCTGGCGAGGGTCTGGACTTCCCGATAGTCAGGGTGAAGAAGATCGGTCAGGTTTTTCCGCAGGAGGGGCGGTTGTATGCCAAGGATGCTGTTAAATCGTTGGGATGAGGTGACGACATCGGTTTCAAGATCGATCTCGTATACGCCGAGGTCGGCGGATTCGATGGCCAGTCTGGCGGTATGCTGCGCATGGCGCAAACGCTCGTCGGCCGATTCCTGTTCGGTGACGTCCTGCAAGGTTCCATTGAATCGATAAGCAATGCGGTCCTCGTTGAACCAGGCGCGGCCTTTTGCGCGCACGATCCTTTCTTTACCGTCCAGCTTATTGACGATGGAGTAGCGGATATCGTAGAATCCGCCCGATTGATATTGCAGCGCCTGCTGTATAGCTACAGAAACGCGGGTCCGGTCCTTTGGGGTAATGGCTGTCAGTGCATTTTCGAGATCGATCTGCTCATCGACTGCAAGGCCAAACCAGTTTTTTACCCGGGCGTTTCCGCTGAATTTTCCGGTACCTGGATTGTAGTCCCAGGTACCCAGTTCGGCGGCTTCAATCGCAAAACTGAGAAGGTCTTCGCTTTCCTTGAGCTGATGAAAGGCGAGTACTTTTTCCGTATTCTCGCTACAGACCACCAATACGCCGCGTATGGCACCTTTTTCGTCTATGATGGGGCTATAGCTAAAGGTCCAATAGACATCTTCCAGCCGGCCGTTGCGATAGATAGGAATCAACTGGTCTTCGCTCCAGGTGGCGCCTTCGCCGTTGATGACCTGCTGGATCAACGGGTATATGACGGGCCATATCTCCGGCCAGCACTCTTCGCCGCGCTGCCCCAGTGCGGCAGGATGCTTACCGGTGTTGCCCAGGCTGGGGCGGTAGGCGTCGTTATAAAACTGGATCAGATCCGACCCCCACCAGATGAACATGGGGAATCGGGAAGAAAGGACGATGTTTAGGGCGTTGACGAGGCTGGTGGGCCAGTCCCGGATCGGACCTACGGCAGTGGATGCCCAGTCGTATTCGCGTATCCGGCGACCCATTTCTCCGCCACCCTGAAAGAGAGTTGATTCAATCACTTATGTCCTGAACGTTTATTGTCTGCAATGTTAACTGAAATTGGGGTGGCCCGGTAAAAAATAACAAAATCTGCTGGGTTTGTTTCAGGGACGCGGGCTACCTGCGGAGGGTTCAGGGACGAACACCTGCAGTATCGAAACCGAACAGCAAAAGACGGATTGCATATTTCTATGCCTTGGTTTTTAGTTTGTTATGATCCTGGCACAGGCTTGGATGCGCCTGGATATGCTTAAGAACTATATCCTCACTATATTTCGCAGTCTGCGAAATAAACCGACGTTTAGTCTTTTGAATGTTGCCGGCCTGGCATTGGGCATCGCTTGTGCAGCTCTTGTGTTCCTGTGGGTGGAGGACGAGGTCACCTGGGACAGTCAGACAGCTGACCGCGGGTTGATCTATAAGATTCGTATGAATATTCCCTACGATGGCCAGATCAGCAGTATGGGTAGTGTCCCTGGGCCGCTGGCGCCTGAAGCGATCAAGACTATTCCGGGTATCCGTTATGCCGTCAGGATAACCAATGGCGATCGGGCGCTTTTCAAAGCCGGCGATAAGCTGCTTTATGAGGATGGCGTTTATGCGGACTCCAACTATTTTCAGTTGCTGAAGATCCCTTTTCTGAAAGGCAATCCTATTGGCTGTATGCGGGGTAAACATTCTATCGTGCTTACCCAGTCTACGGCCAGGAAATTCTTTGGCGACGTTGATCCTATGGGGAAAGCACTTGTCATGGACAATAGCATCAACTATACGGTTACGGGTGTCGTTCCGGATTTCCCAACCAATGAGACGCTGCGGTTCAATTGGCTGGCGTCCTTTGACGATCACATAGATCAACAGGGCTGGCTGAAGACCTGGGGCAGCTATGGAAGGCCAGTCATTCTTGAGTTGGAGCCAGGCGCGAACCCCGATGTTATCGCCAGTAAGCTCACGGATCTTACCCGGCCAAAGGATATAGCGTATGCCAAGGTCAATATGTATCTGTGGCCGATGAAGGACTGGCATCTCTATAATAATTTTACAAATGGCAAGGAAGATGGCGGGGCGGTGAAATTCGTCCGGCTTTTCAGTCTTATCGCTTCGATCATTCTGCTGATCGCGTGTATCAACTTTATGAATCTGGCTACGGCCCGGGCAGGACTACGGGCAAGAGAGGTAGGTGTTCGTAAGACGCTTGGCGCATTGAGATGGTCGCTTGTCGGGCGTTTCATTTCCGAATCGATGACGCTTTCTTTTTTGTCAGTCCTGTTGGCGGTGTTGCTGGTGTACCTGGCTTTACCGTCCTTTAATATGCTGGTGGGGAAGGAGCTAGTTTTTCATCCTTTTTCGCCGGTTCATCTCACCGGCCTGCTGGTGATTGGCATTGGCTGTGGTTTGTTATCGGGAAGCTATCCGGCCTTTTATCTTTCTTCCTTTAACCCGATCATGGTGTTGAAGGGGTTAAAGATCCGGATGAAGGGCGGCGCGGGTTTTATCCGCAAAGGATTGGTCACGGCGCAGTTTGTTGTTTCGATAGCGCTGATCATCTGCACCATTATCATCGCGCAGCAGATCAGGCATATCAAGGATCGGGAACTGGGGCTCCAGCGGCAGAACCTTCTCTATCTTGATGTCCAGGGCAAGATGGCCGAGCATTATGACCTCATCCGGGATCATCTGCTGGCTACGGGCGTAGTGGATAATGTCGCACTTAGTTTTAGCGCCCCGCTATCCTGTTGGAGCGGAACGGATAACCAGCATCTTACCTGGGAAGGCGATGATCTGAATAGCAAAGAATATATCAACCAGGAACTGATCTCGCCGGGATATGTTTCGACAATGGGTTTGAAGATAATAGCGGGACGGGATCTTTATCCAAAGGCTGCTGATGACAGTAACTCGATGCTTATCAATGAGAGCATGGCCAAGCTGATGGGCAAGGCCGGGAAGCCTGGCAGCCGCATCGTCACTTTTGACGGGGTGAACCATATTCCGGTGACTATTGTCGGCGTCGTCCGCAACTTCGTTTTTAATGATATGTATGGCAAGCCTGCGCCGCTGATCATGACCTGCAGACCCAGGTTTCAACAATATTGTCATGCTATTGATATGCGGTTAAAGGCGGGCGTATCGGCATCGGATGCTATCGGAAAAATTACGGCTGTTATCAAATCGGATAATCCCGGTTTTCCTGTCGAAGTAAAATTTGCTGATCAGAGTTTTAATCAGCTTTTTGACGAAGAGACGCGTATCGGCAGACTTGCCGGCGTGTTTGCGGGGCTTGCGATACTGATATCCTGTCTCGGTCTTTTTGGTCTGGCAGCTTATACGGCAGAGCAACGGACAAAGGAGCTGGGGATACGGAAGGTGCTGGGCGCTTCTGTACATGGTCTTGCGGGTTTGCTTTCCCGTGAGTTTCTGCAGTTGGTGGCTTTGTCCTGTCTGATCGCTTTCCCGCTTGCCTGGTGGGCGATGAACGGCTGGCTTGCTTCTTATGCATACCGGACGCCGATATACTGGTGGGTATTTGTTATCGCGGGAACAGGGGCGCTGCTTATTACCTTGTTGACGGTTTCCTTCCAGGCTTTGAAGGCGGCGATGGCGAATCCGATGAAGGCGTTGAAGGCTGATTAACGGGTTAAGCAAGACGTTTTGCAAGTCTGCCGATGGTCAGTCCCTGTGCGATAATAGAAAACAGGACGATGATATAGGTAATCGCAACAAAGTGTTCCCCATACATTGAGGCAGGCACAGAGAGGGCTAAAGCGACAGACAGGCCGCCGCGCAGTCCTCCCCAGGTAAGGAGCCCGACTGCATTTTTTTCAAAACAGGTTTTGTGACGAAGGAAGCCGATGGGAAGTAGCACAGAGATATATCGTGCAAGAAGAACGATCGGGATTGCGCTTAGTCCAAGCCAAAGTAAGGGTAGATTAAATGGGATGATCAGCATTTCAAGACCGATCAGCAGAAACAGGATCGCGTTTAACATGTTGTCGACCATACTCCAGAATTTATCGATGTAGTCCCTTGAGATCTCACTCATTCCTTTCAACCGGGTTTTATTCCCGGTAATAAGTCCTGCCATGACCATGGCAAGCGGGTCGCTGACGTGCAGTAGTTCTGCCAGCATATTGCCGCCTAGTACGATGGCGATCGTGATCATCAATTCCACCTGGTAGTGATCGATAGGCCGGAGCAGCAGGTAGCCGAGATAGCCGAGGGCGATGCCGAGGGCTAGTCCTCCGCCAGCCTGTTGTAGAAAAAGCAAAAAGACGGAAGAGAGTGAAAGCTGTCCAAGTCCTGCTTCTGCGATCTGGTAAATGCAAAGAAAAACGACGATGCCAACGCCATCATTAAATAGCGATTCGCCGGTGATCTTTAATTCAAGGGAGGGCGCGATTCCTGCCTGCCGGAGGATACTAAGCACTGCGATCGGATCGGTGGGGGATATCAGTGCGCCGAACAAAAAACAATAAACGAGAGGAATAGGTTGATTTAGTAAATGGCATAAAAAGTAAAGCAGGCCGCCAACGAGCGTGGTGCTTATGAGGACGCTTAACGTTGAGAAGGTTAATATGGCTACTCTTGCTTCCTTTAATGCCCGGCCATTAAGGTGTATCGCGCCGGCAAAGAGCAGGAATCCCAGCATGACTTTTACCAGGACCGTATAAAAATCTATCTTTCTGATAAAGGCGGTCGCCTGTTCGAAAATTTCGGGCCGGAGCATACCCAGTACAACTACGGCTAATGACGCGACCAGCGAGATAAGCATGACGCCTATCGTGTCTGGAAGGCGGATGAATCGATAATTAATATAACCAAATAAGGCTGCCAGAATAGTGATACCTGCAAGAGCGTCGTAAAGCTGCATAGCCCAAAGTACGGAAAAAAAGAAAGCGGAGGGGGCTCCGCTTTCTTTTCAGTGGTTCAGGGTTTTACAGTCTTACCAGCAGTGCAAAAATGACACGGGATTCAGACTTGACGAGGTCGGGCTGCCAGTTAGCAGGGATGGCTGTTGTGGTATAGCCTGTGGGAGAAGTTACCCCGCCGTGTCCTGCAAAGTAGGGTACGCTTGAGTGCCGGTTTACGAACTCTACCCGCCAGGTGATATTATCCGTGATCAGCCAGTCGAAGGTTGTCGACACATCCCAGCCATCGAATTTGTCGCCGGGATTTTCCGTAAACGGATGTGTTCCTTCTGTTTGGGTTGGATTATTGGGGTTAGGGAGCGGGCTGGCGTCGCCGGTTGGGGCTAATACCAGGTAGCGTCCGGGGTTGTGGATAAAACCACCGCCGACTGTCCAGCCAAATTTGTTCCGGTTAAACCAAAGTCTGTTGTAGATCATTCCGCTGATAAAGTTTTGTGCGGGTTTTGCGCTGTCTCCGCCAAAGGCGACGACTCCGTCACCCGTTTCGAAGCCAAGGTCTCCTGTGACCGAGAAGGCTGCGCGGCTGATTCCATGGGATTCGGGGTGGTTATAGTAGCGCATCTCAAAACTGTTGTCCGTATGGAACCTTTTGCGACCGGGAAGACCGGCTGCGTCTGTGCCGTAATAGTTGTTGGACAAAATCTGGAGCGCTTCTGTGGGACGCCACAGTATTTGACCGCCGAAGCCTGGCATTTCATTGAACTTGCCATAAGACTGCCAGCCATTGATGATCCAGGGTTCGATCTTTAATCTATCGGATAAAAAGATCTGGATGCGCATCCCATTGAAGAACCAGGGTGTGTTGTCGGAGGTAAAGGATGGCTGGTAAGCCCAGTTTTCATTCGCATAGTAAGAGAAAAGCCCAACGTAGGACATAAACAATCCCATGTCTACGTTGATCCCGTGCAGTGCATTGAAGTGATAGCCTCCATAAGCTTCGCTGATATAGCGATAGACAGAAGCCAGGTCATACTGACCGCGATAAGTGCTCAGGTCATTACGGGGGACGACCGTACTGCGGGTGCCAAATTGAGTCAATAGTTTACCGCGTACATTGTTGGCATGAAACTCGCCACCGATGACCACGTCAGAGATCTGGAATTCATTCTCACGGGCCAGTGCCGTGGATCCTACGACGGTATGGTCGATCGGGTTACGGTTGGAGTAGTTGTAATTGGCGTCGAGCATGAAGGTTCCTGTAAAATACTTGCTGTCGAGCAGTGCAGAATGACGACGGTCGTTCCCGTTTATCCAGGTAAAATCTCCAAAGGAAAAGGGGTCTGCCTGGGCCGGAGTGGTGTCGACGGGCGCGGCGCCGCCTTTATATAAGAAAGAAGGGTTCTTTTTAAGAGAGTCGAGTATCTCGCGTCGGATCTCATCGATTATAGCCTGGTGATTTGTTTGTTCGGGCTGTTGAGCACGAAGTAAAAGAGAACAAAGTGCAAAGGCAGATAGGAGCAATACCTTTTTCATTTCCAATTAATTTGATTTGACTCCAAATTGCCAAGATTTGGACCCATTTGAACCAAAAGATATTAGCTGTTTGATTATCAGTTAATTATAAAATGTTGTTGAAAGCGATATACCTGGTAGATTTTCAAAAGAACATGATTGGCCTTTCATTTTGAAAGGCAGGTAGAACGAAATGTACAGACAAGGCTGCTAAATAGGTTGACTTTTTTAAGAGGCGTCCTTAACGATCGGGTTAAGGACGCTTTTTGTTTTCCTGGTTTCGAATTCAGTTCCGAGTGTAAGGCGGGAATTCAATATGCCGTTTTTGAACATACAGAAAGAGTTTTCGCTGAGTTGAAGGGCGTGGAAACTGCTGCTAAGATCTTCTCTTTTATCGTGTACCTGAATCTTCTTTTCTTCTTGTTGCATCTTGGTTGTTTGACACTGGTGATCGAAGTTGCGAAAAGTAGGCAGCAGTGGAAAATCGCGGGGTGGAGTAGACGATGTTGAAATTTATGTGAAAAACGAATAGTTAAATCAATCATCTTGGAGTAATTATTATAGACATCGTTATTGATTATTCTATCGCTGTCGGTTGGGCTGAAGATGAGGCCTGGCAAACATCTTATGCTTGAAGACTGTTTCCTGAAAACGATTTTAAAACAAGAATAAAAAATTATCTGTTATGACTGTCAAAATTATTCTGGCAGACAATCACAGCATAGTAAGAAGCGGTCTACGGTTTCAATGTAAGGATATCGGCTATACGAATATCGATGAAGTCAGAAGCTCTGCAGAGCTAATGAAAAAATTGAAAGAGAAGTCCTATAGTCATTTGATCCTTGATATCGTTCTTTCTGATGGGTCGAGCCTGGATGTTCTTCCAAATATCAGGCGGCTATATCCGAAGTTGAATATCCTGATCTTTTCCATGCATAGCGAGGTGTTGTATGGGCGGGCATTAATTGGTTATGGTATACCTAATTTTTTGTCAAAGGAGTCAGAAGAAGAGGAGATCAAGATATATCTCAGAAAGTTTCTTGGAACAAAGGAAAGTATGAAACCGATGTTGTCGCCGCAAAAAGCGGCACAGGTAGAAGGGATCTTTACGCAAAGGGAAACTGAAGTCTTGGGATATTTGCTTCAAGGAGTGGACGGTTCCGTTATAGAACAAAACTTAAATATTTCACAGTCCACTGTGGCGACACATAAACGAAATATTTTAAGGAAAACGGCAACCAAGAATCTTTTACAACTGAAAGAATGGTTGCAGCTGTATATGTCGAATACGAAATAGCTTACGCAAGGCTATTTTAAATTAACCTTTTTTACCCCGCGTTTACCTTGATTGATCTGGTTGTGTACCAGGTTGGAGAGGATCATTGGGTCTATGTTTAAAACCCGTGCGAGAGAATAGACTTCCCTGTATCGGAGGTCCTGTGGGTTTTGCGTTAGTTTTAGAAAGCGGTGGTATTTTATTCCTAATTTTTTGGCGACGGAGCTTTTAGGGACGTATTGAAATAGGTCCTTGAATAATTTTATGCCTCCTGCATCTAAAAGAGGCTTCATGATTTTTATTTTTTCTTCCAGGGCCATTCTCAAATATGCGCATAACCTCATTGAAGACAATGGTTTATGCCCAAATAGTATCTTAATTATGTCCAATTTGGGCATAATTAAGGTCGGTTATCGATCTTTATTGACTAAAAAATAGGAATAACCCCTTTATATTTGCCTAAATAGGAAAAAGGTTTTAATGGTTATTGGTATTTGATTAGTTGTTTACTGGAAACAGTAACTTTCGAGAGTGCCCCGCTTTATGTCTATAAGGCGGGGCTTTTTTAAGCTAAACCTAATTGAATTACGAATAATGCAAAACGACGCAAACGCTGCTGTTGAACTAAATGAGGTCTCGGTTATGGAACCGTTTCGGGAGGGGGAAAGAGAGGCTCTACGATGGATTTATAACAGACTGGGAAGTTCTATTCTGTTTTTTGTCATGAGTATTGTGCGTAAGAAGTCTGCTGCTGACGACATTGTTGTGAAAGTCTTTTATCTGCTGTTTCATGCCAGGGCGGGTATACAGACTTACTCCGACATGCAAAAATGGTTATACCAGGCGGCGCGGGATCTCTGTTTCGATTACCTGCGAAAAAAGTGGAAGAACAGGATCCGGTCCTTTTTTGGATGGAAGGCGCCAATTACACAGTATACAAAGCCTGCCGTGGTGAATAAGCTGGAGAATCTTCAGTTTATACTGGAAGAGATTGAAAAAGTCCCCGGTCACCGCAGAGAATGGGTTAGGGAGTATATTTTGGAAAGCGAGGAGGTGCGGGAAATGCTGAGAGGACTGAGAATAAATATCCGATAAGTTCCCTTGGGATATAAAAAAAGGACAGGTCTTGCGGGCCTGTTCTTTTTGTTTATTGCTCTCGCAGTCTTTTCATGACGCATTCTACAAATGGTTTTCTGGGGTGTGGTGATTTAAGGGTCTGGCAGCAGGTGGCTATTGCCGTAAGAATATGTTGGTCAGGATATAACGGATAGAGCCTTTTGATTTTTGAAAGGAGGTAATTTATTTCCCATTGCTCGGTACAGGCGAAATCCTTGGTATCGGAGAAGCCTCGTCTCTTTTTATCGTCGTAGTCGGACCAATCCTGGTTTAAGACATTTGTTGCCATTAGAATTGTAGTTTATTGGTTAGTGTGCGGGGGCAGGCGAACTCGATCGGGCTGCCTCAGCGCTCCCATTTGCACAACGTCAGGTTGCTTTTCTGGGCTTTTTCCAAGGGCATGGCAATGATCCTGTGGCTACAGTTGCTTAGTCCCCTGCAATTTTGTTTGTAATGGTATCGTGTTGCATTGGGGCTGTCGCAGACGTACACGGTATCTTTGTGTGCGGCTTCGGTGACAGAGCATGTCGTTGTGGTAAAGAGCAGACATGCCAATAATAATGATTTCATTTAAGGGGGTTTAGGGGTTTTGAAACTAAAGTAGAAACTAGCTGACAATTTTTTTTACGGGAAACCGTAAAATGGCTAAATCAATTTCATATCCTTGCAATGGGCGATGAGCTGGGCGTTGCTGGTAAAATTCAATGCTTCACGCATTTCTTTCAACTTTTTCTCGACGCTGCTTAAGCCTGATGGTTTTATCTGTTGCCGTTTGAGGTGCTCTGGGATATCCTTTTGTTGCACGCCCTGAGTCAGAAGGGATAAAATGATCTTGTCGAAAGGGGTGAACTCGTAATCTGGCGGGGTGATCAGGTGCGGATCATGTCTGGGGAAATGGCGTTGGTTAGCGGCTATCTTTTCTATGGCTGCTTTGAGTTCTTTTGCATCGTTCCTAGCCTTACGAACATAACCGTCTATTTCATGGTCGTCAAAAAGAGCTTTAATAAGATGAGCCTGGTTTTCCGCAGAGAAAACCAGGACCCGGAGATCCGGCTGAATTTCTCTTGCTGCCTTGATGAGTGCTGTTCCGTCTGGGAGCTTTTGGGTGTTCTGGTCGGGTTCGAAATAGAGATCGGTGATTAGCAGGTCATAGGTGTCGTTATCCTGTCTGGCTTTTATTATTTTTGTCAAGGCGTCGTCGCAATAGTGGACGTAGTGATATCCATTGATCCCCAGGTCATCCAACGTCTTTTGTAAGGAGATATTAGCTGTCTCGTGATCTTCCGCTATGAGTACTTTTTTTATCATGTTGATTCAGGCGTTTGGAAAGTAGATTTTGATTTTCAGTCCCTTTGGAGGGCTGTTGTCAAAAGTAATCTCTCCGCCATTGCGGATAATACGGTTTTCCGTATTCGCTAGACCGTTGCCGTAGGTTCTTGGTGACGGAAGGCCTATCCCGTCGTCCTGGTAGGTAATTTCCAAGGAATTTCCAGCTTTTTCGAATCGCACGATAACATTTCTTGCCTTGCTATGTTTTTTCATATTGACCATCAACTCCTGCAGGATCAGTTCTAATTCTTTCTTTATCGAAGGAGAGATGTTGATCCAGTACTCTTGGGAATTGCCTTCGATGAGGACCCTGGTGGCTACATTATTGAACGAATTCAACAATGTGTCTATTTTTGTATGATATTCCTGTGACGGAGCTTTTGGCTCTTCATAGGAGATATCGCGGGATTTCTCGTACATGATCTCCAATTTGTCCAACAGCTCTTCTCTTTTTATATCGGGGAGGTGCTCGAGCTCTGCCATAATACGATAAAGGCCATTGGCGACGACATCGTGTACTTTCCGGGAGGTTTTGAGGATCGCTTCGCGGGATTCGCGTTCTATTTTCTGCTTACGTTTTCTGTTCCAGAGGATTATACTTATACAGATCGCTACGGAAAGGATGATTATGCCGGCAATCGTTACGTTTCGTTTTATAAGCTGGATCTTTTTTTCCGAGTTGTCTTTTTGTAAACGGAGGATGTTGGCTTTGTTCTTTTCGGTCTCGTACCTGATCAGGGCAAATTGGTTTTTGGCGGCGCTTCTTGCTGTTAATATACTATCGCTCAATTGTTGATATTGGGCAAAATAGGATTTGGCAGATCCTGGGGGACCGAACAATATAAGTTTTTGCAAGGCCTCCAGGATATCATCCGGGCTGTTGAGCTTTTTTGCTATGCGGTACATATTTTGAGCGTAAACAAATGCGGAGTCTGGGTGTGTATGTGCATAATATTCAGAAAGATGTGCGTAGCTGGAGTTCAGCCCCCAGTCGCTATTTTCATCTTTTCTTATTTGCAGGGATTTCTGTAATTCGGGTTCGGCATTATAGCTTGCGTATTGCAGCCATCTGGCTCTTGCCAGGTTTGTCAGTACCCTGGCGTATATTATTTTATAGTTTTTGCTTTTCTCTATTATCGATTGATATATAGCGATTGCCTGAGCATATTGCCGTTCGTCCTGGTATGCGACGGCTTTGTTGTTGAGCGCAACTGTTGCAGAATAGTCGTCTTTTATTAACTTTAATGCCTGATCGTAGTAAGAGATGGCTGTTGGATAGTTTTTTAGATCGGCGCTGTTTCTTCCCAGTTGGTTATAATCTGCTACCAGGCAGTTGTAGTCGCTGTCTTTTTGTTCGTTAAGGTATTTCAGAGAGGAAAGCAGGCTTTCCTGGCTCCCAAAGTAATCGCCTGCATCTGCCTGGATAACGGCCATATAATTATAGGCCTGAGCTATCTTGAGACTGTCCTTTGAGCGGGTGGTCGTATTGTTAAAGTAATAGTAGGCTGAATCGTTCTGATGGTCCAAAAAGTTGACTCCTTTGTCAAAGTCAGCAGAAGTAACGACGGGAGCAACGGTTGGTTTTTCCTTGCATCCGTAGGTATAGGCGATCAGAAGGAATGGTAAGACGTAAGCGGCTCGCAATAGGGGTGTTTAACTTAAAGGTATAAAAAGTTTTATAGGTTTTGGATTAAAAAGAGTAAGGCAGGGATTATCCTGCCTTACTGATAGTGGTTATTTATGGGGCGGTCCCGTAGGAGGGATGGGCCCTGTATCTCCGCCCGTGTCGTCAAGGACGGTTATCTGATGAGAGTCGTGTGTGGCGGTAGTACTGGAATGATTGGGGCATGAGAGGGCCCAGAACATTGCTATAAGCCAATGTAACATGGTTTTGTTTTTTTTTGTGAATGATTTGCCTGTTCGGCTGGCGGGCAGCCGGAAAGCGTGTTGAGTTGTGGGTAAGCGTTCTGCTTACTTGTTTTGGGGAAGTGGTGCGGGCATTGATCGCGGAAGTTTTTAATCGCTTCCCTGGTCGGTTATCGACAACCGCGGTCGTTGCTCACGGAAATCAAATCTGTACAGTGGATCTCTTAGCTAATGAGGTGGCCGGTGATTTCGAAACGAAGATAGGGTGGTGTAAAGCCTTGATTGGCAAACGATTCCGGTAATTCCGATGATTCCGGTAATTCCGGTGAGGGGTGCTGAGAATTCCGATTGGAGGGTTAATCACACCGGAGGAATTCCGGGAATTCGAATAGATCTATAAAACTTGTTTTTATGTTTCGCGATTATGAAAATGCTGTAGTGGCTTATTACAAGGCCAGAAAGGCGAATCAGACGCTGCCGAGATTGCTGAGTAAGCCGACTCCTGCCGGGCTGAGAAAGCAATGTATAATGGTTTGCCAGGAAAGGTATAATAAGACAGATGACCTGAGGCTTCGGGAGTTCTTTGAGCATGGCGGGGATAAGTCGGCTTTTTTGCAGGCTATATCCCGTTACGATATTGACAAATTCAGGCCGTTGATCAATTTTCTTAGCGGTCGGTCCGGCACTACTGCAGAGATAAATATTGAGCTACTGGCGTGGCTGTTGGACTTTCAGCCTCGGCCATATAACGAGCATTATGATTATGTTGATCCGGAAATGCTGGAGGTAAAAGAGGATGAAAAGATGGTTGTGGAGGACGATGGCGGCGAAATGGAGGAGGAATCTTCTTCTGTTGAGGATGAGCCGGCTGTTCGGGTGGCTGAGCTGACTAAAAGGGGCTTTAATTTTAGTTTGTGGAAGAGCGCGGCGGTGATAACGTTATTGGCGGCGGCGACTTTGGGTATCCGATATTATTCAGGGCGAGTGACTAAACCCCAGGGACCTCTTTCAGGTGGGCATCAGGTTTATCCGGGGCCAGAGGCCTGTATGTTTTGGAATGGGGATCATTATGATACCATCTCGTGTAAACAGAAGCTGGAGGGCACGCTGGTGGTGGCATTGGATCCTGAGAAGGTTTCTCATTTCAGGATGATCACCCGGCCGGATACGATTACGGAGCAGTCCGTGAGAAAGGTTTGGTACGCAAAGCATAACAGGAAAGTGGAATTTTTTACCGGAGATGGGTTTCATCCCGTTGACCCGCAATTGAGGTTGAAACCTGCCACTGATTATATGATCAGGAAGTATTGTCTATCGGGAGCGTTGTCGAGTACGTCTGTGTATTAATTTTTATAGTTGACAGCGGGATTACGGGAATCCGGAAAGTTTAAAGATGGAGGTATTGTAGGTTTGATGAAATGTAAAAGGATAGACCCTGGGGATCTTTTTTTAATGTTCCTTATATTACTTGTTTGTTTCAGCCATCGCTTTTTTGTTTCAATCATTTTTAACGATGGACAAACCGTCGTTTCTGTAGTTGCTGCTCAAAAGCCGTCTTGTCAAGGTTTGAAACAAGGTTTAATTATTTCTTTTAATTTGTAAAAACTCTAATACCTCATACCTTAAGCTTGATCATATGTCTCTAACAGATATTTTATTGATTGCCAACTTATTTATTGCGCTTCTTTTTTGGTCAGTTTGACGATTGGGGTAAAATAATTATTTTGGGCTTATTAATCTGGATTTGAAATGAGAAATCCCATTCTGATTGTTTTGTTGTTCATGCTGGCGGCTTGTGCGTCGTCTAAGCCCTCTTTCAGGCGTTCCAAGCCCATTGCGACTTATTACGGGATGGAGGACATGCTGGGAGATGGATATTTGACTTTGAAGGAGAATGGATATTTTAGGTATTATGAGAAGCGTTGGGTTGTTTTTATGGTGAAGATGAATGAATACCATGGGCGTTATTCCCGGAAAGACGATACGATAATTCTCGATTGGTTAGATGCGGACCCTAAGAAGATAAAGTATTTTTTGTCTAAGAAATGTGTTGTGAAGGATTCGAGCAGGAAGATCTGGTTTGTCGATGAGACTAATGGAAGGTTTTTATGGGGGCTTTCGTTGGTGGGTAGGAAGTAGGGGCCTGGAGAGGCGTTAAATTGACAATGTTAAAGAGATTTTGGGCAGCTCTGGCCCAAAGCCAGAGCCGATTTGTTATGACTGGAAATGTAAAGTGTAAAGCTGGCGTTACTGTCTTGTTGTTTTCTCTGATGAGAGCTCTTTTGCGAGTGCATCGAGGCGCCATATCTGTAGGTTCATGTGATGAAGCACTGCCTTTTCGTAATCGCTGGATTTGTCGCCCATTTTGCTAAAGAGAACAAGCATCTCGATGAAGAGGAAGAATAAGATCCAGAGTAACCAGAACGACAATGCTACGTATGAATTTGAAATAAGCTGGACCATAACTTTCAATTCATCAAGGAACCCCGCTTTTTCCTTCAGTTCTTTTTCCAGATCCGGCCTGATATTGAGCAGCATGTTTTGTTTTGCCGTTTTCTGCTTCTGCATCTCCGAAATGTTCGTGTCTATCGATGGTATGAGTGCGCTTTTGGGATTGGGTACATAGTTCTTCGATACTGAAACCTGCGATTTTGTCTCTGTAACAATAGAGTCTTTTCCGGATCTGTCGGTGTATTTAACCGGCGTATGAATCGTTTGAGTCTGGCTAGTGATGAATGGAATGACTGGATGTTTGGCAACTTCGTCGACATATTGCTGCTTTTCACGTTCCTTTGCCGCGATTGATGTATCCAGCCCTAAAATCTGGCTCATTAACTCGGCAGTTTTTTTGGGTAATAAGCTATCGACCTTATTCGAAACGTAGCTGACTTTCTCGACTTCTATATCCTTTGCCAGCAATATCTGATCGATAATGACAGAACCAAGTACAGCCATCATAAGAGCCAGGCAGGTTCTGAAAATGAGTAACATTTTGCCCGGATTTATAGAAAGGATAATTTGTTTCTCGATTTGTATAATAATTACTACCGAGATCCCTCCCGCCAGCGTGCCGCCTAATATCCCGGATGACAGATATCGCTGTGCAAAGGTGAAGCCGATGAAAAACCAGAGAATACAGACGATGATCATGGCGGCAGTATACTTTTTTACCGACTTGAAGGCTGCTTCGCTGCAATTTCTTAAGATATTATAATTGTAGCCGGTCAGAAAGCAACCGAATTGTACCCATTTATTTCTCATAAGAATGAATTAAAAGTGATTATTTAGAATAGAATGACCTGAAATGGCCGCAAGGCCGTTTCGAAATCCGCGAGTATAGCTTATGATAATTCCATGTCCGACACCCTTATCTTGTTTTGCCTGTTCCTCGATCTCGATTACCTGCTTGATATGACTTTCTGCTGTTGCTTTTTTCACCGATAACTCCTCGACGATATCGATCATTCCGCTTCTGCCTCGACTGGTGATGTGAAAGTCGATTTGTCTGATAAAGTCTTCGTAAAAAGTCTTCACCTTTCGAATAGACCTTTCAAGGTCATTTTTTAAAGCAATGACATTTTGATAAAGATGAGAGGTGTCGGGATTCATCAATGCATCCTGGTAGCCCTTGGATTCGTGATTTTTATCCAGGAATTCATATAATGTATGAATGCCATTGATGGCTGGAGTGGTTGACTTTTCCGCTTTTTGATCCATTTCTGGTTGTTCTTTTTCGATGAAGGTCTCTTCAGGTATGTCATTTATAAGGGATTCATCCTGGGCTGGGTTATTGGCGTTGTTCTGTTGACGGTTGAAGAGTTTGAATAGTCCCATAAAGTTTATGTTATATTGATGATTGGTACTTTATATTTGTTATGGCCCCTGCTATGGCACAGGTCGCATAGTGTGATGAGCAAATGGTTCGGGTAGTCCCAAGGAGGTTTAAACTGTTGTTGATTTATGATAAAGTGATACTGGCGATGATGGATTTGTAGATTCCCACCCTTTTTACAATGAATACAGCTGTGATTATCTCGAATCAAGATCTCTTTTCTTTTTGATTTCCACTTAGGATGGAAGAGCAATGGGCCGTAGGAGCCGTGTGTCTTTGGTGTAGAGCCAGACGATTTTTCACGATCGGTCATTCCTGCCGGATCTGGTCGTCCGACCTGTATATATCGAGAATAAGGCTCATTGTTTGTGAAGGTAAGATGTTGGTAACGGTACTGGGGTTGAGACATGGGTTTGATATGTTGATAAGCTAAAATAGAAACAGTAATACAGCTTTTCTTACGGGAAGCCGTAAAGACTCCTTAACATTAAAAAATAATCCCCTGTCAATTGGTTATCTGCCTCCCGCTGGTTTGGATAATGAACGAATGTTAGGCGAACCCATGATGTGGTGACACAGCAGCCCTACGGAAGGAAGTTATAACCACAAGCTGCTGCAAGGCGAAAAGCAGTTTACATCAGAATGTTACTTTGTTACACTGGTGTTACTGTTACTTTTTGATATAGAGTTACTAAAAGTAGCTTTGCTGTTCTAGCTTTGTTGCTCAAACAATAAATGATAGAAATAATGAGCAAGTTAATAAACAAAGTAGCGATGGTCACGGGTGCTTCGAAAGGGATAGGTGCATCTATAGCAAAACACTTTGCCAAGGAAGGTGCAAAGGTTGTAGTGAATTATGCTTCAAGTAAAGAAGGTGCGGATAAAGTCGTAAAAGCCATCACCGATAATGGAGGCACAGCCATGTCAGTACAAGGCGATGTATCGAAAGAAGCCGATGTGATCCGGCTGTTTGAAGAAACAAAGAAGGCTTATGGCGCTTTGGATATTTTGGTAAACAACGCAGCCTTTCAAGGATATTTTCCTATTGAACAGGTATCAGCGGAAGCTTTTCATCAGCATTTCGATGTCAATGTTTTGGGAGCTATACTTGCTATCCAGGCATCTTTGAAGCTGTTTGGCGATAAGGGGGGTAATATCATCAATATCAGTTCGGGTGCAAGTAAAATGCCTCTTCCGACGGCCTCCTTGTACTCTGCAACAAAAGCAGCATTAGATGCCATAACGATTTCCTTGTCGAAAGAGCTGGGTGCAAAGAACATTCGTATCAATTCTATTTTGCCGGGTGCTACGGAAACAGAAGGTGCGCGCAGCGCGGGTGTAATTACTGGCAGTGAGTATGAAAAATTATTTGTTGCCCATACGCCGCTTGGCCGCAGGGGACAGCCCGAAGATATTGCGAAAGCTGCCGTATTTCTTGCTTCCGACGATGCAGCTTGGATTACGGGAGAACGTATTTCCGTTTCGGGTGGTATGTACGGCTTTTAAAATCTCAAAATCCCTGCTTCTTCCGGAAGCAGGGATTTTTTTTGTTTCAATTAGGTTTGCCGGGCCGTACTGATCCTTGGGCCAATGCCCGATGCTATGGACCCGTCCAGGGCGATAGCAGTGCCGATTGAGAATTCCACTCTCCAGGTAATATTATCGTTGATAAGCCAGTCAAAAGTCGCACGCACTTGTAGTACAAAAAAGGAATAGATCAACAATTCAGATCTGCAGTGTAATCCAAGCCTGGATTATAGTCAGTCTAATGCAGTTGTTGATAGGTTTATTTCACCGTGAAGGCATTAGCCATACCGCCATCCGCCAGGATATCGGCGCCTACGATGAATGTGGAATCGTCGGAGGCTAAAAATACAGCCGTTTTGCCGATCTCAGCCGGAGTTCCTTGCCTGCCAAGCGGCGTAAGGTCTATCCAGACTTGCTTTACCTGATCCACCAGATCATGCGGTACCATCTTTCCAAAAACCGGAGTATCAATTGAGCCGGGTGAAATTGTGTTCACCCTTATTCTCCTTGATAATAAATCGAGCGATAAGCCTCTGCCCAGTGAAATAACGGCGGCTTTTGCAGCGGCATATATCGTCGCTCCGGGCGCAGCCCGATGTGCGGCGTTCGACGCGATCAGTATTATGGAAGCCCCGTCATTTAAATAGGGAAGTGATTTCTTTACGGTGAAATAAACGCTTTTTAAATTCAGATCCATATAGCTGTCGTAACCTTCTTCCGTTACATCGCTGATCGTCATCAAGGGGATCCCGTCCACAACGCCGCCGGCATTTACTACCAATGCGTCTATCTTCCCAAACTTATCAGCCGTAGTCTTATACAGGTTCTCCAGGTCATTAAGATTTGTTACGTCTCCTTTTATGCCTATAAAATTACCACCCAGGATTTCGACGGCGCTGTTCAAGGTAGCCTCATTTCTTCCTGTGATTGCACCGACTGCGCCTTCGTTTTTAAACGCTTCAGCAATGCCAAACCCGATACCGCTGTTGCCGCCTGTAATCACGGCAACCTTGTTCTTCAGTTTACTCATTTTTGAGAATTTATTTTTGTTTAACGGCATAAAGGTAGAATCGTGAGGTTATCTTTGGTAACTTTGTGCCGAAAAATAACAGTAACATCGGTGTAACATAGTAACATTATGGGGTGTAAAATAGAAGAGTTTCAACAGGAGCAAAGGAAAAGAATGAGGGCTGTTCAAGACGCAATGGATGCGCTTAACGGGAAATGGAAAATTCCTATCATCTCCTCTATTTGCTGCTACGGTAAGAGGCGATTTTCCGATATTTTGAATGATGTGGATGGGATTTCGAATAGAATGTTAAGTAAAGAATTAAAGGAACTAGAGATAAACGAGTTGGTAAAACGAACCATATTGAACACTCAGCCCATATCGGTTCAATATGAACTTACGGAACACGGCAATACGCTGCAGACGATTATCGGCAATCTGACAGATTGGGGAGTAGAACACCGCAAGAAGATTGTCGGGAAATAATTGAGTTTGATTTTAGTCTTATACATAATATCCGTAAAATATCGGTACAGAAGAGAAGATGATAGCATTTTTTCATCATGCCGGTTCTGTTACAAATAGTGGAATCCCGTATACCCTAGGACACTGCCCGGGCAACGGGATTCGCTTAGTGTAAAGAAAAATAAACTTTTGCTCGCCGAGTTAGTAATCCATTCCCATCCCGGCAGGCGCAGCGACCGGAACCGTTTCATTTTTTGGCTTGTCCGATACCACACATTCCGTCGTGAGGAGGAGGCTGGCAATAGACGCTGCATTTTCAAGGGCGATGCGGGATACTTTGGTCGGATCGATCACTCCCGCAGCCAGGAGCGACTCATATTGTTCGGTGCGGGCGTTGAATCCATAATCGTTCTTCCCCTGACGCACCACTTGAACAATGATGCTACCTTCGAGCCCGCAGTTGCGAACAATTTGGCGCAGAGGTTCTTCGATGGCCCTTCGGATGATGGCGATGCCGGTGTTTTCATCGGCATTAGCGCCCGAAAGCTTTTCCAGGGCTTCTATGGCGCGGATATAGGCCACACCGCCGCCGGGCACGATACCTTCTTCGATCGCTGCGCGCGTAGCATGGAGTGCGTCATCGACACGGTCTTTCTTTTCCTTCATTTCCACTTCCGTCGCAGCCCCGACATACAGCACGGCAACACCGCCGCTGAGCTTAGCCAACCGCTCCTGCAGCTTTTCCTTATCGTAATCGGAGGTCGTGTTCTCGATCTGCGCCTTAATCTGATTAACCCGCGCCTGGATATCTTCCTTCTTGCCTTTACCACCGACAATGGTCGTATTTTCTTTATCGATCGTGATGGCATCGGCTGTTCCCAGATAGCTCAGATCCGCATTCTCCAGCTTATAGCCACGCTCTTCGCTGATCACAATGCCACCTGTGAGGACGGCAATGTCTTCCAGCATTTCCTTACGCCGGTCACCGAAACCGGGTGCTTTGACAGCAGCCACCCGCAGCGTCCCCCTGATTTTATTCACGACCAATGTCGCCAAAGCCTCCCCATCCAGGTCTTCGGCGATAATCAGCAGAGGTCGACCGCTCTGCGCAGTTTTTTCCAACAGCGGCAGCATATCTTTCATCACGCTGATCTTTTTATCGTAGATGAGCACATAGGGGTTCTGCAATTCGGCCTCCATCTTTTCTGGGTTGGTCACGAAATAGGGTGAAATATACCCTCGGTCGAACTCCATACCTTCCACGACTTCTACAGTTGTGGTTGTGCCCTTCGCTTCTTCCACGGTAATGACTCCCTCCTTGCCTACTTTCGTAAAGGCTTCTGCGATCAACCGGCCGATGTTGTCATCATTATTGGCGGAGACAGTAGCTATCTGGCGGATCTTATCGTTGTCGTTACCTACGGCCTGCGATTGTTGTTTCAGATGACCGACCACCAACTCGGTAGCTTTGTCGATCCCTCTTTTCAGGTCCATCGGGTTGGCGCCGGCCGCGACATTCCTAAGCCCTTCCGAAACAATGGCCTGTGCCAGTACGGTTGCCGTGGTGGTTCCGTCTCCGGCAGCGTCCGCCGTTTTAGAGGCTACTTCTTTGACCATTTGTGCGCCCATGTTTTCGATAGGGTCTTCGAGTTCAATCTCTTTGGCCACACTCACGCCGTCTTTGGTAATGGTCGATGCGCCAAACTTCTTCTCGAGAATGACATTACGTCCCTGCGGTCCCAAGGTGACCTTGACGGCATTCGCCAGGATGTCGATCCCTTTTTTCATTCTATTTCTTGCGTCTGTATCAAAGAAAAGTTGCTTTGCCATAAAAGACAATTTAACAGTGAGAGAAAGATTAAGGAATTAAGTAAAATATTAGGGTTATACGACTGCGAGGATATCGCCTTCCCGAAGGATCAGGAGGTCTTGTCCGTCGATCCTGACCTCTGTCCCGGAATACTTACCGTAAAGAACGGCATCCCCTTTTTTTACGGTGACCGGCTCGTCTTTTTTGCCAGGTCCGACAGCGATTACGGTACCTCGATGGGGTTTTTCTTTTGCCGTGTCCGGGATGATGATCCCGCCGGCGGTCTTTTCTTCGGCAGGCTCGGGCTTGATTATGACCCGGTCGTGTAAGGGAGTGATTTGCGATTTACTTGACATAAGTAATGATTTTGAATGAATTAAACAAAGCCACTAACTACGTTCAATGAATAATTAGCTGGACGATTATAATGGGCTCAACAAGCAATATGCCAGTCGGAAAAAATGAAATTTTTTCAGTCTATTTTCAGCGGGAAATGTCAAAAATTCCGTTGGTGCTTTTGGCATAACGGTTGAAGCCGGATACGTAATATAAAT
The DNA here is from genome assembly GCA_015654595.1 of Chitinophagales bacterium. GTDB lineage: Bacteria > Bacteroidota > Bacteroidia > Chitinophagales > Chitinophagaceae > Puia. The sequence continues at coordinate 33,644 of JAATGQ010000001.1, read as the reverse complement.
GCTTTGATTTATGGAACGTAAATTTTACATTGAGCTAAACATGAAAGCCCTGGACGGCTTTGAGCGCTTCGGGTGTTTCGAGTTGGGCAGCGATCGTGAATTTGCCATCAGGCTTTTCGAGAGCCTGCAAGGTCGGCCGGCAAAGGGCGATTCGGAAGTCCTGCATATGGACCTAGTTGAAAAGCGGGATGGGCTGCCGATGAATATGCAGGTTGTCAGTTGTACGGTAGAGGAACTGGGCGCAAATCTGAAAGTTATCGCGCGGGAGCTTTTCAAGAAAATAAACCTGGATGACACTGTATTGTAGCAATGCCCTATCTTCTTAGTATTGCCCGCAAGGCCGAAGTCCATACAGTGGAGAACAACAATGTCAGTCCTGTAACGGCCACCGCCAGCTTGTATAGCCCGGTATCGATCATGCCTGAGTTGGCTGCCATGGAGCAGGCAAGCAGTCCCAACTCTCCAGTTTGCGACAACAACGCGCCGGCCCACCAGCTATCGTTCCATTTCATCCCTAGCAGCCGGAATGCTATTGCGGATATCAGGCTATTTATGATCAGTACGGCACCCGTGATCGCCAGGATAGAGAAACAGTGTCCGGCTACATAGTGAAGATCCAACGAAAGGCCCACCGATACGAAATACAGGGAAACGAAGAAAACCTTGAATGGCTTAAGCACCCCTCCCAGCCAGCCAAAGCCTTTTGTTTTTCCCAGCCACAGACCTGCAGCAAAACTTCCTATAGGCGCGGATAGCCCGGCCAGTGACGACAGCCATGAGCAGCCCAGGCAACAGGATACGGCAAGGAACACCTGCAGATCATGGTCCTCTTCCAACAGGCGCCAGCCGCTCCATGACCATATGTTCCGATTGCGGATAGCTCGTAGCAAGTAGAAAAGCGCGACGGCGACGGCGATGGAGGCAACGATCGTTCCCCATTGCGTCGCAGGCCTTCCCACCCATTGGAAAAAGGCGAATACCGGGGCAACCAGCACGTCCTGCAGTAACAAGGTGTTTAGTACAAGTTTTCCCGTAGGCGTTTCCAGGTCTCCCGTCCGCCGCATATATTCGCTTACTACAGCGGTACTATTGAAGGTAAGCAACACGGTCAATAGCAGCCTGTTCTGCCAACTCCAGGCAAGCCATGCACCTACCAGCCACGCGACCGCCAATGCCATCGACATTTTTACGAATTGGCCCACTACAGGCCGAAATAATAAGGTGGCCTGGTCGGGAATTTCGATCTCCAGACCAAGAAAGAACATGAGCAGGATGATACCGAATTCACCCAGGATGGCGGGCTCCTGGCCCGGAGTAAACAATCCTGCTACTCCCGGACCGAGAACGATTCCGGCTAGAATATAGGCTATTAAATACGGCTGGCTCCATCTGCGAAGCACGATGATCAAAAGAAGGATTACCAGAGAGACAATACTCAGGTGAGCTAAAACATTTCCCATAGGCTCGAAATGGATCAGAAAAAGGGCGGACACGTAATGTCCGCCCGGTTAATCATTTGTTTGGTTGAACGCAGCTTACTGCACATCAATTTTGCGGGAAATGCGTTTTGCTTCTTCCTTCTTGGGCAGTGTCAGCGTCAACAGGCCATTTTCATAGTGGGCTTTAGCCTTATCCACGTCGACGGTGCTGTCGATGGTAAAGCTGCGGGAGAAGGCGCCGGACTGGTATTCCCGGCGAATCCATTTTTGTCCATCGCCCGTGGTCTTCTCATCGGCTTTCTCAAAAGAAACAGTCAGTGTGTCACCGGTGTATGACAGCTGAAAATCCTCTTTTTTCAATCCCGGCGCAATGACTTCGATCTCATACGACGTATCGGTCTCCCGGATGTTCACCGGCACGCGGCTTTCCGAGGATAGACCGTTGAAACCCCACGCGCGGTCGTCGAAGAATCGATTTAAATTGCTCTGGAAGAGTTCGTCTACAACACTTCCAAACGTCGTCGGACGGTTGTCCGTTTTCTTGATGATGTTGTTCATAATTCCTCCTTTTTTGGATTTGATTTTTTCCGAACAACTTGTGTGCCGTTTGATAGGACGCTGAAAAATTGACCGACCTCCTGAAAAAAATTCGCATGTGGCTGTCAAGAAAGCATCTAAAATCCTTTGTCAGCAATTCGTAAAAATCCCTGACTGGTTCGGAATATTAAATCATCGTTTTTCCCACCAGCCACTAGTATCAAGGCCTGTTCTGGCTGTGAGAGTTTCAATTTCTTCTATTCTTGTGAAGTCAAAATAAATTAGCCGAACTTTTCCGCCAACCCGCAATATATTGGTAAACTAATCGAAGAGTGATCGCAAAAAAAAAGCTCCGGATAACCGGAGCTTTTTTCAACAATTCAAGGTTGTTAATATCTATTATTATTATAGCTATTTACGTTGTTGTAATTACCGCCGTTATTGTTGCGGGCCGGTCTTTCCTCTTTGGGCCTTGCTTCATTGACTTTAATGGTCCTGTTTTCAACAGTTGCACCATCGAGTTCAGCAATTGCCTTTTTGGAAGCAGCTTCGTCAGGCATTTCAACAAAACCAAAACCGCGGGATTGGTTGGTCGTCCTGTCCATAATGATTTTAGCCGACGTTACTTCGCCATAAGGAGTAAAAAATTCTTTTAAGTCTTCATCCTGTACGTTGAAACTTAAATTGGAAACGTAAATGTTCATACTTAACAATTAAAAAAGATAAAAAAAAAGAGAAAAGCAAAAAATGTAGAGGGAAAGAAATCCTGATTGTGAGGCGGGATAAATTAACAAATACAGATGCAGAACTCAAATTAACGGTATAAAGATACAGTAAATTCTGATATCAAGCAAAAAAAAATATCCCGTCCCAAATACTGGTAGCTTACGAGGGACGGGATAACTCAAAAAAATGCACAAAAACTCAGCTCAGTAGCTTATCAAGGGGAATGGCCTCCAAATAAGGTTGTAACACATCGATGTTGTCAAACATCCTGTATTCTTCGATCGCCTTATTTTCAGGATTGCAGTACGCTTCGACATAATAGCTACCTAACTGGAACAGAAACACCATAGAATCAAGGCTACTTCTCTTGGCGATGAGCACGCCCTGGTGGAGAACAGTTGACTTTTTTTCATCCTCATTCAGTACGATAAAATCGGAAAGTCTCATAGTTAAAATTTTAAAAGTGTACGTTTTAAATTATTTACTAAAAACCTTACCCTGAACAAATAACGTTGCAGATACTAAAATAACGCGAATAAAAAAACGAAACGAACTATTGACTTGCGACGACGAAATGTGAAGGACCGAGAGTTGCCGTTGCAATGAATAAGAGGCTTTGTGAAGATAGGAAGAAAGGTGGAAATTCAAAATTTTTTACTTCTTCCCTGTTTTATCTGGGATGAATAATGGCATTCTTTCCCGCCCCCTTCACCGGATAAGTTCGCCACGCTCCCCGGAAACGAAAAATGCCCGCGCTTTCAGCGAGGGCACTATTGTCATTGGACTTGCGGAGAGCTGGCGGCAACTTTCGATCCTTTTTGTAAAAAAACTAATTGATAATCAATGAATTTATGGCTGGAGTAAGATGGTTGAATTGGGTTTGCTGGTGAACCTGGACGGCACAGACAATAATGATAGAAAATCCCTCTAAAACTTTGCTATTGGGACACAGCTTCTTTATCGTCTGAAAACCGCTGCCAACACCATAACCTGCACTGGTGTTGAACGGTATGACGGTTTTGCCGGTGAGATCGTACGAATGGGGGCAGACGGTCGCCGTCGATATGGATTTTCAGATTAGCGGCCGACCATTTTTTGCATATGTTCGGGATAGCGAAGGCCTTGTACGTCGATTTTTGAGACGGCGGCGTTGATGTTGCTCAGGTCAGCTTCGCTCAGTTGAACAGAGGCGGCGCCGATGTTTTCTTCGAGCCGGTGCAGCTTGGTGGTCCCGGGGATCGGTGCGATCCAGGGCTTTTGGGCCAACAGCCATGCCAGGGCGATCTGTGCCGGGGTGGCGTTCTTTCCCTTCGCAATGGTGGTCAGCAAATCGACCACGGCCTGATTGGCTTTTCGGTTTTCCTCGGAAAAGCGGGGGACGATATTGCGAAAGTCGGATTGATCAAATTTGGTCTGGTCGTTGATCGCGCCGGTCAGGAAGCCTTTACCGAGAGGACTGAAGGGTACGAAGCCGATGCCGAGCTCTTCCAGGGTGGGCATGACTGTCTCTTCGGGCTCCCGCCACCAGAGGGAATACTCACTTTGCAAGGCGGCGACGGGTTGTACGGCGTGTGCCTTGCGAATGGATGCGGCGCTGGCCTCTGAAAGGCCGAAGTGCTTGACCTTGCCTTCCTGGATCAGCTCTTTTACAGTACCGGCGACGTCTTCCATCGGCACGTCGGGGTCTACGCGGTGCTGGTAGAAAAGGTCGATGCGATCGGTACGCAGGCGCTTTAGCGACGCCTCCGCTACTTCGCGGATGTGTTCGGGCCGGCTGTCCAGGCCATCGGCCGGTTTGCCATTTTTAAAGCCGAATTTGGTGGCGATAACTATTTTGTCGCGGAAGGGCTGCACCGCCTCACCCAATAGTTCTTCGTTGACATACGGGCCGTAGGCTTCTGCGGTGTCGAAGAAGGTGACACCAAGCTCGTAGGCGGCGCGAATGAGTTGAATAGCGGTTTGTTTTTCTGTGGCGGGCCCGTAACCAAAGCTAATTCCCATACAGCCCAGACCAAGAGCTGATACTTCAAGACCGCCGTTGCCTAATATTCTTTTTTCCATGATGTTGTTTTTAAACTATTAATCGAGTTTTCGTTCCCCAAGCGATTTGACCATAGCGGGGTCACGGTGATCGAAAAAGCTGCTTGTTTTCGTATCCAGGGTTTTTATATGATCCATTTCCCCGGTAGTGAGCCGGAAGTAGAGGACATTGATATTTTCTTCCATACGCTCCTTGCGCACCGATTTTGAAATGGCTACTATTCCTCTTTGCATGAGCCACCGGAGAATAACCTGTGCGATGGATTTGTTGTATTTCCGGGCGATGGAGGCTGATCCCCTTGCCGACGGCTTCTTCGTTCATGTAGGATTCTGCCGTGTCAATAAGCCGGTAGCCGGTGGCGATAGCGTCCACAACGCTTTTCTCACATTCGGCCAGATCTTTGACCTGGAATACCCCAAATCCCAGGCTGGGCATTTCAACACCGTTATTCAATTTTACCGTTTGCATGATCGTTTTTCCTTTAATAGTACAAAGGTCAGGTTAAGGGATGGCATGGTTTGTATATGGATTCTGGATTTGCTTACCATTATTGTGGATTTGAGGTCCGGGAGGGTAGGGCAAGGTGGATATTTGGTACTTTTAGGGGGTTAAAACTACCGGGATATGGAAAAGATGCTGCGATTCGAGACGATCAGTGACTACAATGCGTTCAACAATAACGAGACCTTGCACCCGCAGGTCAGCGTGGTGGACTTTTCCAAGGCTGCTCCGCGACAGGGGCATAAAATGTATTTCGGCTTTTATACTATATTCCTTAAGGATGTGAAGTGCGGTGATATGGTGTACGGCCGGCATAATTATGATTACCAGGAAGGCACACTGGTATTCTTAGCGCCCGGCCAGGTCGCAGGCGTGAACAGCAATGGCGAGACCTTCCAGCCGAAAGGGCACGGCTTGGTATTCCATGCGGATTTTATTCACGGCACGGCACTAGGAAAGCACATTCAGGACTATTCCTTTTTTAGCTACCAATCCAAAGAAGCACTTCATCTGTCGGAAAGAGAAAGGAAGATCGTGCTGGAATCTTTTGCAAAGATCGAGTACGAACTGTTGCACGCCATTGACAAGCATAGCAAGCAGCTGATCGTGTCGAATATCGAGCTCTTGCTGAATTACTGTGTCCGCTTCTATGACCGGCAGTTTATTACGAGGGAGAGTGCACACAAAGGCATCCTGGAAAAATTCGAGACGCTGCTGAACGAGTACTACCAATCCGACAAATCGCAGACGGTGGGTCTGCCTTCTGTTGCGTATTGCGCCCGGGAATTGAATTTGTCCCCTAGCTATTTTGGCGACCTGATCCGAAAAGAGACGGGCAAGACCGCGCACGAGTATATACAATCAAAGGTGATCGATATGGCGAAGGAAAGGATATTTGACCAGGAAAAATCGGTCAGCCAGATCGCGTATGAACTGGGGTTTAAGTACCCGCAACATTTTACCCGGCTGTTCAAACAGCGGGTAGGAATGACGCCGAATGAGTACCGGATGGCGAATTGAGAAAAAGATCAATTTCGAACCTATAAAGTCAATTTTACCTTGGGGCTATTGCCCGGCAATCAGGCAATCTGGACGAAAATAGAAAGGCGACAGCTCATCTTTTTGATGAGTTGTCGCCAGCTGCGGGGCAGGAGGGACAGTTTTCGCCCCCTTTTAACCAGCGATTTAGGTATGATAATTCAATTTATTTCGAGCCTTGTCGGATGTATCCGAAGCCAGATAACAGATAAGATCTCAGCGATGCTTACGGATGCTGTATATCTTCTCCTATATCATATTATACTACAAACGATGTGCAGTGTCAACTGCAGGTACTGTCATCGGCGCCACATTCGTATAAGCAAGTAGTTTCTGCTGCTGTTCAGAGATCTTAGTATCCAGGCCCGCGATCTGTTTGTTTAAATTTTCTAATTTTTTATTTGCATTCCTGGCGTTCCTTGAATCCTTTCTTGCATCGGAAGCAGAGTTGTCGGCATTCTTCGCTAACTGCATGTTTTGGGGATCGCTATTCAGCCTGTTGGCATCCTGGCTATTCTTGTCGGCAGAGGTTTGTACTTTAGTAGCGGCGTCCTGCTTGTCCCAGGTGGTCTGCTTTACCATATTCTGTAATTTGGCTCTTTTCAGCTGATAGTCGCTTATCCTGGATACAATGGAGAGAGAATCAGTGTTTATTTTTTGTGCTGTTACTGTTATGGAAATTGCAACCAACCCCGCCGTGAATAAACTTTTCTTTTGCATAATGATAATTTTTCTCAAAGGTCGTCTATATTTATCGCTACCTCCTTTTTATTATTATATCCGTTGCATAAGAGGACTTGTTTTTTCCTGGCGAATCCGCTATTATCTGTGATTATTCCTGCTAAAGAGATGTAAAATCGATAAATTTAAAGGTTTGATACGCTTTTACAGCCGTTACCATAAATCTACGCCATTGCTAAACTTAAAATGCAGAGCAAGCTTCTTCGACGGTAATCCGCTGGCTCAAGCTTTAAATTCTTCATCTGTGGGTGTTACGATTTTTTCTTATTACTCCATGCCATAATAGACGCCTGTAACTCTTCTTCTGTTTCAGGTAATTGAACTTTTAGGCCACGTGTAATGCGGGCTTGAATGCTTTCTGCATATGGTTTGAACGTTTCGGTATATTTTTCAAAAGCTATTTTGAAATCGTCGGTTTCGTGAAGCTCTTTCGCTAACAGTGTTGCGCCTTGTAACGCCAAACTTGTACCCATTCCTGTGAAAAAACTTGGAGCGTGCGCGGCATCGCCAACTAAAGCAACACGTCCTTTTGTCCAGGTGGGCATATGAATTTGACACGCTTCATCGAAATACAAATTGTCGGAATGAAGCATTGTGTCTAAAATTTCAGGGATTTTCCAATTTGAATCGTTGGCAAAATGTTCTTTCAGAATTTGCTTGTGTTGATCTTGATTTCTGTAATCCCAATCTAATTTAGGCGCTCTGAACAAAAGTATGGCATTCGCTGCCTCTTTGAATTGATAAATCACGGCCTGTTTTCCCACTTCCCGGAATACTATTCCTGAGTTCCTGGGTCTGCCCGTTTGTATATGATTTGCTTCGGCAAAGGCGAAATAAACACCGAAAAACTTCTTGAAATTTTCTTCATCTCCGAAGACAAGTCTCCTTACGGCAGAATGCGTGCCATCTGCGCCAAACACTAAATCAAAGATTCTGCTCTCCCCGCTTTCAAAGGATATTTCAACATTATTTTCATGCTGAATCAATTTTTCTATGCTGTTACCAAAGATAATTTCAACTTCATTTTTTGGAATGATTTCATAAATTATCTCCACCAGATCGCCGCGATGAATTTCAATATCCCCAAGGTATTCCGCCTGGGCATTTATTGAAAAAGTGGCCAATGTTTCATCTTTGGCGTTTACAATCTCATCAGTATGTACAAATTCATTGGCCTTGATTTTTTCTAATATGCCCATTTCTTTTACAACTTCCAAGGCTTTACCGCGAACGTCGATGGGAGAGCCACCTTTTCTAAGTCCTTTCCCCATTTCTACTACGGTCACCTGATAACCAAACTTGTTTAGCCAATAAGCCAAAGTCAATCCTGCGAAACTTGCACCTGAAATTAAAACCTGTTTTTTCATAGCTTTCAGAATTTGTTGTTTACTATGGAATCTTGCATTCGATACAAAAGTAGTTGTAGCTTTACAATTAAAATAATCCAAAAACTATTAAAAATAGTCGTAAAAATTATGAAAAGGGCAATCAGCAAAAACGTAGACACTAGAATTCTTCAATATGCCAACAAGATAGGTCTACCGATAGAAAAGGAGTTACAACATTTCCAAGTCGACTTTTTTAATGCCTTTACTTTTTTGCCGGACATGGCGATGCATTTTGGCTCATTTATCGTCAAAGATAATTTCACGCGCGAAACTGGAATATCAGCAATCAAAAACAGTATTGGTTTTTTATTTTACAACATCTTCGAAGATAGCGCCTCGATTATCGACGGTAAAAGTAGAGCTAAACACAACATGGACCCCCCGTATGTACGTATATTCCCATTTACTATAAAGCAAAAAATCCATTTTACTAAAGATACCCGGGTAACGCATGTTTCAATTAGTGTCAGCGCCGACTATTTAAAAAGCTTTTTGAATGAGGAGACGCAGCATTTTCAGTTTCTGTTTGACAGCACTCACAATTTTTTGATTGAAGAGCTTATGACCGATGATATTTTGCGCACGGTAAACGACATCGTGAAAAAAGAAGAGCCAGGCGCTATGAAAAGTTATTATTACAAAATTAAGGCAATGGAGTTGCTTTTCTACTTATTCGAAAGTTTGCGAAAACGCGAAAAGTCTGTCCATCAGAAACTAAGTGGCCGGGAAATAAAATCTATTTACCAGGTGCGTGACAAAATTGCTTCCTCATTGAACAAACCAAGCAGTATCGTGGAATTGAAACGAATTGCAGGAATGAGCGAACTAAAACTCCGCAAAATTTTTACGCAAGTTTTTGGCATGGGAATTTACGATTACTTTCAGCATCTTCGCATGAAAGAAGCCGCCCGGTTATTGATCGAGGAAAAACTATCTGTATCAGAAGCTGGCTATCAAATGGGCTTTGAAAATATAAGTCATTTTTCAAGAGTATTTGAAAAGCATATTGGGAAAAAGCCCAAAAAATACAGTAACGACTTGAAATCGTACGCCTGTAAACAGTGAATTTTACGAACCGTTGAACCTGGATTTATGGCCCCTATTAATGACTAATGATTTGTAAACATCCGCCTCTGCAAGGCCGTCTCAGGACTATGTCTAAAGTATGTAAGCAAAAAACCGGATCGTCAAGAACCCATGTAAGAAAGGCGGGACTGTCAAATCTGCATATAACGTAAAAGCTGGATTATTTTTTAATCTGCAAGGCTTTTTGTTGCCGGACCTTATCGGATAAAGTAAGTAACGGCTATTGTCTTGCCTGATGCAAATAAAACTGCCTTAAATAGTCTTTTAAGGAAACTGGTGTTCTCTTAAGTAGTCTATATAAATCCTGGCTTATCCTGTCAAGGTCACCTTGTGCCTGTGCCTGGGCAAAACCCACAGTTATTTCTATAACACGGGAAGCGACGCCAGCTCTCTTCCATGTTTCTGCAAATTCTTCCGGTGCAGGTGAGATATAATTGATTGTTTTTCCCGATATCTCTGAAAGATAGTTTGCAATATCCAGATAGCTGTAGGCTTCGATATTAGTAATATTATAGACCTTATTTTCATGTCCCGTGGAAGTCAGAACCTCAGCAGCAGCTCCTGCCATATCGGAACGCAAAGCCGTACTTATTTTACCCGCTCCGGCAGGCAGATATATGGTACCTGTCTGCAATACATCCTTTCCGATGAAATCGGGAATAAAATCCATGTACAAATTGTTTTTAAGAATAGTGTATGTCAAGCCACTTTCCCTCAACAATTGCTCCGTTCGCAAATGTGCCTCAGCAATCATCCAAAGTGGGGAGCTATTGGTTTCGTTCTTGCTTTCAAGACTTGCATAGACAAAGTGATTTACACCGGCTTCTTCAGCCGCTTTCACTACGTTCCCGTTCTGTAGTATACGCTTATCCAGATCGCGTCCCGGAACGAACAACAGTTTGTCAATGCCATTAAACGCATGGACCAGTGAAGCATAATTGTCATAATCTCCTGTAACAATCCGGATACCGTTGTCTTTTAATTTGCTGGCTTTCTCAGCGTCTCTGCCTAATCCTGAGATCTGATATTTGTTAATTCCCTTTCTTAAGAGTAAATTAACAACTATATTTCCGTATTGCCCTGTTGCACCCGTTATTAAAATCATCGGCTTTGGTTTTTTAATATGAATGATTTAATCTTCGTTATGCAAAGAAACTGACAATGGTTTTAAAAGCAACTTGTTACCTTTAGGTAACCATTAAAAAAGTGGTAACGAAAACGTAACCGTTATGCCAAAGGAAAGGACAGTAACAGACAGTCCGGTTATTGCTACGCTTGAGCTGATCAGCGGAAGATGGAAAGGTATCATTTTGTATCAGCTGACATTCGGAACAAGGCGTTTTGGCGAGATAGCGGTGCGTATACCGACCATTTCAAGGAAGGTATTAACCGAGCAATTGAAGGAACTTGAAAAAGACGGTTTAATCGTACGAAAACAATACGATGAAATTCCGTTAAGAGTGGAATATTCGCTTAGCGAAATGGGGGAAAGTCTCTCCCCGGTATTTGATGAAATCGCCGAGTGGGGTAGAAAAAATATTTTGCCTAGGTGTCAGTCAGGGTTATAATTAGTTTATTGTCAGGTATTGTCCAAAATAACACTATATCCATTAGGCATTTGCTGATTGCCGGTTTTTCGGCAATTTAAAACGATGGATAGTAGAACGTTTAATCTTTTTTTCGGCATGCCAAAGCTCATAATGGGTTTGTAAGTCTGTCCAGAATGTGGCACTATTACCGAATGCGGCCGAAAGTTTTACCGCCAATTCCGGACTGATTCCTGCCCGGCCATTGACAACGGCAGATACATTCGCTCTCGTCATGCCAAGGCCCTTTGCAAGATCTGTAATGGTTAGATTGCGCTCGTTCATGAATAGTTCGCGAAGGATAGTTCCCGGATGAGATGGGGGTAAGGCTCGTGTGGAGTTTCAATATATTTTTTCCTCCTTTTAGTGATAATCTATGTTATCAACATTAAAAATATCGCCTTTGACATATCGAAAAACAATGCGATAGTTAGGGCTGACCTTAATGGACCAAAACCCTGCATAATTGCCTGTCAAACGATGAATACTTCCTCCAAGAGCCTTAATATCATCTTCAGTAGAGACTGCGTCGAGGCGTCAAGAATTAAAGCGATCTTGGTCAGATATTAGCCGTAATCCCTTATGAATAATCGTTTGTATCATGCAATCGTCTAGTGGTCCTTGTGTCGTATCGTGTATCGATACACTTGTCGATAAAAAATATGAATATTTTTGTCAGTGGGTATGATTTTTCTTGATTGTTATTATTGATCGCTTTCGACTAAATTAGCCAAAGAGGATTCGGACTATATAGAAATATGATGTTCAGTATCTTACATTTCTATGCTGATTTGAAGATATATATCCAATAAAAAACCCGCTGAAAATTAGCGGGTTAATAAAAATAAAAAATTTGCGGGTCAAAAGGGACAGTTTTCGAACCTCTTCGCGGTTGGTTTATGGCAGATAATTCAATTTATTGAAAGCTTTTGTTAGAAAATATGTCTCATTTTCGGGTGATTATCCTACCTTTTTAGACACTTTATTAAAAAAGGTACTTGCATGACCCTACAATATGATGACCCTATCATCGAGCTGTATAGAGAAAGTTTTCCCGATTTCGCACGGATGGTCCGGCGGATGGGTGGAAGTCTCGAAGAGGCTAAAGACAGCTTCCATGATGCTTTACTGATTTACCTGGAAAAAGGGAAGGCTGGAACGCTGCAGCTTCATTCCTCCCCCAGGGCCTATCTGCTGGGCACAGCGAAAATCTGCTGGCTGCATACCCGGAAAAAGGGGGCGATGCTGTCACTGCCCGAAGGGTTCGAACCGGCAACGCCGGAAGAACCGGACACAGAAGAAAGGGAGAAAAAATTGCTGGATTCTCTTCAAAAGAGCGGGAAGAAATGCCTGGAGCTTTTAAAAGCTGTTTATTACGACCATTGCTCGATGGATCATATTGCCGGCCGATTCGGATTCAAGGGAAGAAGATCGGCAACGGTACAGAAATATAAATGTCTGGAGAAAGTCCGGAAGGAAATAAAAATAACAGAAATCTATGCGCAGTGACCTGAATGAGATTGCCCAGATCGATCAATACCTTTTCCGCCAGTTTAGCGAAGAAGAAGGAAAGCGCTTCGAGGCGCGGCTGTCAATGGGTGATGCACTGGCTGAAAAAGTCGAGGCACAGCGCATGGCTCATCGGTTGATCCGACTGTACAGCCGAAAGAAAGAACGTGACAGGATAGAGGGGATTTACCGGCAGCTGTTGGAGGAACCCGCATTTGCCCATCAATTAAAAACTATATTCATCTGATATGATCATTCCAACCGTCATCGACAGCTCGACCAAGGGGGCCTACGATATCTATAGCCTGCTGCTGAAAGAGCGGATTGTGTACCTGGGATCTGCTATAGACGAGAACGTAGCCAATCTTATCGTGGCTCAGCTGCTCTACCTGGACAGTGAAAATCACAACCCCATCATGCTCTACCTCAACAGTCCAGGCGGCATCGTGTATGGAGGCTTTGCCATCTATGATACCATGCGGAAGCTAAAATCACCGGTAGTCACGGTAGCTATGGGTTTTTGCGGCAGTATGAGCACCGTTCTGCTTACGGCGGGGCAAAAAGGGCAGCGTTATGCTCTGCCGCATGCTACCATTCATATGCATCCTACCGGCGGGGGCGCCAAGGGATATACGGAGGACGTACGTATTGCCTATAGAGAACAGGAACGACTTCAGAATCAGATCTTTTACCTGATTGGCAAATTTTCCGGTCATAGCCGGGAAGAAATAGAAGAGATGTTCCGCCGCGACCGGTTTATGAACAGCATTGAAGCCCAACAGTACGGCCTCATCGATGAAGTATTAGGAGATACCGACGATCTTATCTCTTTGGATGAGGTCCAGAGTAAAATTCATTTTCAGGTTTCGGGCAAAAACCGGGAGAGTATTGGGTTTAAACAGCATCCGACGTCATAAGGGTATACTTCCATAGGCTTCGTTAAAGCCGATACCGATCTTCCAGGTTTAAGGAGGAAGAAGTTCACCTAATAAATCTATTCTGCCAGCGCCTTCCCAGGCCGTCTATGACAGGGACCCGAACATAGAGAGGCTGTATCGACATTTCGATGCAGCCTCTTTACTTATTGCTGCGGGCAATGGCCCAGCGGCTGCATCAGATGACATAAGTCATTGTTCGAGGTGTTGTATGTCATAATCCAAAGCGAACCCGCGCTTTACTTTTGTCAACGAAAATGATCCCGGACCGAGGATCAACATATAAATCGGAATCCGGGTAAAATACCAATAATCGCCTCTTAAATAACAATTTGTATGAAAACGTTAGTTAAAACATCGCCAATTAAAACGGTAAATCCTTTTAATAATGAAGTCGTAAAAGAATTCGATGTCATGTCCGATCAAGAGATCGATGAAAAGATCGAGCTTGGCGACCGCACTTTTCAGAGCTGGAAAAAAACGCCCAAAGCGCATCGCGCACAATTGCTACATAAGGTGGCGGCCATCCTTCGCAGCAGGAAGACCGAGCTGGGCAAGCTGGCGACCCTGGAAATGGGCAAGCTGCTGAAAGAAAGCATTGGCGAAGTAGAGCTTTCAGCCTCTATTTTCGACTATTATGCAGACAACGGGGAGAAATTTCTCGCGGACCATCCTTTGGATACGCCGCTTGGCTCTGCCTTCCTCACCTATGAACCACTTGGAGTTATCTTGAGCATCCAGCCCTGGAACTTCCCCTTTTACCAGATAACCCGTTCTGCCGCGCCTAACCTGATGGCGGGTAATACAATGTTATTGAAACATGCTTCCAACGTACCTCAATGTGCGAAGATCATGGAGGACATCTTCCTGGAAGCAGGCTTTCCAAAAGGAGTCTATCAGAACTTATTCATCCCGGGCAGCAAGATCGATGGCCTGGTTGCCGACAAAAGGATCAAGGCGGTAACACTTACAGGAAGTGAGCCCGCCGGAGCATCCGTCGCTGCGGCCGCTGGTAAATATGTCAAGAAATCGACGCTTGAATTGGGCGGGAGCGACGCCTTTATCGTCCTGAACGATGCCAATGTCGATGATGCGGTAAAAGCAGCCGTTCAAGGGCGTATCTGGAATGCGGGTCAGGTTTGTGTGTCGCCTAAAAGGGTCATTGTAGAAGAAGGAATCGCCGATCTTTTCCTGGAAAAGGTAAAAAAGGCCTTCACTTCCCTGACTGTGGGCGACCCTCTTGACGCCAAAACCGATCTGGCTCCCCTGAGCAGCGAAAAGGCTGTAGAGGATGTGATCCAGCAGGTTCAGCTGGCTGTAGAGGAAGGAGCAATCGTTCTGTACGGCGGGCACCGTATCGACAGACCCGGAGCTTTTATGGAACCTACTATTCTGACGAATATTCAACCTGATAATTCTGCGTACCAGGAAGAGATATTCGGGCCTGTCTTTATGTTTTATAAGGTCAAGAACGAAGAAGAAGCCATTAAGCTGGCCAATGCCACTGACTTTGGTTTGGGAGGCAGCGTATTCAGCTCTAATAATGAAAGGGCCATTAATGTGGCCAGGCAGATAGATACCGGTATGGTTTATATCAACCATGTCACGGGCATCGCCCCCGAGCTTCCATTCGGAGGCACCAAGCATTCCGGATATGGAAGAGAACAGTCCCAGGCTGCCATTTACGAATTCGTAAATACTAAGCTGATCCGGGTCACTACAGTCCAAAATCCTTATTAACCCCAAATCGTAGCTACAAGAAAGGTCATCCCAGCATAATGGGATGGCCCTTTTTTTTCATTCTTCTTAACTTCTTCATAATGACTATCGGTATATTGAAAGAACCGGCTTTTGAATCAAGGGTGTCTCTGTTAGCCGGTGAAATAAAGGGTTTGACGAAAGAAGGTATCCTTGTCTGGGTGGAACAGGGTGCGGGCCAGCGTGCTTTTTGCTCCGATGAGGACATTCAGAGCGGAGCGCTTATTAAGGAAAGGTCGGATATCCTTAATGGGGCAGACATTTTGTTCAGCATTCATTCGGAGGATCTGCCTGCTGCCGGGAAGGGTAAGATCCTCGTAGGGGTCTACCAGCCTTTGTACAATCCTTTGCTGATGGCAGACTGGGCTGCACAAGGGCTCACGACCTTCAGCATGGATATGCTGCCCCGCACCACCAGGGCGCAGGGCATGGATGTGCTGAGTTCCCAGGCCAATATCGCGGGGTATAAAGCGGTATTACGCGCCGCATCGTTATATCCTCGTTATTTCCCTCTGCTGATGACTGCTGCCGGCAGCGCGGCGCCGGCTAAAGTGCTGGTGCTGGGGGCCGGGGTGGCTGGCCTGCAGGCCGTGGCCACGGCCCGGCGACTAGGCGCCGTAGTGGAAGTGTTCGACACACGGCCTGCGGCGAAGGAAGAGGTATTGAGCCTAGGGGCGAAGTTCGTGGAGGTGGAAGGGGCGGCAGATGCCTCCGCAGCGGGCGGCTATGCCGTAGCGCAGACCGAAGAGTTCCAGCAAAAACAAAAAGCGCGGATTGCCGAAAGCATCCGAAAATCGGATGTTGTCATTACCACGGCGCAGATCTTTGGTAAAAAGGCGCCGGTGCTCGTGACGGAAGAGATGATCCGGGCTATGAAACCGGGATCGGTCATCGTCGACCTGGCTGCTGCCACGGGAGGAAACACGGAAGTGACGAAAGACCAGGCCTCCGTACTCTGCGGGCAGGTCACGGTCATTGGGGACTCCAATCTTTCCTCCTCGATGCCCTCCGATGCCAGTAAATTCTATGGCAGGAACGTGATCAATTTCCTCAAATTGCTGATCGACAAGTCGGGAGCTTTGCAGGTCAACTTAGCAGACGATATCGTCAGTTCGGCTTGTATCACACATGGCGGCGCGATCCTGAACAAGCGGGTAGAGGCCATTGCAAAATCATCCGTCACCGTTCAATCTTAAATAACAACTATGGAAGCAATACTTAATTTTATTCAGGGTCACCTGGAGATGTTCTATATAGTGATCTTATCCGTCTTTTTAGGTGTGGAAGTCATTTCAAGGGTTCCCTCCGTTTTACATACACCCTTGATGAGCGGCGCCAATGCTATTCACGGCGTCATCATTATCGGCTCCATCATTGCTATGGGATCGGTAAAACCGGATGATTACCTGGCGTTGGTGCTGGGTTTCATCGCAGTGATCGTAGGTACTTTAAACGTAGTCGGCGGCTTCGTAGTGACCGACCGGATGCTGGAAATGTTCAAACCCCGCAAAGGGGTCGCTGGCAAAGACGAGGTCCCCAAGTCCAAACCTTTAAACAAATAATTCGTCATGGAAACTAGTATTTTATCGGTCTGTTATCTCATCGGCTCCGTCTGTTTTATCATAGGTTTAAAAATGCTGTCCCATCCTGAAACCGCCAGAAGGGGAAATCAGGTCTCGGCAACGGGTATGGGTATCTCCATCTTAGGCACGCTGCTTCTATACCGAACCGACAATGGGCAACACCTCCATAACTATGGATGGATTGCGGGCTCATTGGTTATCGGCGCCGTTGTCGGGACAAGGGCTGCGCGCAGGGTAAAAATGACGGCCATGCCTGAACTGGTCAGCATTTTCAATGGGATGGGCGGCTTATGCGCCGCGCTGATCTCCACGCTGGAGTTTGGCCGTCTGGCCGGCGGGGAGACTGTTCTACACCTGTTGATCATCCTCGCAGGAGCATTGATCGGCAGCATCTCTTTTGCCGGCAGTATGATAGCTTACGGGAAACTAAGCGGCAAAATGAAAGACCTCACTTTCCCAGGGCAGCAAGTGACCAACCTGGTAGTGCCAGCCCTCATATTATTGTTGAGCGTGGGCCTGCTGTGCGGGATATCAGTCACCCCTGCAATTCTTTTTTACATTCTTCTCGCCCTGTCCCTTTGTTATGGCGTATTATTCGTATTACCCATCGGGGGGGCGGATATGCCAGTCGTCATTTCCCTGTTGAATTCGCTTACAGGTGTTGCGACTGCTTTCGGCGGGTTCCTGTACAACAATCAGGTGATGCTCACCGGTGGTATCCTGGTAGGTTCAGCCTGCGCTATTCTGACGCTGCTGATGTGTAAGGCGATGAACCGTTCGCTGAAAAATGTGTTGATCGGGTCATTCGGTGGAACCAAAGCAGCTGCTCTGCCGGGTACGCAGGGAACCTATAAGGAAGTGAGCATCAGCGATGCGGCCATGGTGCTGGGGTATGCACACAAGGTCATGATAGTGCCGGGTTATGGCCTGGCGGTAGCACAGGCCCAGCATACCTGTCACGAACTCGAAAAATTGCTGAGCGACAAAGGGGTAGAGGTTAAATATGCTATCCACCCCGTAGCTGGCCGCATGCCGGGGCATATGAATGTACTACTGGCCGAAGCAAATGTATCTTATGATGATCTGCTGGAAACGGAGCAGTCCAACGAACAGTTCCCTACTACGGACGTGGTGCTTATCCTTGGCGCAAACGATGTGGTCAATCCTGCCGCCGAGAATGATCCTTCGAGTCCGATATACGGTATGCCTATCCTGGAAGTCGGGAAAGCGAAAATGGTCATCGTCAACAAACGCAGCATGCGACCCGGATATGCCGGTATAGACAATCAGCTGTTCTTTCAGCCGAATACCTCCATGCTCTTTGGGGATGCCAAAGGGGTTCTGCAGCAACTGATCAATCAAATTAAAGCGCTTTGATCGATGATAATAGAGGCATCTTCGACCTGGTAACGGTGGAGGATGCTTTTTTTATTATGTCTGCCGGCAAAAATTGCTATTTCCAAGTAAGATAAGGAACGAAGAGTAATATCGAGCCACCCGTCCAAATGAAGCAGGGCACCAAATCTATTTATTAGAAAACGAATTGACAGAAAATAAAACGGCACAAGCGATGTAAAAAATCGAATCTGCGCTTTTTCTATAACGCTTGTATGCAGTTACTGTTTAGCAGAACCGTCAAGGACGGGTCTCGGATCAAAGAGAACGGTTAAAGAACTCAATTTTTGATCTTTTAATTGATACCATCCACTGGCAAAGATGCTGACTCCGGCAATCGTGATGTTGTAGAACAGACAAACATCGCTTTCTTCTGCAAATACCTTTTTGACCATATACCTGAATTTCATTTTCCTCATGTCTTCAAAATAATTGTCAGCTCCATGACGGCTGCCAAGCACCCCGTTAAAAGTGAAGTCGTCGTTTACATAACTGCGTGCCAAGTCAAATTCTTCTTTGTTCAGTGCATTGATAAATGATAATACCAAGGCCGAGGCAGTTTCTGTTGTTGCCTGTTTTTCCTGTTTCATACTTTGATTTTGTAATTAGTTATTAATTGAAACAAAGGTCGGCAGCCCTATAGAAAGTAAGTAGTGACGATCGTCACAAAATAGCATTAACGCCTTCTGCCCCGGATACGGCTCAGTGTTTCCCTGGCTACCACCGATACCTTTTCACAGGCCTGAATGCCTGCCAGTCTTCTTCTGAAAAATCAGCATTTAAACTTCTGTACTTGGCACAGGCTTTGAGGAATTTACCTTACAAATTGTTGATATGGAAACAAAAGCGGGTACAACAATTCCTCCTGAATTAGCTGCCGAACTTACCACAGATAAGCGGTTTAAAAGCGCCTGGGATATGCTTCGCCCAAGTTGCCAAAAGGATTATGTTGAACGAATTGCAAAAGCTCGACCCGAAGCAAAAAGTGCGAAACTTGAACGGGTTCGCAGCCTTACGATAGACTATGCGGCTCGTCATCCTGGTAAATATCTGAAGACCCGGAAAATAGTTAGTTAGTCCTCTACGACCGGACATCAACCGCTGATGTCATCACCATATCCTATATACGGCATCGTCGGTAATGTGTTGGGTAACATAATATAATAGCCGACAGTATCGAGGCCTTGGATGTGGCCATCGATTCTGAAGACAACTTCTTTGCCGTCTTGGTTCCCCGGGAGAAACACAGGTTAATATGAAAAGAAGGATATTCTTCCCAATTCTGAATGCGCGGAGAGGGACAAGTTTCGAACCTTTTTGCCGGTGGTTTGGGTAAGATTATGCACCAAAGTCCGTTAGCCAGCGTGTATTTTCGATTGTCAAAAAGAAGCATAAGGATGCTTGGCCGGATTTAATTAAAAGATGCCCTAAATTCCAAAGGAGTCTGTTTCGTTTTTATTTTGAATAATTTACTGAAGGAGGGCAAATGTTCAAAGCCTAATTGGTAGGCAATTTCGCTTATTGAAAGATTGGTAGTAGATAATTTTTCCTTGGCTTTTTCAATCAGTTTTTCATGAATATGTTGTTGGGCATTTTGTCCCGTCAGTATTTTTAGTAAAGTGCCCAAATATTTGGGCGAAAGGTGCAATGCCTGCGCAAGGTAGTTCACCGTTGGTAAGCCTTTTGATATTAAGTCATCGCTGTTAAAATAATCAGTCAATAATTGCTCCAAACGTTCCAATATTTGATGATTGCCCTTTTCTCGTGTGAGAAACTGACGATGATAAAATCTATCGGCATAATTGAGCAGTGCCTCAATGTGGGAAATGATAATGCTTTTGCTAAACTTATCAATGTTCGCGTGATATTCCTGCCGGATATTTAGCACAATGTTGTTGATGGTTGCTTCCTCTTTTTCAGAAAGAAATAATGCTTCGTTTACCGAATAGTTAAAGAATTCATATTGCTTAATTCTTTTTACAAGTGGTGTATTCCAAAGAAAATCAGGGTGGACAAGTAATGTCCAACCCGATCTTTTTAAAACTGATTTTGAATTTGTCTCCACTTTGCCAAAAACCTGGTTAGGCGCAATAAAGAACATGACCCCTTCGTTGAAATCATAAGACTGCTGGCCGTATTTGATTTTCCCGTTTAAATCCTTTTTAATGGAAATAGAATAATAATCGAGTACTAAACTGATGTCCTCCGAATGAGCGACATCGGCCCTGTTTATCACGCTTATCAAAGGATGTTCAGGTTTGGGTAAGCCGCACAATTTGTGAAACTCGCTGATTGATTTTACCCGGTATGGATTTTGGTTCCCCATTTTGTTGAGATTGCTATTGATGATTGAAGACTTTGGCAAAATCTTCGGCAAACGCCGCAAATTTTGTCTTCCCTAAAACCGGAGGGTATCGGTAATAATCCTCATATAAGCGTCCGCTGCCTTGAAATGCCTGCATTTGTGCAAACCCCTTCGCCACTCCCGGGTTTATTCCCAATTGTAACATTCCATTTACCAATTCTTCATCAGAAACGACAACCCATTTAAGATCAGGTTGCCCGATTGCTTTACCTAATATCTTTGCTATTTCATTAGGCGAAAGTTCCTCACTTGCTATGTAACGGAATGTTCGGCCTTTGAAAGGTAATTCAATTTCTTCAGCAATTGTACTGGCAATGTCCAATGGCGAAACCCAGGGTTCTTTTTTGTCCCCACCGTAGTTTGCAACGATAGCGCCACGCGTTTTTATAGTTTGCATAGATCTAAAAATATTAGTATAAAACCCCACAGGCCGCATGAATTTGATAGCTACGGCATCCGGCAATTCTTTTAAGATAGACTCCTCCTTGTAGTGTATGGCAAACATTCCGTTGTCTTTATTAGTGTGGGCGCCAACGCTGCTCAGATGGATTACTTTTGTTATGCCTGCCAAAAGGATGGCCTTGGCATAGGTTTTTGCAATATCAGTCCAGTGGGTCTCAGTATCAGCATTTTGGTCAAAGAAATTTATAGGTGGTTCCATCAGATAAACTACATCCGCGCCTTTAAATGTTTCCGTAAGGAAGTTTACATCTAAAACAGATCCGATTGCCGCTGTTGCGCCTAGCGCTTCAATAGCTGCCTGTCTTTCGGTTTTGCTGCTGATAACGGTTACTGCGTGCGCTTTGCCTACCAACTCTACTGAAAGTGGCCTGGTGACATTCCCTAAAGATCCTGTTAATACTATTTTCATTTTTCACATGTTTTAAAATTATGAAGCAAAGGTGCTCCGTAATCCGCAGACATCATTAGCCAAATTTCGCTTTGTCTTATTCAAAATTCCGATGTCGATAGAATAATTTTTCTGTTTGTTGATGGCGATCGTGGTAAGATTTTTATCGCGTTTTCGGGTTATGGCAGTGTAAATTGTGACGAAAGAGTACCTGCAAGAACTGCGATTCCAGATTTTCCATGCCGGCGGAGCTTTGTTGTTATGTTTTGGCGACGAAGATTGAGGCAGGCGATATGGACACGATATCGCGAACCCTGAATCAGTTTATAAAAATAAAGAGTGGATCAGTCTACATTTCAGAGTGGGGATTAGTATTCTTAGGGTTCATGATATAATTATATCTTGAGCTATATCAAGGTCGTCCCAAAAATCTGGCACGGCAGGTAAATGCTCGGACTAAGTCAGGCCCATTTCAAGATTTTCTTTAGCTTTATCGAAGCAATGAGCTATCTATTGACCGGACATAGGATGAAAAAAAGATGACTGCGGCAGATATTCAGCCGAAAAATGAGGTAATTCTCCAGCCGCTTGTTAATTCAAATTTAAATTAGGATACTATGAAAGCAGTAAGAATCGATCAATATGGCGGGTTAGACGAACTGAAGATTAAAGATATACCAAGGCCGGTTCCTCAAAAAGGCGAATTACTGGTTAAAGTTAAGGCAGCTGGTATTAATCCGGGTGAGGTTTTCATTCGTGAAGGTAAATTGGCCGAAAAGTATCCCTGGACGTTGCCAATGGGACAGGGTAGTGATTTTGCGGGAGTGATTGAAGAAGTCGGGTCCGATGTGACAGCATATACCTTTGGCAGCGAAGTAATTGGTTTTAGCGACAACCGCGCTAGTCATGCAGAATATGTTCTGGCTGATTTAGATCATATTGTTCCTAAGCCAGCCAATGTCTCCTGGGAACAGGGAGGGGGATTATTTGTGGCTGGAACTACTGCATATGCCGCAGTACGAGCTGTCGCATTAAAACCAGGAGACACGGTAGTAGTATCCGCAGCTGCTGGTGGCGTGGGTTCATTAGTTGTTCAACTGGCGCGTGACGCAGGCGCTACGGTAATTGGTCTGGCTGGAGAATCAAATCAACAATGGCTTTCTGACCACGGTGTTGTGCCTGTAATATATGGGGACGGCCAGGCTGATCGCATTCGGAATGCAGCTAACGGAAAAATTGATGCGTTTATAGACAATTTTGGAAATGGCTATGTAGATTTAGCCATTGCATTAGGCGTTCCCAAAAACCGTATAAACACCATCATTGATTATGCGGCGGTTGCTAAGTACGGCGTAAAAGCTGAAGGCAGCGCTAAAGCAGCAAATATTAAAGTGTTGGCAGAATTAGCCAATTTGATAGATCAAGGTAAACTGGAATTTTCCATAGCAAAAACTTACTCTTTAATGCAAGTACGGGATGCATATATGGAATTGGATAAAAGGCATACCAGAGGTAAGATCGTACTTATACCATAACTCCCATATAGTTGACTTCTTTTAAAGTTCGCTCCTTCATTTTACATCTTATATGTGCCTTTGAATAGTCGACTGCCGGTTGTGGTTGGGCTATATGGATATTAATAAGCGTTGTCTCCTTGCCATTTACGAGCGGTGGGGGATGGGGCGGCATACCGGCCTTTATTACTCGGACCCAAACGTCATAGGTGTCTTGGCCGGCAAATATGGTAATTGCCCAGAAAGAGCCGCTGTTAAGTGTTGCCAGGAATTTGTTGAGCTTGTAAATTGCAATAATTGATTTATGTCTAAAAGTGTCTCAAATGGCGCTGCGCAAACCAACAATAATACCGGGTCTAGTACTATGACTATCACTACAACCCAGGTTCCAGGAGTTGATATGATCCTGGTTATTGCATCGTTTCATCAGAAATTTTTAAATGAAATACATCCTTTTAGTGATGGTAATGGCCGCGATCCCCAATGTATCACTTGCAAGAGATTCAATGTTATATCCTGTTGAAGTTTTGTCTGATCTTCCCCAGCCCCGATGGTCATAGCTGATGCAACGGAATTTATCTTTGAGTAAAGCAGTAACCCCATTCCATGTTTGTGATGATCCTCCACAGAAATGAAGAAATACTAATGGGGGCTGTCCTTTTCCTTCGTCTTTTACGAAGAGCCTGATTTTATTACGGTGTGATACATAGTGACAGAATTAAATTGTACTATTCCAGATCTTCGACTGGTAATCTTTCAGCATATCCTCTACGAACGCGGGAACAACATTTCTAAATTTACCGGTGTCGGAAGGGATGATATCGATCATTGCGTCGATCATTTCCTTTGGATCGAGTCTTCCCTGCGGAGTGCTAAGCATATTATCAAAAAAGGCACGATATTCCGTTCTTTTCGTAAAATTCTTGCTATCGTCTAACCACCTGAAACAATTTTCGGCTGCGGTCTCGTTAAAGCCGGTCAAATAGGCACCCGGGTTTACTGTCTGAATCTGTATGTTATATTTCTTTAGTTCGGCCGCCAGTGCTTCCGCGATAGCTTCCAAAGCGTGTTTGGTGGCAGCATAAATCCCATAGCCATCCGGGACAAAGATGCCTGCCATAGACGATGTGAAGACGATTTTTCCACTTCGTCCCCCGACAATCAGCTTTGCAATAAATTGTTGGGCAAAGCTGAGGGGCGCAAATACGTTGGTCTCAAAATTCCGTCTTACCAGATCCATCGGAATTTCGAAAACGGGGCCGCCTTCTCCTATTCCTGCATTACTTACTAAAATATCAAAATCCCATGTTAAAGCGTATTTAACATCATAAGGATCCAGAATATCCAA
Organism: Chitinophagales bacterium; assembly: GCA_015654595.1. Lineage (GTDB taxonomy): Bacteria > Bacteroidota > Bacteroidia > Chitinophagales > Chitinophagaceae > Puia. The sequence continues at coordinate 9,304 of JAATGQ010000001.1, read as the reverse complement.
CTTTTCAACGCGTAAGTTGTGCAGGCCCAAACTTTCAGCCTTATTCTTCAATGGGGTGATCTGAGGGGATATTTGTACACTCGCAATTACCTCGTGACCCAATTTTGCCAGTCCAAGAGCGACGCCTTCTCCGAAACCAGAGCCTGCCCCGGTGATCAGAATTTTTTTCTTTGCCATTTTTGCTATTATTATAAATTAAAAAATAACGGATCCTTTCAGCCTACTTTTTATTTTGCAGCCTAGTCAGATAGGCATGAATATGAATTCCTCTTATTATGAGGGATGCAAAGCGTTGCCTATTGTCTTATCCAGGATAATAAAGCAATGGTCGAATAAATAAAATGTAATTCGGTTAAATTAATTTAAGAAGTGAGCTTAGCCTTTAATTTACTCAGCCAAACGGGTGAAATCCCCATAAAACTGGCAATGTTTTGGGCGGGAAACCGCTGGAACAAAAAATTGTAGTGTTGATAAAGCCAAACTAAATATTCTTCGCTTGTCAGGGCCAGTTGAAAATTGCGAAATAGGTCCAGCGTGGTAAACAGTTGTTCTGTTCTTTCCGTAAAATAAACCAATAATTCAAGGTTTAATTTTACCCGTTGATACAAAAAATCATAGTCGAAAGCTATGACAATCGATTTTTCGTTTGCTTTGATCTCATAGTTTGTCTTTTCATGGAAATAGATGGTATCATAAGCTTTTACAAATTCATGGAAACTCTCGGTATGAAACATCACTGTTTTTTCATCCCCACTTGAGGAGATTATATTCCGGATAAAACTGCCAGATACGATAAAGAACATTTTCCTATTATCGGCTTGATGGGTAATAAGAGATTCGTTCTTTTTTATTTCAATTACAGTGCATCGATGTTCTAATTCTTCCAAAAACGGATCGCTGTCTGGAACGGGAAATTTCTGACGTAAAGTTTTAAAATGGCTATAGTTTTCCATATTATACGATCCGGAAGTTTGAAGAGATTGAGTTTTGCTGGATTTTGCTGATTCAGTATGGATAAAGGTACAATTCTGCGTGCTCTTTACGCTCCAAAACAAAAAAAACCGCCTTGGAGCTGGGCAATTGATTTTGACTTGCGGAGAGAGAGAGGGATTAGCTGCGCCGGCGACCGCGGATCTCGCTGATCCCTTAGGGGAGGGACTTCAATCAAATGAAAGCCTGTAAGCTCCTCATTGTTTAATTCACAATTGCATTTTTTATATGTTGACTTACAAGCTATAGCCGCCATGAAAACAACCAAGAAAAAAATTGTGGTCGAAGCATGAAATTTACTAGTATGATTCGTCTAGCATAAAAATTCCACAAAAAAGAGTAAGTTCTCTATAGTGAATTAGGGGCTTGTAAGCTTTCTTTTTGAATTTGCCCTAATGAGGCTTACGCATTAAATTGCTGCATCAAAACTTTATCAGATGGAAAACTCCTTTTATAATCTTGATTATATAATTAGCCTTGGAGAGAAACGTGTTGATTTATATCTTTCAGCTTATCAAGGTATCCTTGGACGGCTTACTAATATCATTTTAATATACTCGGCGATGGGTATTTATTTGATTCCCATTATTCAGGATTTAATAGATGGAACTAAAGTAGTCTATTCCCTTTTGGCTACATTTTTTCTGGTGATGATAGTTGTATCAGTGATATATACCATCCGGTTATTAATTCCTATAAGGGTAGCATATTTAGAGATTTCGGACAGATATTCGACGGATCTTCGAAATCAATATGAAAAGAGATTTTTACGCCCTGAGCTATCTGCTGACCAGATAAAGGATGCAAAAAAGATGATTGATGATTATTTAAAAGCATCCTATATAGCGGAACTCAGCGAGGCTCAACAAATCAATCAGAGGGTTTTTGTAGGGAAAAGCTCTTTTTATTACAGGGCACTTTTATGGGGATTGGCAGCTATAGTCCCTTATATTGCCTGCATTGGCTTTCACTTATCTCGTAAGGAGGATAAGGTCCAAAAAGTACATTTTGTATATGAAGAAAAAATTGTAAATTGCGATAAATTGGTCTATGTCTAAAAGTACCTCAAATAGCGCTGCGCAAACCAACAATAATAGCGGGTCTAGTACTACGACTATAACTACAACTCAGGTTCCAGGAGTTGATATGACCCAGGTTATTGCATCATCTCCCCATTTAGTGAAGGAGAATTCTGCTAAGGTCGAAACTAAAGTGATAAATGAAGTTCGCCGGAAATAAGGATTCTATTAATACAGCATCATAGGCCGTCTCTTTTTGAGACGGCCTATTTAATTTCAATACATTAGAGAAAATATAGGATATTCCTGCCGCGATAAGAATCTAACGTTATCCAACAAAAAGAGAAGGACCTGCAAAATTGAGCCTAATGTCCACCAGGTGGGATTGTAAACTTCCCTTCTTTCCGGCCCGTCGGAGATTAAAATTTGAAGTGCTGTGACGTCGTAAGGATCCGGTGAAGTGCGTATTGCCTGGTAGATCGCGGCCCGATATTTTTGCCTCAAAAACCCATGGCCAATTAAGAGTCTGTACGGGAAGAGATGTTCAAAAAGATTGAAGTCTGGAAACAGAGCGGGCAGTCCCAGAAAATATGGTGTAGTGAGCAACATGTTGCCTATCATATTTTCCACTATTGGTACGGCCAGTACCGTAAGTCTCAGGCTGTTATGGCAGCCAATCAGGATTTTGTCAGCCTGACCGTAAAACCAGCATCCAGTTCATCGGTCTGTGAAGTAGTTTGTCCGGATGGGACCCGGGTTGTTTTCCATGAATCGGTGAGTGTATCGTATTTGAAAAGCCTCCTGTTTTAGGCCGTGTTGCACCTTTCTACCTCCTGCCGGTACTATCTGTATCGTAAGCCGGTCAATATGAGAAAGAGCTTCAACGGATTATCCGGACTTGTACAAAGTGAATTAAACAAAGATCCGCTGTGTGGTGCGGTGTTTATTTTCCTGAACCGCCGACATAACCAGGTCAAGTTTCTGTTATGGGAAGGCGATGGGTTCTCTCTGTATCATAAACGCCTTGAAAAAGGCAGTTATGAACTGCCTGCCTTTTCAGCTACTGAAACAGCTATAAGCATAGAAGCTGACCAACTCCTGTTATTGCTAAAAAGGATCAGTCTTCGGCATGTTCGCAAACGAAAAAGATATCAACATGGAGGCCAAATTGTTGATAACGATCCTGCAAGAACGCTTACTGTAAGCCCTTTTCAGTAGATTTGCTCCCGCACATGGAGCTCCTCACCGCACATATTGATTACAAAGCCCTATACAAGCAATCCCAACTCGATATCCTGCAGCTGCGGCAGGAACTGGACCAGCTTAAGAAGATGATCTTTGGTGCCCGGCAGGAACGCTTTGTAGCTAATGTCGCAGACCCTGCTCAGCTGGCAATGGGACTGGAATCAGAGGCGGTAGCCGCTACCTCGTTGGTTAAGGCTAAAAAGATCGGATACACCCGGTCTCAAAGTATACTGACCAATTCCGCAACCTCCCATCCGGGGCGTATGAAGCTGCCGGAACACCTGGAACGCAAAGAGATCCTGGTCGACGTGGATCATCCGGAAGGCAGTCGCCAAATCGGTCAGGAGATCACCGAAGAACTGGAATATCAGCCTGGAAAGTTATATGTGAATCGCTTTGTACGTCCCAATTATGTCAGCCCGGATACTCAAACGATCCTGATCGCCCCTATGCCGGAAAGACCTTTACCGAAAGCCATAGCCGGCCCGGGATTATTAGCGCAGATCGTAATTGACAAATTTGTGGATCATCTACCCTTGCATCGGTAGCAACAGCGCTTTAGCCGTGAAAAGACAAACATCCCCTACAGCAGCATTACCGATTGGGTCAGCAATACCTGCAAACTGATCACCCCCTTATATGAGGCCCTTGCCAAAGAGGTAATGGCCAGCGATTATTTGCATGCCGATGAGACGCCCATCAAAGTGCTGGACAAGGATAAGAAGGGAGAGACCCATCGGGGCTATTTCTGGGTGTATCACAACAGCCTGCAGGACCTGGTGCTCTTCAATTACCAGCCAGGCAGAGGAAGAGAAGGGCCTTTGGAAATGCTCAAAGACTTTAAAGGACACCTTCAAAGGGATGGCTATGCGGCCTACAACATCTTCGACCAGCAGAAGGATGTTACCCTATTGCATTGTATGGCCCATGCCCGAAGGAAGTTTGTAGAGGCGCAGCTCAATGATGCCGGTCGTGCAGAATATGCCCTGTCCCAGTTCCAGTTGCTCTATGCCATAGAACGACGGGTTGCCGATCAGCAGTTGAGCCACGAGCAGGTACTGCAACTACGCCAACAGGAAGCGGTACCTATCCTGGAAGCCCTGGGTAAATGGATGCAGCAGACTTACATCGAAGTATTGCCTAAAAGCGCCATTGGCAAAGCGCTTGCTTATAGTATGGAGCGGTGGACGCACCTAATGATATATACTACCGATGGGAAACTAAATATCGACAACAATCCGGTGGAGAACGCCATCAGGCCCGTTGCCGTAGGCCGAAAAAATTATCTCTTTGCCGGAAGCCATGAAGCTGCACAACGGAGCGCCATGTTGTACTCGCTCCTGGGAACTTGTAAGCTTCGCGGAATCAATCCATTCAACTGGCTTAAAGGCGTACTGGAAAATATCCCCTCACACTCCATCAATAAAATCTGCGAACTTCTCCCTAATGGATAATATAATATAAAGTATTATGGAATATGAATTTAAAGCTGGATGGTGCCCATCCTGCAATCAGGGATGGGTTGTATTCGTAAAAGAATCCTTATCAAACAGCATGCTTCTCCTATGTGAAGAATGTTTTACAAATTGGGCATCTCCAACGGATTATTCGTTCGATCTCCCTTATCTCAATGATCCAATGTCCGATGACTGGCGTGCTCTTCCAGTAACCAGAAATGAAATTATTGACAAAGGTTGGGAAAGATTTATCATCAATCCAGATAAAGACGAAATACCATTCCTAAAATCTCGCCAGTGAGACTTCTTACACGAAATATAGGTAGTTCATCGGAGGCATACGAAAAAATCGTCCTTTAGTTTCTCTGGTATGGAGAGGAAATAACCCGACACAAGTCTCTTGCCGCGTTTATTTTCAATGTGTAGAGTTTATCTATGCTAGATGGAGCACTATTTCCCCGGATATTTTAGGACGGCTATTCAAAAAAATAAATCATTTCGTCCAATCTTCAATTTTGATCCCCTGCATTCTTCCCAAATGACTTACGTTATTGGTTATCAAAATAAGATCGTTTGAAATAGCTGTAGCTCCGATCAAAAGATCAAAATCGTCAATCGGCTGCCCGGCCTTTCTTAGCCTTGCCTTTACTTTTGCGTAAACATCTAGGCTGGGAAATATAGGGATGACGATGACACCTGTTAAAAAGTTGCCGAGAGCAACCAGGTTCTTTTCTTTGTTCTGGCTATTTTCAACACCAAACTTTAATTCTGCGAGAGTGATTTCCGAAATAAAACAATTGTCAGTTCCTGCGCTTTCGAGTTTCGTACCTAACCCGAATAGTCCTTTCATGAAAAAGATACAAATATTTGTATCTAAAAGATACTGCTTCACAGTTCCTCAATTTGCCGGCTAAAAGATCGGCTATCTTTTATTTCTTTTACGATGTCGTCGGCAGATTCATTGCCTACCCAGGCTCCGAAAGATTTAGCGAACAGATTCTTGGGTTTCTTCGGTTCGGATTTAAGGCTCTGTGTAAGCTTTGAGATCAAAGCCCGCCTTGCATCAGGGCGAAGTGTTTGAAGAAACATCATATAGCTGTCTATAATACTTATTTTCATCTATTTGTGTTTTATTGACATTACAAATTTAAATATTTTTTCTTGTATTTTTTTGCTATTTGACGGCAGGAAATGTATTACCATGTAATGCCTTGTTGCAATATAGGAATAGTATTTTAACTCCAAATGTGAATTTGTGGTGGATTGAATATTTAGCAATAGTCTAATATATTTAGTAAATTAGACTAAACTTAAATTGTTATAGGTTAATAATTTCAACCCATTCAATACTGGAAACCTTGAATGTTCTGGTGTCTTTTTTTGACAAACATATACCTTGTAAATATGTTTCTTTCTTTCCGCCTTCTTCCGTGACGTCATACAATGAAAAATCCTTAATACAGCGAACGGATACAGCCTGGTGCCTATTTTCATATTTTATTCTGATAATCTTTTTGGGATTTTTCATGATCAAATCACCTGGAAATAACGTCGGCTTACTGCCGGTGCTATAGTCGAAAGTTGGCGCCCTTTCCGTATAAACTTGAGTAAGCTCAGTCAATATTTGAACGGAATCAATAAGAATGCCACATGAAATCCTATTGGTGACTACATCGAAGAAGCGTAGAAGATAGGTCCCATTTAAGCAAGCAATGAGAAGAGGTTGGATGATGGTAATCGTGGTGTCAATGTTTATTTTTAGATAACTTTGCCGCAATTGAATTTTTTATAGCTGCTATTTTTTCTGTGTCAAACGGGGGTAATTTTTCCAGGCATGACAATGGAAGTTCGGCCTCGCTATATTTATCAGCCCCCAGATTGAACCATTTAACCTTTACAAGCGGAAAAGCAGGCAATGTGGCAGTTTGTTTTTTATCCGACTTTCCGTTATTGCTGGGATATCCGATCACGTGCATGACCGGGCTAACAAAGGACATAAGACTTTTCAGTCCGAGATGATCTTCCGTGGCCATACCAGTTCCATATTGTATGCTTCCTTTCTTTTTCTGTGTTTCTATTCTGGCGGTCCTAAATATCACGTTACAGCCAATAGCTGGTACTGTATCAAAGTTAGGAGGCAGTGGCTCGATTAGCTTCAATTGGTGAGGATCGAACCAAGCGAATTCAAATCTATGGGTGGTGGCAGAATACCAGCAGCATTTATAGTGAGTGAAGGAATCCCCCTTTTTTTTATGTCCTTTATCTGCACTAAGCGTAATGTTTTTTTCTTCGGTGATGATCATTAACGGGGACTGTTGTAGTGGATCACCGGCTAGCACAATATCAGTGTGACCGGCGAAAAAGGGGTGGGTGTTGAAGGCGACGATATCTCCTATGTTGAACATGGCGGAAATTTCAATAAAATACAATAATAAATTAATTTTCTATAATTTTGATTGGACCTTGCAACGTTGACCAACATCTGGAATGGACCGTAAGGGCTTCGGCCTGACTTTGCCACCGGAGACGGTGAACAGGCAAAGGAGAGGTATTACCATGCCAGCTTTCGGGCGGGGGCGCGATCCTTAGCAGCGATGCTGAGACCACCTCCAGCCGAAGGGGCAGGATACCTGACGCATTAACAGACAATAGTAGAGTAAGCATTGTAGAGATGATTAGTTTGAAGATAACGTCACAATTTCAACCAAATCGTGACTCATGAATATGGGTAACAGTCCTGGCTCGCAAGAGCGTATGTCGTCGACGTATTTACGTTAAACATTTGCAAGGTCCTTTTTTATGATAAATTTGGAAGAGTATCCTTGGCTAAAGAGCAAAGGGTATCTGCACATAACGCCCAAAATAAACGTTTTAAAGCGTAGGGGCGAACTAATAGGAAAAATTACTAGCCCGGATTTTGTTGCCGGTTATTCGTTCTATCCGTTGATTCACTCAGTTATCGTAGAGCGGAGATATAGAAAGGATCCGCAAAGGGAAAATAAGCGATATCATACTAAAGAGAAAAGAGGAAAGGTTGTGGCCAACGCTAAAGAACGACCTCTTCACTATGCTACCCATATGGACGCGCTTATTTTCGGGTATTACGCCCATATTATAAGTGAACGTTATGAAAAAGAATTAGACAATCATCTAGGTTTGACGGAGTGTATAACTGCTTATAGGAAATTGCCAATCCCTGGCGAAAAACGAAATAAGGGAACCATTCACTTTGCACATGAAGTGTTTCAATATGTAAAAGAACGGGCATCGGCGCGTCCGGTAGTTGTACTAAAGTTCGACATTGAAAGTTTCTTTAACCGGATGGATCACAATCTATTAAAAACGAAGTGGATGGCACTCTTTCCCGACAACGGGCGACTTCCGCCAGCTCATTTCAATGTGTTTCAAGCTACCACGAAATTTTCTTATATTCTGAAAGGCGATTTGAGGATTTCGCAACCCGCGTCAAAATACACCAAAAGAAGTGGGTTTGATGAAAGAAAATTAGCCCGAATTAGAAATGAATTGGGACAACAGGCTTTTTTTGAATCCCCTGCTGATTTCCGACAGTCAATAAAATCGAAGAAGATCCGTGTCTACAAATATCCCTTTAGAGACAAAAAAACAAAACGTATTCATGGGATTCCACAGGGACTGCCGATTAGTTCCGTATTGGCGAATCTATATTTGATGGACTTTGATATAAAAATGCTCGAATTAACAAAAGAACACGGGCTTTATCGTAGATATTCAGATGATATTATTATAGTTTGCGAGCCAGAACAGATGAACGATTTCCGACAATTGGTACAACAAACCATCGAAGAAAGTAATGTTTCATTGAGCAATGATAAAACGGAGGTGTTTCAATTTAAAATGAGCCATGATTAAAAATTGGGGAATCAAATTGTATCAGCAAAATGGGTGGATGAGAAATGGGTGCCTGGAATTCCGCTAACATATTTAGGATTCGAATTTTTTGGCTTTAGAACAGGTATAAAAAGCGCCAATTTGGCGAAGTTTTACCGCCGGATGATTAAAGCAGCCAGACGCAAATGTATAAGGGCTCAAAAAATTGCTGAACAGAATGCCGATGCTGCTCCAGTGCTTTTCTATCGACAATTGTATCGACAATATACGATCTTAGATTTGTCCAAAACACAGCCCACACGAAGATTTATCAAAATTGTACCTAACGATCACGGTGGCTATATCACTCTTTCTAGTAGAGAAGAGGTCAAGCATAAGACCAACTACCTTCGATATGTCGCTCGCGCCGCGGAAATCATGGAGGAACCAGCTATAATAAAGCAGATTAGTAAACATCGAGCCATTTTAAGAAAAGCCATAAAAAAGAATTGTCTACTGCGGGATTAATGTAATTAATTCCAGAAAGTTTTTTTTGTTGATGGATTCTTGATTCAGTTTTGTTTTATAACCTTATTTATGTTATGTCGGCTCCCCCGAACTCCGGCCACAAGAATTAGAGTTACCAATCGAATGAATTGTTAACTTTAAACTTGAATTATGAAACGCAAGCAATTTACAGAGAGTCAGATCGTATCAGCCCTTAAACAGCAGGAAGGGGGCATT
>JAATGQ010000233.1 GCA_015654595.1 Chitinophagales bacterium | reverse complement strand
TCAAGGGAACGTGCGATCTTTTCGGGATCGTCTGAGGTAAAGACCCCTTTGTCGAGGTCAAGCGCATCACTGTGTTTCGTCACACGGGCCGACCATCTTTTTTTGTTTGGCATATATCGATAATTGATAGGGATCGCAGGGCATTTTTTTAAAGCCCTGCGATCCCGGGAATATATTATTGAACGGTGGGACTTTCTTCGTCCACGTCTTCCTCATCATCTTCTTCCTGCTGATCCTCGGTCTGCTCCTCGTCCCAGGAAGACTGCGCGTCTTCGTGCTCGGCCTGCAGGTTTATGTCGCTTTCGGCGATCTCGGTCAGTCGGGCGTCGGTATCTTCTTCTTCGATGAGGGTCTTGTCGAGCAGATCGGCTGCTTCATGAAGCTGCATGGTAATGGCCAGTTGAAGGAGCCCGCCATAAGAGGCAATTTCGTAGTGCTCGACTTTTTGCGCGGCGATGATAAGGGCCGCATCACGGGTCAATGTGCCTTCTTCCGTTTCTTCGATTATTTCCTCCGCTTCACGCACAATGCCTTCGATCGCTTCGCATTTTTTTCCTTCCGCACTCTTGCCGATGGAGGCAAAAACTTTTTCAAGGCGTTTAACGTGCCGTTGGGTTTGGTGAAGGTGGTCTTCGAATGCTTCCTTAAGCTCTTCGGTGGTTGCAGCTTCCTGCATTTTGGGCAGCGACTGGGTTATCTTGTTTTCTGCGTAATAGATATCCTTCAGCTGGTCCAGGAAGAACTTTTCAAGGTGGGATTCGCCCTGAAAGGATTTTTCGCGACTGTTGCCGCTGCCGGAAGTGCTGCTGCTGTTACGCAAGGAGCTTCCGCTGGAGGACCTGGCGCTGCTGCTGCTGCGGGCCTTACTTCCGCTGTCGTTGCGGGAGGCCCTTTCACTGCTGCTGCGGGCAGTGCTGCCGGTATTCCCTCGTATAGAGCCGCTGTTGGAGCCGGAGCTGCCGCTGCGCATACTGAATCCGATATCATCAGAGCTGCCATCTGCACGGCTGCCGGAGTTACCGCGGCTGCCAGAATTGCTGCTGGACCCGCGGCCGCCGGTCTTATGCTGAGCTTTTGAGGCAGGAGCGCTTTTTTTGTTTTTGGTTTTGCCCGTCGTTGACTGTTTCATAATGACAAAATTTTATGTTCAATGAGTTTGATTAGACAAACAAATAGAGCCGGTTACAACTCTATTTGTTTGTATTAATGGAAGCTTCGTTTATTAGCGGTTGCCGCGATTGCTGCTGCCTCTGCTGCCATATCCCGAGCGGCCGCTTCGACTGGTAAATTGCCCCTGCGAATTACGTTGCTGGCCTCCGTTGCCGCTGCGGCCGGAGGAGCTGCTGCGGCTGGAAGAGCCGCTGCGGCCGGAAGAACTGCCGGAAGAGCGGCGGCTGCTATCGCTGCTGGAAGAACGACGGCTGCTGTCGCCGCTGGAAGAACGACCCCGTCCGGATGAGCTGCCTCTGCCGGAGGAAGACCTTCCACGGGTGTCATGACCATGGTTGCCGCGTTGTTCGTGATAGGCGCTGCCGCCTTCACTGGCTATGCGTCGTACCTGTTCCCGATCCATAGAGGCAAAACCCCGACGACCGTTTGAAGACCCGCGTCCGTCATTTTCACGGCTGCCTCCCGAGCGACGCCCTTCGGACTGGCGCCCCTGTGGTTGACGTCCCTGGGATTGGCGTCCCTGCGACTGACGCCCCTGGGAATGACGGCTCTGGCTGCGGCTACGATCTTCATAGTCGTCCTCGCGATAACGGCGGTTACGGCCATCGTACTCGTCTTCCTCTTCTTCTTCGTTGCCGTACCGGGAATAAGGCTGGTTATAATTATAGTCTTCTTCCTCTTCATCGTAGTCCTCGTCGTCATAATCCTCATCGTAGTCTTCTTCCCCTTCATACTCATTATAACGGGACGAAGGCTCATCATAGTCGTCGTCTTCTTCTTCCTCGTCTTCGTAGTCATCTTCATAACGGCTGCCATAACCACCATGCAATGCCTGACCTCCGCGACGTGCCATCTCCCGGCGTTGATCGGGGTCCATTGATGCAAACCCGCGTCTTCCTGAATTTCTTGTACTCATACTCTTTAAAATTTTCAGTGAAAGAATGTTTGATATAAATCGAGATGAAGCGCTTCGGGAGGACTTGCCGAAAAAACTATGCCACCGGGATTTCGGGGGGAACCAATAGGATCCGCTACCAGTAAGGCTTTTATTCTACGGGATAAACTTCCACATGGCATAGGATTTTATCGTTTCTGTTAAAAATAAGTTATGCCAACGAAGACTATAGCCCGCCACAGCGCGGTGAAGAAGAGGAAGGCAGCCGATAAGGCTGTTAAACAAAAACGGTCGAAGACGAGTGAGGGGAAGACTGCCGTCGGTTCTTTTGACAAATTCAAAACCTTTAACGGAAAATTATATACTGGCGTACAGATAGGCCGCGGCCATCACTGGAACTATGATGCCGGAGACTGGAAAGAAACAAAGATCACCCCGGATCTCTGGGAGGTCTCCTACGCGGTTACGAAAAGAAGGGTAGGACATGCACCGGATGATTCCGGTGCGCCGGTCGGAACGGAATATCATTGGTATATACTTGCGCACCAGACAGCTAAAAAACTGAACGCAAACGACTATGACACCAAAATGACCGGCCTGAAGTTCAAACTCGCTCATAAACGCGCGGCCAACGGAAAATGGAGTGCATCGGGACCCACACAGCGGAAGCACCTCGTGCAATTCCTGAAATCGGTGATCCAGCAGCTGGAAAAAGATCCTATGGTCATAGCCTTTGAATATGGGGGACAGACGTATAAAGGGGAAGCGGTACCCGTTATCGGGACCTGTGAAAATGGTATCTGCGCCGAGCTGGAAATATCGCTGAACAATGAAAACCTGGGAATTATCCGTCATCAGAAGAGCGGCTGGAAGATGGATCTTGTGGAAGACCAGAAATTCGTAGACGCGATTGGGGAAGAGATCCTAAAAGCCAATGGGTGAGGTATGCCGTTTGAATAGCCATTCAAAACTCCGTTATGGAAAAAACAAACACTACCGACACAATGACGACCTCTTCAGAGGTATTGGCCAGGCTGCGTGAAAAAGGAATGGATAATGAGTTTCGCTGGACGGAAAAAGGGTTTATGGATGGGCAGGGGCAAAAAACCTATCGACCCGAAGAAATGGAGATCCTGAAAACCTTTCGCTTTGAAGGGGCAAGCAATCCGTCTGATATGGAGATCGTATACGTCATGAGGGCTAAGGACGGAACGATGGGTTACAGCCAGGACGCCTATGGTGTTTATAGCAGCCATGACCATGAGGCGGGATACGACAACTTTATCCGGCAGGTACCTGAGGCCGGGCACGACGAACAGTTGCTTTTTGAATTATAAAATAACCAGGAATGACGTCGGCGGCAGCGTGGAAAATTATCGACGTGTGCCGCCTTTTTTCTACAGTCCATTCAAAACTACATTTACATGACGATTCTTCCTGGCGATCCCAATCCCCTTGGATCCTATTGGGACGGGAAAGGTGTTAATTTTTCACTCTACTCCCATAATGCAACGGCAGTAGAACTTTGCTTATTCGACGCCCCAAAAGGAGCAAAAGAAACACAGCGGATAAAATTTACGGAAAGGACTCACGACATCTGGCATGCTTATCTTCCCGGTCTTAAACCCGGGCAGTTGTATGGTTACCGGGTTTATGGTCCTTATGAACCAGCCAATGGTCATCGGTTCAATCCCGCAAAGATATTGGTTGATCCCTATGCAAAAGCGATCTGCAGTATCGGGGATTGGGATGATACTTTATTCGGCTATGAGATGGGAAAGGACGATCTGGCGATAGACCAGCGGGATGACGCTGAGGTTTCTCCAAAATCGATCGTTATCGATCATTCCTTTGATTGGGAAGGCGACCGGCCGCCAAAAGTGGCCTATCACAATACGATTATCTATGAAGCACATGTCAAAGGACTGACCAATAAGTTCCCCGGTATCCCAGACGAGATCAGGGGAACGTATGCAGCTATCGCTCATCCGGAGGTTATCGGCTATCTGAAGAAGATCGGGATCACCGCCGTCGAATTGATGCCGGTTCACCAGAGTATTTCAGAACGGCACCTGGTTGATAAGGGATTGACCAATTACTGGGGGTATAATACGATTGGATTCTTTGCGCCCGCGATCCGGTTTTATAGCGGTAAGGAAGTGGGGGGACAGGTCAAAGAGTTTAAGAATATGGTAAAGGAGCTGCATAAGGCGGGGATCGAAGTGCTTTTGGATGTCGTCTATAACCATACGGCAGAAGGAAATGAATTGGGACCTACACTGGCTTACAAGGGGATCGATAACAATGAATATTACCGGCTGGCAGAAAACAAACGGTTTTATTACGATTATACCGGTACCGGTAATACATTGAATGCAAGACTCCCCAACGTCCTCAAGCTGATCATGGACAGTCTCCGTTACTGGGTGTTGGAAATGCATGTCGACGGATTCCGCTTCGACCTTGCCGCCGCATTGGCGCGGGAGCTGCACGACGTAAATCGCCTGAGCGCTTTCTTTAGCATTATTTACCAGGATCCTGTTCTTTCGGACGTAAAGCTGATCGCGGAACCCTGGGATGTGGGGGAAGGCGGATACCAGATCGGGCAATTCCCGCCCGGCTGGGCAGAGTGGAACGGAAAATACAGGGATTGCATGCGGGATTACTGGCGGGGTGCGGATAGTGTATTGGGCGAGTTCGGCGAAAGGTTTACCGGCAGCTCCGATCTGTATAAGAATGATAACCGGAATCCGACTGCAAGCATCAACTTTATCACGGCGCATGACGGTTTTACGCTGAACGACCTGGTATCGTACAACCAGCGGCATAACGAAGCCAATAAAGAAGATAATAAGGACGGCCTCGAAAACAACCGGTCCTGGAACTGCGGGGCCGAAGGACCTACAGACGACGAGGGGATAAAGGCACTGCGAAACCGTCAAAAGCGGAACTTTATAGCCACCTTATTTTTGTCGCAAGGCGTACCGATGCTGCTCGCCGGAGATGAGTTGGGACATACACAGAACGGCAATAACAATGCTTATTGCCAGGATAATGAAATATCCTGGCTCGACTGGGAAAAGGCAGACCAGGATCTGATCTCCTTTACAGCAAAGCTGATCGCCTTCCGTAAGTCGCATCCGGCTTTTTCAAGAAAGCAGTGGTTTAAGGGAAAGGCTGTTAGGAAGAAAGGGGTTGCGGATATCAGCTGGTTCCTGCCAAGTGGCGAGAATATGTCGGAAGAGCATTGGAATACGGGTTTTGCCAAATCGTTAGGGATATTTTTACACGGCGGAGGGATAGGCGAAGTAGACGAAAACAGCCAGCCGATACTGGATGATACGTTCTATTTGTTGTTCAACGCGCATTTTGAGCCATTGGAATTTGTATTTCCGGATGATAAATATGGCAAACAATGGTCGATAGTAGTAGCGACGGGGTCGATTGAACCAGGAGATAAAAAGGTCTTTGCCTGCGGAGAAAAAATAAAGATTGGAGATCGTTCTGTTGTGGTATTGCAATCCCCGAGGCAGTAGTAGTGAAGGCGGCAGTTGGTGTCATCGGGCCGGACAAGACGTGGTATCGACGGGCGGCGTAGCGTAGACTGCGGCAGCCCAGCCAGGAAGCGTCAGCGGCATAGTCGTCGTGATGCTGGCGGGAAGGGGGTGTGTAGACAGGAGCAGCGTCCACTGAGCTATAGCGGTGGGCGCTGCTTCGGAGTTTTTGGGAAGCAGGGACGCTGAAACAGGAATCGCCGTGTGCGCGTCATAGGGAAGCGTAATGGAAACGGGCCTGTCGGAAAAATTCAACAGGCAAACAAGCCTTTCCTGCTTGTCGACGGATTGCCGGAAAAGGCAAAGCGTAGCAGGAGCAAGGAGGTCGGTGCGGAAATGCGTTTTGCTAAGATCCCTCAACAGCGGGTGACTGCGGCGGAGACGAATCAGCTGCCGATGCCACTCGAGAAGAGCGGCATGCGGCGCCTCATTTCTTTGCTGCCAGCGTAACTTTGATGCGATGAATACGGATTCTTCCTGTGGATTAACAGGATCGCCGTCAAAATGGAAAGCCTCGAACTGTTTTTTGCGGGTTTCGATCAATTCTTTTTCGCTGCCGGGAGCACTATAGTCGGAAAAAAAATAAAAGGGCGTATCGGCGCCGTATTCTTCCCCCATGAACAGCATGGGAATATAAGGCGAAAGAAACAGCGCAGCCGCAGCGAGTTTCAGTTGTTCCTGGCCTGTCAGCTGGCAAAGCCGGCGACCATCGGGGCGGTTACCGGGAATATCGTGATTTTGGTTGAAGACAATAAAATGATTGCCTTTTATTCCTGCCGATGACGCGCCATGCGTTCGATGACGAAAGGTAACGAAATCTCCGCTGTGCACAAACCCTTCGGTATAAGCCTTGGCGATCTGTTCCATACGGCCATAGTCCTGGTAATGACGGATGCCATCGGGATCGAGCTTTACATAAATGGAGTGATGAAAATCATCGAGCCACTGTGCGTCGCATCCCATGCCGCCTTGTTGCGGCGATTGCACGACACGGGGATTGTTGAGATCGCTTTCTGCAACAAGATAGAAAGGCCGGTTGTTTGTCGTACTCCACTGATCGACAGCAGCGCGCAGCTGCTCCCAGATGGATATAGCGTTACGGTCAAAGATCTCGTGAATGGCATCCAGGCGTAATCCGTCGATATGGTAATGTTCTGCCCAGAAGAGCGCATTGTCGACGATAAACGCTCTTACGCCATCGGACCAGGCGCTGTCAAAATTGAGGGCTTTACCCCAGGGCGTCTTATACGTTTCTGAAAAATAAGGGCCAAACTGTTCAAGGGTATTCCCTTCTGCGCCGATGTGATTGTAAACGACGTCAAGGAATACGGCGATACCTTGCGCATGACAGGCATCGACAAGCCTTTTTAATCCTTCGGGACCACCGTAGTTGTAGGCTGCGGCATATAGGTAAACTCCGTCATAGCCCCAGTTGCGGCGTCCCGGACTCTGCGCGACAGGCATCAGCTCGATGGCATTTATCCCCAGACCGGCAAGTTCGGATAGACGCGGAATGATCGCCTCGAAAGTTCCTTCGGACGTAAAAGTGCCAACGTGAAGCTCATAGAAGATAAGCGAGGAAAAGAGTGGTGTGTTGTATTGGGTGTCCGTCCATTTAAAGGCGCCGTGGTCCACGATCTCCGAAGGTCCGTGTACCCCTTCGGGTTGAAAAGCCGATCGCGGGTCCGCGAATAGCCCTCCGCTATCCGGCTGATAACGATAGCGGTCTCCGGCGGCAAGGCCGGCAACCTGGGCGTTAAAATAGCCGTGGTCATCCTTGACCATGGGAATAACCATTGATCCGGAAACTGACTCGATCGGCATGGCAGGCGGGCTGGTCATAGCGGCAATGGCGGCATTCGGTCCATCGGCAGGAACACCTGCTTTCTCCACATGCAGCCGCATGCTCTCTTTTTGAGGAGCCCAGACCCGGAAATGGCAAATTTCGTTATTTATGCGGGGATAACTCATGGGAAGGATTGGAGGAAATAGACTGCCATTCATCCAGCCTGACCACCACGCCTTCATCGCCGCTGAGATCGATCTTGTCCTGAACGGAAAGATTCAGCTGTTCGGGAAACGTATCGACAATGACCAATCCTTTAAAGCGGATCGTCCGCGGAGCAAAATAACAAGGTCGGTGTGTCAGGTTGAGCACGATCAAAAAAGCGGTATGTCCTTCCGACTCGCGGATATACGCGAGCAGCTGGCTATCGGCATACACGGGTTGGTAACGGCCTGTCATCAGAGAGGGTTCGCTTTGCCGCAGGCCGATCAGCGATTTATACAATGCAAGATGGGAAAAGGCGATCGTCGCCTGGACCTCGACATTGCGCCGGCGCGCAGTGCTGTCAAGACGTAGCCAGGGTTTGCCTGTGGTAAAGCCGGAATTACTGCTGCTGTCCCATTGCATAGGCGTGCGTTCGGGGTCACGGCTCAGGTTCTTACCAGGCATATTGAGCCCTTGCGGGTCCTGTATCTCATCGGAGGGAATAGGAACATCCCGCATCCCGATCTCGTCGCCATAGTAGAGCGTGGGCGTTCCCCGAAGCGTAAGCAGCAGGATGGCAGCGATCTTGGACTGCTGTCCGCCGACACGGCTGGTGATCCGTGGCTGATCATGGTTACCCATTACCCAGTTGGGCCAGTTGTCATCGGGTAAAACGGCTTCATATTCGTCGATCGCGGCAGCGATCTTTTGCGCATCCCAGGGTAACGCGATCAACATGAAATTGAAGGGCAGATGCGCTTCCTCGCGTGCCTGCGTACCATAATAGGCCACAAGACGATGAACGGGCAAATAGATCTCCGCAATCATCAACCGCTCCTGGTATTCGTCCAGCAAATGCCGCATCGTCGCAGCGATATCGTGCATTTCCGGCTGGTCGGTGGAATAGACCGGCAGCAACTGTTCGTAGGTTGCCATATATTCTTTATAATCCGGATTACGCGGGTTATCACGCCATTGCTGGTCTTTGACCATATGCCACATCGCGTCTACACGGAACCCGTCCACGCCTTTGTCGAGCCAGAAACGCATGACGTCCAGCATCGCATTGACGACGGCCGGGTTTCGCCAGTTAAGATCGGGTTGTTTCACAAGGAAAGCGTGATAATAATACTGCTGCGTATGGGCATCCCATTCCCAGGCGCTGCCGCCGAAGACGCTGAGCCAGTTGTTCGGTGCACTACCATCGGGCTTGGCGTCTTTCCAGATATACCAATCCCGTTTGGGGTTATCCTTTGAACTGCGCGATTCGATAAACCAGGGATGCTCGTCGGAGCTGTGATTCGGAACAAGATCAAGGATCAGTTTCATCCCTGCCGCGTGGATTTGTTTCAACAACTCATCAAAGTCCTCCATCGAACCAAAGATGGGCCAGATGGCAGTATAGTCGGATATGTCATAACCAAAGTCAGCCATCGGCGACGGATAAATAGGAGAGATCCATATTGCTTTGACACCCAATTCTTTTAAATAGCCGAGCCGCTGGAGAATACCCTTCAGATCGCCGATCCCATCGCCATTGCTGTCCTGAAAAGACCGGGGATAGATCTGATAGATCAGGCCATCCTGCCACCAGAGGTACTGTTTTTGATTATCATTTGGCATGTTTCAAGCTTATGCAATGCCGATGCCATCGTGGTGGAAAGAAGCGATTATCTATCAGGTATATCCGCGCAGTTTTAAAGACTGTAATGAAGATGGAATAGGGGACTTAAGAGGAGTGCTGGAGCAGCTGGAGTATATACGATCTCTTGGTGTAGATGCGATATACCTGAATCCGATCTATCCTTCATCCGGTCATGACAACGGATATGATATCACAGACTTCTGTGCTGTCGATCCGGTATTCGGAACGATCGGACAGTTGGAGGAACTGATCCGGCGGCTGCATGCGATGGGAATGCGGCTGATCCAGGACCTCGTCATCAACCATACGAGCGATGAACATGAATGGTTCAAACAGGCGCAAACGTCGAGGGATAATCCTTATTACAATTACTATATCTGGTGGCCTGCGGAGAACGGCAAGCCAGTCAATCGCCGGGGTTTCTTTGATCCGGCATGCGAAGCCTGGCGATACAATACCGCAACGGATTCCTGGTATCTGCACTATTTCTCGCCACACCAACCCGATCTCAATTGGGATAACCCGGTAATGCGGCAGGATATTTACAGGATCCTCCGCTGGTGGTTGGAAAAAGGGATCGATGGACTGCGGTTCGATGCGTTGACTTTTATCTCGAAGGACAAACACTGGCCAGAGATGACGGAGGAAATACTGAAAGATAAATATCAGGGCGACTGGGGACATTTTTATGCGAATGGTCCCTGTTTGCATGACTTCTTACGGGAGATGCATGAAGAGGTAATGGCACATTACCCGGATGCCGTAGCCATTGCAGAAGCCTCCGGTGTCGGAACCGATCGGGTACTGGACTTTGTTGCGGACGACAGAAAAGAATTGAACCTGCTCTATCATTTTGATGGGATGTCGATCGGCTTCCTGCCGGATGGTTTTAAAAGACTTGACCCTGCCGGTTACTCCCGCCGGGAGTGGAAAGAAGTGTACTCCCGATGGAGCGACGTTTTCCGGCAGCGCGGCTGGGGACCGATCTATCTGGGCAATCACGACCAGGCAAGAATGGTGTCACGCTGGGGAGATGACAGCCCCGAATCGGCAAAACTGTTGTTTACCTTTTTGTTGACGATGAGGGCGACGCCCTTTATTTTCCAGGGTGACGAGCTGGGGATGACAAATATCTACTTCACACGGATCGAAGAATACAAGGATATCGAAACCCGGCAGATGTATGGGATAGCAGAAGATAAAGAGGGTTTTCTTGCCGATCAGCGGATTGTTGCAAGGGACAACAGCCGCACGCCTTTCCAGTGGGATGCATCGCCGCAGGCCTGCTTTACGACGGCAAAACCCTGGATAAGGGTCAATAAGAACTATAAAACGCTGAACCGGGAGGCAGAGGAAAAAGATCCCAACTCCGTACTAAACTATGTCCGACGCCTTATCCGGCTGCGGAAAGAAAATCCGGTACTGACATATGGGGATTACCGGCTGCTGTTACCTGAACATCCGGCTTTGTATGTATACCAGAGGCGCCTGGGAAAGGATCTCGTGACGGTGGTGCTGAACTTCTCCGCAGAGGAACAGGTTTACCCCGAAGTGCTCCAGGGACGCATATTGTGTAACAATTATGAAAACCGGGAGGCTCGGCTTAAGCCCTGGCAGGCGGTGGTGATAGACGGGTGACGGCCGCGAATGCGGATCAGGAGGAACGGCGGCACGCGATCGTCCGGCCCTGGCGCCTCCTGGGCAGAAGGCTAGCGGGGAAAGAAGCAACGGAACTCTGATCCTTCCCTCGGGATACTGTCGGCGGTGATATAGCCGCCATGCATGTCCATGATCTTTTTGGCAATGGTAAGACCGGCGCTTCCTCCTTTGAAGGGACCGTGATAGGAGATCTCGAAAATATGTTCTTTTTGCGTGGGGTCGAAACCCTTGCCGTTATCGCGGAAAGCGATATTCGTATAGGACTGTTCCTGTCTCAAAGACGTCTGGAAAGAGGGACGGTCCTGTTGCTCCCAGGAATAAATGGAAATGATCAGCGGACG
Organism: Chitinophagales bacterium; assembly: GCA_015654595.1. Lineage (GTDB taxonomy): Bacteria > Bacteroidota > Bacteroidia > Chitinophagales > Chitinophagaceae > Puia. The sequence continues at coordinate 6,742 of JAATGQ010000233.1, read as the reverse complement.
ATCGTCCTGTTTAAATTTTATCGCATTGAGCAGCAGATGCTGAAAGAGCACCGAAAGTTGGATCGGGTACCCATGGACGGAAGGTAGAGGACTGCGGTCGACCGAGACATCGGCCGCGGTCATTTTAGCCTGTAAGCCGCGTAATACGGTATCCAGCACCTTGTCGAGAGGTACGTCTTCCTTGCCGCTGTCGTCATTGCTTTCCGTAGCATACGTGATGATGTCCCGGGTAAGCAGGTTCAGTTTTTGGACCATGGACTGGGCCCTTCTCAAATGTGCCTTGCTGGAATTGGAGAATCGGTGCGCATCGGTCTTGATGATCAGTTCCAGAGAGATATAGATCTGTCTTAGCGTTTCGAGATAGTCTTCTGCAATCAGGCTGAGAAAGGCTTTTTGCCGGATCTCTTTTTTTGAGTCGGCGACAGCTGCAGGGTTTGGGTTGTCATTGATCCGGATGATGCCCGTCAACTGCTGGACTTTGTCGTCCGGGTATCGCGAAAAGACCATATTCCGGATGGTGAACAAGCGATAACTGCCGTCCCTGACCTTCAGCCGAACGTCGATATCGGAGATCTGTCCGTTAGTCAGGGCCAGACAGGCGTCCAGGTGCTGTTCCCATCTGGCCTGGTCCTCGTCGTGCAGCGCGAGGCGGAAAAGCTTGGTACTGTCTTCCTCTTCTTCCTGCTGGTAGAGCAGATCGGTGACCCGGGAATTGAGGAACTGCATCTGACGGTCGTCGACATTCAGGATGTAAATGATATCCGAAACAGCATCGACTATTTGTTGGGTAAATACATTCTGACGATCTAAAAAAGACATCCGCTTATTTCTTTTTGTAAAAGTTAATTCCAAACAAAAAACCTGACCATGATGCACGCGTCTACAGGGGACTGGACAAGTCTCCGTAAGATTAATGCAATATGTATCAGGGATTTCTTGCTTTGGAGCAGTAGGCCGCAAATATAGGAAAGAAAAGAATTTGCCTCACCAGGATGCTCATAGGTATTAACCCTTAAATCAAGGCGCGAAGTATCCGAAGCCCTATTGCCGCTGATTGGAGAAGTCCTTTCTTCTGAGCGCCTCGTTATTCCATTTCTTTTCATTGCCGTAGTCGGAGCCGCTATTGGATTCGCTGCCCTGGCGGTTGGCTTCTTTGCCCAACTGGGAAGAACCCTGACCAAAATTGGAACCGCCTTGTGTAGTCGAACCGTGGTGAAATTCGGCTCGGGTTGGCTTGTCTTCAGTGACTTCTTTTTGTTTTGTAAGGCTATGTTTTTTCATATTATGGTTTTACTGGGATTATGCTATAATCATGCCTTCGGATAGCCCCTTAAGACTATATTGGTATCAATTTTGCGCCAATCGAAGCATGAAAAGCACAACAAACCAGGAACATATAGTAAAGGAGTTGGAGCTCCTGATCAGTAAAGGAAATGCGCATGTATCTTTTGAAGAGGCGGTGGAAAACATTCCTCCTGCTTTGTTGGGGACGATCCCATCGGGGCTGCCTTACAGTATCTGGCAGCTGGTGGAACATATCCGGATTACGCAATGGGATATCCTGGAATTCTCCAAAGACCCAAAGCATGTGAGCCCGGAATGGCCTTCGGGGTATTGGCCAAAGGAAAAAGCGCCGTCCCATACGGGTGACTTCAAGAAGTCGGTGGACAGGGTATTGGCTGACCGGAAGGAGTTTATAAGACTGCTGCACCACGCAGGAGAGGAGCTGTTTACGCCTTTCGCCCACGGGGACGGACAGACCTTGTTCAGAGAAGCCTTATTGATTGCGGATCATACAAGCTATCACACAGGCGAGATCATCGTGCTCCGGCGCTTGCTGAAGGACTGGAATTAAGCAGGAAGGCCACGGGGCATCACGGGCAGCGAAGAGGCGCCTGGCGCCGGTCTTTGTAGATAGACCGGGCTAATGCACGATCTCCGCCTCTTCCGGCACATTCTGGACGACCGGGGCCTTGGTCTGCGGTTCATCCTTTCTTACAAAAGGCCGGATGATGAGACGATTGCCCTTGTCGAAGGTGAAATAATTCCACACCCAGTTGGCCAGCACCAACAGTTTATTCCGGAAGCTGATCAGGTAATTGATATGCACAAAAAGCCAGATCCACCAGGCAGGACGGCCTCCGAAGAAAAGGTGTCCGGGCAGGTCGGCAACGGCTTTCCCGCGGCCAATGGTAGCAAGTGAACCTTTGTCAAGATACTTAAACGGCTTGACGGACTCGCCGGCATCGAGCGCTGAAAGATTTTTACCGACATATTTACCCATCTGTATAGCAACCTGGGCCAGCCCTGGATGGCCTTTGGGATAGTCCTGGGTTTTCATTAGCGCGATATCCCCGATAGCAAACATATCTTTGGCATTAAGGACCCGGCATTGTTCATCGATCAGTATCCTTCCTTTTTCAAGCGATTCGGGTTTTAATCCGGGGAATACCTCGCTGGTCACACCCGCGGACCAGATGACGGTATAGGTGTCGATCTTTTCCCCCGTTTTAAAGGTCAGTGTCTTGCCGTCGTATTTTTCTACCATCGACTCCAGCCGGATAATGACGCCCAGTTTTTCGAGATCTTTCTGAGCTTTTGCGCTTGCCTTTTCGGACATTTGCGGAAGGAGGCGTTTCAGCCCATCCGCTACATAGATCTTCATTTCACTAAGATCAAGATGCGGGTAATCCTTTGGCAGCACATATTTGCGTAGTTCCGCAAGGGCGCCTGCCGTCTCCACGCCCGTAGGGCCCCCGCCAACCAGAACGATCGTCAGCAGCCTTTTACGCTCCGCTGCATTCTGGGTCATATTCGCCTGTTCAAGGTTCTCCAGCAGCTGGCTGCGGAGGTTCAGCGCGTCAGGGATGGACTTTATCGGAAAAGAATAGGTTTCGATATCCTTGTTGCCAAAGAAATTTGACCGGGCCCCGCCGGCAATGACGAGATAGTCATAGCCCAGATCCCCCGCAGTTGTGGTGACCATTTTTTTATCGGGATCGATCGAAGTTACTTTCAGCATCCGGAAATGGAAGTCGTCATAGGAATGAAAGATATAGCGGAGAGGCCCCCCGATAGCATCGGGATGCAGCCCTGCCGTCGCCACCTGGTAAAGCAGGGGCTGAAACGTATGATAGTTGTGTTTGTCGAATAATACGACCTGAAAATTCCTGTGGCGAAGCTTGCGGATAAGATTCAAACCGCCAAAACCGCCGCCGATCACGATGACTCTTTTCCTGTCCGTAGCCGGAATTTTAAGGGGAACAGAAGACTGTGCCATGAATTTTTGAAATAGCACTTCAAAAGCGATGCCCTCCACAACATGAGCCTGCCTGGGAAGCCATCCGACTAAAATGCTGTCTGGAGAATCGACTGACCGGTAACGAAACTCCGGAGGGTTTGCAGGTTGACGAGGGCGTCGCCGATAGTATTGTTGAAATAAACATAGACGTCCTTTGCTCCATTGATCCAAGGCGTGATCTGTCGGGCATAACTCTCCAGCTGTCTTTCTTCATAACCACCCCGGTAGTCCCCCGCAGGGCCGTGGAAACGAATATAGACGAATGACGGATCGCCCGCCGTCGATGTATTCTTTGAATCGGGCATATCATGGAGAACCAGTCCGGCCTGATGCCGCCGCAATAGATCATGGGTCTGCGGAGAATACCAGGATCGATGCCGGAATTCTACAGCCACCTTCCAGCTGTGGACGGTATCGGCCTGCCGGATGCGATCCAGCAGCCGTTCCAGCTGATCGGCGCGGTTGGACCGGATGCTAGGCGGTAACTGTACGAGAAGGCATCCTTTTTTTTCGCCAATATGTTGTGCCGCATATAAAAAGCGGTTGACATCCACCGGTGTGAAATCCAGCTGCGGCGTATGAGTGATGCCGCGCCAGAGCTTTATCGAAAAACGGAAATAGTCGGGAACGGAGGCGGACCATTTGGCAAAAGTAGTGGGTAAGGGGATCTTATAAAAGGTGCTATTGACTTCTATACTGTTGAATAGAGAGGCATAATAGGTCAGACGGCTTGCGTTGCGGTATTCTGCAGGGAATGCCTGTTTATTGGGAACGGGAAGAAGAAGGCCGCTCGTGCCTGTCCAAAAATGTGTCATATGGCCGTTTAGGGTAAATGGTTATGCAAATTATACGCCATGCGACGACGCTGCCCCTGGGTCGAAACGCAATGATACGAATGACGTTAGTTGATCGGGACGCCATTTCCCTCCGGGTCTGCACCGGATTCACGTGGACGGGCAATTTCAATATCTCCTTCAACCAGAATATGCGGATATTAAAATTGGATTTATCAGGACGGATCGTGACGGCGAAATCGGTTACAAACAATATATTAGCCAAATGAAAACGACCCTTGCCATTCTTCTATTCGTTTTAGCAGATTGTTTAGTATTTTCCTCTTCTGCGCAGACTTATTCCTGGGATCATTTGCCAGCGGTACAAAGGCCGGATTTCAAAAAAGATAGTTTTTCGATCATTAAATATGGCGCCATTGCGGATGGGATTACCCTGAACACAAAGGCGATCAATGCGGCTATTGCCGATTGCAGCAGTAAGGGCGGCGGCGTAGTCGTGGTGCCGCAGGGGCTTTGGCTGACGGGGCCTGTCGTATTGAAGTCTGGTGTCAATCTTTATATTGACCGGGCGGCAATCCTGCAGTTTACAGCCGATTTCGATCAGTACCCGATCGTTGCGGGCAACTGGGAGGGACATCCTGCCGCGCGGTGTCAGTCGCCTATTTCAGGGACGGACCTCGAAAATATCGGCATCACTGGCGGCGGTGTGATCGATGGCAACGGTAATGCGTGGCGATGGATCGCAAAAGACCGGCTGACGGAAGGAGAATGGAAGAATAAGGTGGCGTCCGGCGGGGTGGTGGCGGAAGACGGGCGGACCTGGTTTCCTTCGGCCAAGTCGTTGAAAGGGTATAAGACAAAAGAAGCCGGAGTGCTGAAACCGGGGCTGACGGTCGATTCCTTCACCGATATCCGCGATTTTCTCCGGCCCAACCTGTTGGTGCTGACGAATTGTAAGAAAGTGCTGCTGGAGGACGCCACGTTTCAGAATTCTCCAGCCTGGTGTCTCCATACTCTCCTTTGCGAAGAGCTGACGGTAGAGGCTGTACACGTCAGGAATCCATGGAATGCGGCCAATGGGGACGGGATTGATGCCGAATCCTGGAAAGACGTGCTGATCGAGAACAGTACTTTCGATGCAGGGGATGACGGTATCTGCGTCAAGTCAGGGCGTGATGAGGAGGGCCGGAAGAGAGGCAAACCGGCGGAAAATATGATCATCCGGAATAATGTCGTATACCGGGCGCATGGCGGTTTTGTGATAGGCAGTGAAATGTCGGGCGGCGCCAGGAATATCTTTGTCGAGAACTGTTCTTTTATCGGCACCGATATCGGGCTTCGGTTCAAGACGGTCCGGGGCAGGGGAGGTATGGTAGAAAAAATTTATGTGAGGAACATTGCGATGCGCAATATCGTTCATCAGGCCATTTTTCTTGATATGTATTATTTTTCCAAAGCGCCGGCTCTGGCGGATGTCTATTCGGGGAAGGCAAAAGTGACGAATCCCCCGGTCACCGAGGCGACTCCGCAATTCCGCGATATTCATATCCAACATGTTGTTTGTGATGGGGCTGAAGAAGGTATCTTTGTGCGTGGATTGCCTGAGATGAATATCCAGGATATCGAATTATCGGACCTGGTATTAAAGGCGGATCGCGGAGCAGAGATTATAGAAGGGGAGGGTATCCAGTTAAAGAATGTGCGGCTGGAACTGAGCGGAAACCGGCGGGCAGCGCAGAGCAACGAAGCCAACGGAAGCACTGCGACGGGCAGTGAATCTACAGGAGCCGTGTTGCCGTTGGTCTATGTTGAAAACAGCCGCCGTATAAGACTGGATGGGATCCATTATGCTGCTCATACGGGTACCCTGTTCAGCATTAATGGGGACAGGAGTGCCGACATCCGCGTTACCGATACCGATACATCGAAGGCCGTCCAACCCGCCCTTTTTGCCTATGGGGCAACGGGCAAGGCATTGGAAATAAAATAAATTGTATGATACCTATCAAGACGGCGGTATGTTCCTTTGGTATGTCGGGTCGCGTTTTTCATGCTCCTTTTCTGCATGTCAATCCTGGGTTTGAATTTTATTCGGTTTGGCAGCGGGATAAGGATCTGGTCTCAGCCCTGTATCCCTCTGTTCGTACCTGCCGGACGCTGGAAGAATTGCTGGCCGATGAGGAGGTTGAACTGGTCATCGTCAATACCCCCAACTATACCCACTATGACTATGCGAAGCAGGCCATAGCGGCGGGTAAACACGTGATCGTTGAGAAGCCGTTTACCGTGACGGAAAAGGAAGGCTGGGAGCTTAAGGAGCTGGCGGACAAGAAAGGAGTAAAGCTCTCTTCTTACCAGAGCCGCCGGTTTGACAGCGATTTCCGGACTGTCAGAAGGGTGATCGAATCGGGTGTGTTGGGCAAACTGGTGGAAATAGAGATCCATTACGACCGGTTTACGCCGACCCTGAGCCCAAAGGTTCATAAAGAAACGCCGGGTCCTGGCCGGGGTTTGTTGTATGACCTGGGGTCGCACCTGATCGATCAGGCGCTTCAGCTGTTGGGCGACCCTGTCGCCGTCTTTGCCGATCTGTTCATCATCCGTGATAACTCCCAGGTGGAGGACTATATGGAAGTACTTTTATATT
>JAATGQ010000046.1 GCA_015654595.1 Chitinophagales bacterium | reverse complement strand
GGCCCAAATGACTATCTAATCACTGATTAGGCAGCCATGGCATACGAAGTATTGCCATTTGAAGTTTGAATATTCAGATTTACGTGCTAATTATCCAACGCACGACATGCTTACACCTTCAAAGAACTATGCTGTCAAAACCAAGGCAGCCCCATCTACTAAAAAATCCGGCCCGCAAAAGCAGAGCCGGATTGCAAATATACAAAAAATATGGGTACTTGCGATTGCCGGCAGGCAAAAGTGCTTTATCGCCTGATGGGCGGCAATCCCGGGAGAACAGGTTATGCAACCGGGTGTTTCAACTCTATCTTACCGCTGCTAAGACCAAAGATCATCTGCTGCGATCCCGCAATGACTTCATGCGGCGAGCCGAGTGCGATCTGGCTTACATCATCCAGTTGTCTGATCTCTCCGTCAGTGAGGGTCAGCGATAACGAATCGATATTATCCTTCAGCTGGGCAAGGTTCTTTGCCCCCAGGATTGTTACTGTTGACAGCGGCTGATGATCGTGCCTCTGGCGGATCCAGGCAAGTGCCACATGTCCAACCTTAGTCTCTCTTTCTTTGGCGATCTTCTGAAGGGTATCAAGGATGGCAGTTTCCCGCGCCCCGGCTTCGTCTTTAACCAAAAATCCATTCCATTCCTTTTTCCTGGACGTCTCGATAGCAGCTGGATTCCGATACTTCCCCGTAAGCAAACCGCCCGCAAGCGGAGACCAGAAGGCAACACCCAATCCCAATGCTTCCGCCATCGGCAACAAGTCGCGATCCGGCGTCCGCTCTATAAGGTTATACTCGATCTGAATGCCTGCGACAGGCGACCAGCCGCGGAGATCGGCCAGCACAGAAGCACTCGCAATTCGCCAGGCCGGAAAATTGGAGAATCCAGCATACAATATTTTACCCGCCTTAACCAGGTCATCGAATCCGCGAACGATCTCTTCTATCGGCGTCTGTCCATCGGCCATGTGCGCCCAATAAAGATCAATATAGTCGGTCTTCAATCTTTTCAGGCTTGCTTCGACGGACTGGATCAGGTTTTTACGGCTGTTGCCCGTAGTCAGCAAGTCCCTGCCGCCCATGGTATACTTGGTAGCCACCACCAGGTTTTGGCGTTTGTCCGCGATCATTCCGCTCAACAGCTCTTCGGACTCCCCTGCCTGATAGCCGTCAGCCGTATCGATAAAATTCCCGCCGGCTTCGATATAGGCGTCAAACACCCGTCGCGCTTCTTCGGGCTGTGATCCATAGCCCCAACGAGTTCCAAAAGTGCCAGTGCCGAGAGCCAGCTCGGATACCCTGAGTCCTGTTTTGCTTCCAAAGATCTTGTACTTCATTTTGATTTGTTTAATTATACTGTACCAATAGGTACACTTTATGGTAAAAAATATTCCTACGTGATCCATACTGTATATGCGCTGCATATCCTCCAGAATGCCCGCCGCAAGCGTCTTTATTTTGCTGTCTTTCTTCGAAAGCTGGATCAAAGCATTCCCATAGTAACACCCACGATCTTTTTGCAGGATCGATGAATTTGCCAGCCGCCTGCAAAATAACGCTGCCCGCAAATTCATCCCATTCAATAAAAAATCCGGCCCGCAGAGCGGAGCCGGATCACTATGATACAATAGATCAAATCTATGGATTAGTTATCTCCCCCTAAACAACCCCAATATATCCAATCCCAGCGCATACGCCATCAAGGCGAACAGCAGGATCATCCCAACCATCTGCGCATACTCGATAAACTTATCGCTTGGCTTCCGGCCGGAGATTATTTCTACCAGCGTAAACAACGCATGCCCTCCATCAAGTGCAGGGATCGGCAGCACGTTCATAAAGGCCAGCAGGATACTGAAGATCCCCGTCAGCGACCAGAAGCTTTCCCAGTCCCAGGAAGAGGGGAATACGCTCGTAATACTGATCACGCTGCCCAGCGAATCCTGGACCTTTACTTCTTTCGAAGTAAACAGCAGCTTCAGGTTTTTGATATAGTTCGACAAGGTCTGTATGCTCTTATGGATGCCTCTGGGAATAGCCTGCAGCAGGGTGTAGGACTGATGAAAATCGCCGAGGATCTGATCGCCGGCTTTGAATCCGACATTAGTATGTGTCTCCGGATCATAAGCAAGTTCCACATGCACGGTGTCGCTGCCCCGCTTGAAATCCATCGTTACCCTCGTCCTTTTTTCTTTCTGCAGGTACCCAAACGTATCGCGGTTGGACAGCTCATACATCCACTTGACCGGATGACCATCAAATTTGACCAGCGTATCGTTCTTGAAGATCGGTACGTTGTTCAGGATCTTTATATCCTTCTTCAGCGTATCGACCACTATCGGATACCGTACATAATCAAGACCGCCCAATCTGTTCTTGTTCAACTGGGAGATCAGGCCCGGCGGTACATTCAGCACGACCCTCTGGCCATTGCGCAGCACCGTTACGGTCTTGGCTTCGTTCATGATCATCTCCGTCCCTTCGGTGCCTGCTCTTACCAGCGACGTATCGGCCACGGCAATAATATTGTCTCCATCCTGCAGCCCCATGCGGCGACCCAGGCTGTCGGCATGTAAACCATACTTCAGGTTCTTCACCGGGATATAGGTGTCGCCCCAAACCCAGGCGATCATGATAAAGATCACGAAGGCCAGCAAAACGTTCACCGTCACCCCGCCCAACATGATGATCAGCCGCTGCCAGGCTGGCTTGCTCCGGAATTCCCAGGGCTGTGCAGGCTGATTCATCTGATCCTTGTCCATGCTCTCGTCGATCATACCCGAGATCTTGACGTAACCGCCAAAAGGGATCCAGCCCAAGCCGTATTCCGTATCGCCGATCTTCTTCTTAAAGAGAGAAAACCAGGGGTTAAAGAACAAGTAGAACTTCTCGACACGGCACTTAAACCATCTTGCCGGTAAAAAGTGTCCCATTTCATGGAGTACCACCAGGATAGAAAACGATAAAATGAATTGGAGTATCTTAGTTCCGACTGGAAGCCAATTGATTGCTAATAATGTCATATTTCTTTCTCGAGTCCCGCTTAGGGTATTAAAATTTTAATTTCTGAATCGCATCAAATATCAGGTAAAATTCCCTATTCAACCTACGCCTGGAAAATTCACAAAAAAATATCCCTTCCCGCAACGTTCCTGCATCTGCGTCCGCCGTATATTCTTTTGTTCCCCAGTGCTCGTCCCCAGCAGTCCAAGCCGCGCCAGGCTAGAGTTTGATCAGAGAAGCCGCAAAATTACGAGCCTCTCCATCGCTGTCAAAATATTCTTCCAGAGTCGGATGCTCGATAAAAGGCAGCTCCTGCATGGTCCTTTCTACCAGGTCCGTCATATCCAGGAAACCAATCCGGTTGCGCAAAAAAGCAAACACGGCAATCTCGTTCGCTGCATTCATAACGCAGGGAAGATTCCCGCCCTTGTTCAAAGCCTCCGTCGCCAGGATAAGATTCCGGAAGGTCTTGACATCCGGTTCTTCGAAGGTCAGCGTATTCGGCTTGCGGAAATCGTAACGCGGAAAGCCGCTGGGGATGCGTCTGGGAAAGGCCAGTGCATACTGGATCGGCAGCTTCATATCCGGCAATCCCATCTGCGATTTGATGCTCCCATCCTCGAATTGCACCATGCTGTGGATGATACTCTGCGGATGAATGACTACCTGTACCTGGTCAGGCTGCAGATTGAAAAGCCACTTGGCTTCGATCATTTCCAGTCCCTTGTTCATCAGGGTTGCCGAGTCGATAGAGATCTTGGCGCCCATATTCCAGTTAGGATGCTGCAAAGCATGATCCCGCTTGACGTTGACAAGGAAGTTCGGCTTCTTGCCCAGGAATGGCCCGCCCGAAGCCGTGAGGATCACGCGCTCGATCCGGCTGCGGGTTTCCCCTATAAGACATTGAAAAATGGCAGAATGTTCGGAATCGACAGGGATAATCGGCACTTTCTTTTCAAATGCCTTCTGCATCACGATATCACCGGCCACAACCAGCGTTTCCTTGTTGGCCAGTGCTATGGCCTTGCCGTTATCGATCGCCCGGAGTGTTGGCCGCAGGCCGGCAAAACCGACAATAGCCGCCAACATCATATCATAGACGTCCATCGACGCTACTTCTTCGAGAGACTTCTCTCCTGCAAATACCTTTACAGGTTCAGACGCCAGCGCCGTCCGGACCTGTTCATATTTCTTTTCATCGCCGATGACGACGATATTGGGTTTGAAATGTAGAGCCTGTTTGATCAGCAGCTCGTCATTGCTTTGAGCCGTCAACACTTCCACGCTGAAAGCAGAGGGATTGGCGTCGATAACTTCCAGCGTCTGCCGGCCGATAGAGCCGGTAGAACCGAATATAGCAATGCGTTTCTTTACTAAGCCGTTTGACATAAGTGCAAGATTTCGGATTTGGTTTTGGGTTAAAGGTTAGGTTCGGCTGTTCAGGATAAGGTGTGATACGAAAGGCTTTATAACGGCCTTTCGAAGATATAAGTGTTATCAGGCAAACGGTTATTCCAGAAAATTCTCGAGTTCACCAGCCAGTTTACGGTCATTGCTCAACCTTGGCACTTTGTTCTGACCGCCCAGCTTGCCTACCGACTTCATATAATCGATAAAGCCTCCTTTTTTCACCGGCCGGATCTGTAATGGCAGCAGGATATTTCCGGTGATCAGGTCATCATAATAAATATTCTTCGTCCTTAGGTTATCGTCTACTTTCCGGGCAAAAGCTTCGAGATCCGATGGCTTTGTACCAAATTCCACAAACCATTCATGATAAGATTTCCCCTTCCCCTGCTGGATCATCGGGGCAACGGTAAACTCGGTGATATGCAGCCCCTGCTCTTCTGCAGCCTTCATCAGACTGTATTCAACCTCTTCCCCGATGACGTGCTCGCCAAAAGCGCTTATAAAATGCTTGGTTCTGCCCGAAACGACAAGCCGGTAAGGGTCCGTCGATACAAACCGGACCATATCCCCGATGCTGTAACCCCAAAGACCGGCATTGGTGCTTACTACCAGCGCATAATTCTCACCTACTTTGACGTCTTTCAGCGACAGGCGGATGGGATTCTCCTTGCCCAGCTCCGCCGCCGGGATGAACTCGAAGAAAATACCGCTGTTGGTGTTCAGCAACAGCCCTTCTTCTTCCCGGGAGTCCTGAAAGGCAAAAAAGCCTTCGGAGGCCGGGAAGGTTTCTATCGTATCGATCTTCTTGCCGATGCTTTCGAACAACCGGTGCTTATACGGCTCAAAGTTGACCCCGCCATGCACCAGCACGG
>JAATGQ010000002.1 GCA_015654595.1 Chitinophagales bacterium | reverse complement strand
GAGTAATGTCACAAAGGCGGCCTGCCTGCTACAGGCCAAGCACCGCATCTGTATGAGCGGTACCCCCCTGCAGAATAACACGTTTGACATATTTGCGCAGATGAACTTCCTGAATCCCGGTATGCTGGGAAGCCTGGAGTTCTTCCGCCAGGAATTTGCCGTTCCGATCGACAAATTCGGAGAACAGGACCGCAAGGAGCACCTTCGCAAACTTCTCTATCCCTTTATTCTGCGCCGCACCAAGGAGCAGGTTGCCAAAGACCTGCCTGAAAAGACAGAGACCATTCTTTTCTGCGAAATGGAAGACGAACAGCGGAAGATCTATGAAGCGTATCGCAATGACTACCGGGATAAGATCCTGGGAACGATCGAGACGCAGGGTATTCAGCGTTCGCAGCTGACGATCCTGCAAGGTCTGATGAAGCTGCGCCAGATCTGTGATTCTCCCGCCATTCTCAACGAATCGGATGCCCATCCCAACCACTCGATCAAACTGGATGAGCTGGCCCGCGAGATCACGGAGAACATCGGTGATCATAAGGCGCTGATCTTTTCACAATTCCTGGGTATGCTGGCCCTGATCCGCGAGCGGCTGAAACAGCTGGGTGTCGCCTTCGAATACTTCGACGGAAGTACGTCGGCCCACGAACGCGAGCGGGCGATACGCAACTTCCAAGGAGAAGAATCCTGCCGCGTTTTCCTCATCTCGCTGAAGGCGGGCGGCGTCGGTCTTAACCTGACGGCTGCCGACTACGTCTACATCGTAGACCCGTGGTGGAACCCGGCGGTGGAACAACAGGCAATTGACCGAACACACCGTATCGGTCAGACCAAGAACATATTCGCCTATCGGATGATCTGTAAGGACACGATCGAAGACAAGATCCTTCAACTGCAGGAAAAGAAGCGGATCCTCGCCAAGGATCTGATCGCAGACGATGACGGATTTGTCAAGAGTCTTACAAAGGCCGATGTGGAATACCTGTTCTCCTAGAAAATCGGGGCATTCACCGCAATTCATTTACTGGTCACCGGCAGGGGTTTAATTTTACCCTGCCCTTCACCCTACCGGGTTGTTTTTTTTGCCACTGGTACCTTACGGGCTATTTCAAAACTAAAGGACCTGTTATTTTAGCAGTCAGTTTACCCGCGAACGGGGGTATGCTATGTGCTATTAAAAGGAAAATAAGGCTATGAGCAAATATGTACTTCTGAGTTTACTGATCGGATGTTTGTTTTCTACAACCGCCTGGTCGCAATCTCCGGTCCGGGGGACCGCGACGGGGATCGTGATCGACAGTACCGATGGGAAACCCTTATCCAATGCTACTGTTTCTGTTACGCCGTTGGGCGGCGATTCTACCCAGGCGACATTTACCGTTTCGGACAAAAAGGGCGCTTTTACTATTTCCCGGATCCCGGCCGGTCAATACCGTCTTTTGATCACCTATGAAGGGTATCTGCATATCACCCGGACCTTTTCGATCTCGGACTCCTCGTCGGTGGTTACTTTCTCCGGTCTGAACATGTCGAGAGACGATATGCTGCAGGAGGTCGTTATCCAGCGTCCCCCGATGGGCATCAAAAAAGATACGGTGGAATACAATGCGAGCATGTTTGCCGTAAAGCCGAATGCCGTTGCAGAAGACCTGATAAAGAAAATGCCGGGTATCACCGTTGACAACAGCGGCACCATCACGGCGCATGGAGAGCAGGTAACACGCGTCCTTGTAGACGGAAAGCGTTTCTTCAGCAACGACCCCAAACTGGCTACGCGCAACCTTCCTCCCGATGTGATCGACAAGATCCAGGTATTTGACGACCTGAGCGATCAGAGTAAGTTCACGGGCTTTGACGACGGCAACCGGGTCAAGACGATCAATATCGTTACCAAGAAAAACGCAAGAAAGGGCTGGTTTGGCAAGTTTATAGGGGCTGACGGCACCAATGAAGACTATGATGAAAGCGTCAACCTGCACCATTTCGACGGGAATTCACAGATGTCCCTGCTTGGTCAGGCCAATGATATCAACAAACAGAACTTCACCCCCGGCGATATCCTTGGCAGCGGCGGCAGCGGTGGTCGTCGCGGCGGCGGTGGTGGAGGCGGCGGAGCTCCTTCTGCGGCTACCAGCCAGCAGGGTTCCGGTATCACGACCGTCTGGGCCGGCGGCGGCAACTATCACAATACCTGGGGCAAAACCGATTTCTCCGGCAGCTATTTCTACAATGACCAGCATATCATGCAGAAGGTTGTCGATAGTAACCTTACGCCGATCAAGTCGCTGGATGGCACGGTCGACTCCTCAAACGTCACTTCGGGTAACTCTTATAACATTTCGCGGATCTCCAGCCATCAGATCGCGTTCAATTTAGAGACCAGCTTTGACAGCTCCAATTCGCTGATCTTCCGGCCGAATATTACCTTCCAGAAGAACACGCCGTCGGGAACATCCTTTTCCCAGACCTATGACAACAGCTTTGCGCCGGTCAACAGCTCTTACAACAAGACGGCCAGCGTCAACTCCGGGTATAGTATCAACGGATCGAACCTGACCCTTCGTCATAAGTTTAAAAAGCCCTGGCGGACGATCTCTCTGGATATGAACGTGACGGGCAATGTGAACAATGGGAATGGAAACAATTACGCGATAAATAACTTCTATAAGCTGGGCTATGTAGACACGCTCAACCAGTATTACAATGACTCCCTGCATTCCTGGACCTTTACACCGACCTTGTCCTATACCGAGCCGATAGCGAAGAACCAGGTCCTGCAGCTGAACTATAGTCATACCTATACAAAGAGTACGACGATCAACAATACTTACGACTTTGTCGACTCGCTGAAGGGGTTTGATCATTTCGACAGCCTGTTCAGTAACTCTTATAAGTTTACCCAGAACTCCGACAACGTGTCGCTGGCCTGGCGGCTCCAAGCTCAGAAGCTGAACCTGTCTGTCGGATCGGGTATCCAGTGGACGAGCTTTACCAGCAACAATACGACAAAGGACCTCACCGTGGCGCATAACTATATCAATTATACCCCAACGGTCAACCTGAACTATACCTTTAGCAGCACTTCGCATTTGCGGATGAACTATACGGGAAGAACGGGAACGCCGACTGCGGCTCAGTTGCAACCGCTGACGACAACGACCGACGAGATCAGCTACCAGGTAGGTAATCCGGGTCTGAAGCCCCAGTTTACCCATAGTCTGCGGGTGTTGTACGCCAACTTCGATCCCGGTAGTCAGCGGGTGATCTTTGCCACCCTGAATGCGTCGACGATCGTCAATGACATTCAGTCGGCTGTTTACCGGAATGAAAAGGGGGGTCAGACCAGCACTTTTGTAAACCTCGGCGGTACGTATAATATCAATGGCTTTTTCAATTATGGTTTCCCGCTGAAATCGCCGAAGTCGAACCTGAACCTGATCACCAATTTCAAATACACACAGAGTCAGAGCCTGCTGGCCACCGATTCCCTTGCGGCGGCAGCTGGAAACTATCTGCATGAATATACAAAGGTGACAAACATCAGCGAGCGGATCAACTGGACGACGAATATCAAGAAGAACTTCGATATGAATTTTGCGTCGACTACGGGGTATACGATCAACCGGAACCCAAGTTCCGGCGGGTCTTCCTCATCCGATTCGTCGAAGAGCGGCAAGGCCAGCAGCAGCAGCAATCTGAACTCCTTTACGGAAACCTTGTCTGCCGAGTTCACGGCTTATACCAACAACGGCTGGTTGATTGCGGCGAGCTTTGATTATACATATACCTACAACCATTCGAATCAGTTTAATGCCAGTATCCCGCTGTTGACGCCCAGTATCGCGAAGCAGCTGTTCAAAAAGAAGAATGGCGAACTGCGGCTTACCGTGTTCGATGTGCTGGATAAGAATAAATCCGTTGCAAAGTCGGTCGGTAACTACGGTGCGGTCTCTTATACGCAGACGAATACACTCAGCCGGTATGCGATGCTGACATTCACGTATAACCTGAATAACTTCCAGGGCCAGCAACGGAGAGGCCCGGGAGGGATGTTCCCTGGCGGCGGTCGTTTCCGCGGCGGTGGCGGCTCTGGCGGTCCGGGAGGCGGCGGTGGATTCCGTGGTCCGGATGGCCTGTACGCCCTGTATTAGTAGAACAAAGGGTAACGAGATTGGAAATAAGCGGTAGAGTGATCTATCGCTTATTTTGCTTTACGGAAAATATGCGCGTCAGGGCTTCCAACGGGAGACTGGCCGCGGAGAATGATTGAAAGCAAGGTGCCAAGAAGACGTGATGGCCTGGAGGATGGACGATAAATATCTTTGTAGATCTTTGTTCTTCGGGCATCAAATTGGAGCTGGTCTTTCTTCATTGTGATATTGATTTAAGGGTAAACGTTTACCTTTTCAGAGAATATTGAATCTAATTTACGGATTTTATTTAAAATAATGTGTTAAACCTGTTCGTAATTTTGCTATTGCAAGCCTGGCAGTCGCTGCGTATCTTGTCAGCAAATCCTTACCATGAAAAGCGTTATACTTACTTTGGCGCCGGTGCTGGTATCAGCAACCATTTTCGGTCAGGGCGTCTTTTCCAACACTACCCAGACTGCTCTGGAGAAAGTCATACAGGACTATCCCAGTCGTTATCAGCATATAAAAGGCGATTTGATAGCGCAGGCACTGCAATCCAGCCGTTACAGATCGACTGTTCAGCTTCCCGGGGCGATGTCCGGAACGATTATCCTTACCTCCGGGACGAATCATGCGGGTTGGGTCTGCACCGTTCTCCAAACTGCCCGGTTCGAGGAAGCTAAAGGCAAATTTGCTGCAATTTATGGGCAGCTCAGCAACAGCCTGATCACGGTGGGTGACCAGCAAAAAGTTATCCTTAGCGGACAATACGAGACTCCTGTCGAAGACAGGAAATACACCCGCGTGGTCTTCTTGCTGCTGCCAGGAGTTGGAGATATGAAGAAATTAAAGGTCGAGCTGATCCTTCAGCAGGACGGCAAAGAATGGAAGATACTCCTCACCGTATTGGACGGTGATCCCCAGGAAGACGCGCAGTTAGCCATGACGGAAAACTAAAGGTCCGACGATAGCTCCCTCTAAAAGGTCCTCGCAGGGCTCCATACGGCCGAAACTCTATACAACCAGCGTGTAATGTCTCAGCACCTCATCGATCTCTTCGAGTCGGAAGGGCTTGGAGATATATTTATTCATACCAGCCTCCAGGCATTTTTCCCGGTCCCCCTTCATAGCGTCTGCTGTCAGCGCGATGATGGGCAGGCTTCGCCAGGGTTCCGGCATTTGCCTGATCTGACGGGTTGTGGAATAGCCGTCGAGCTCGGGCATATTGACATCCATAAAGATCAAGACAGGATCGCAGTTCGGCAGTCTTTCCAGCGCTTCCCGGCCATTGCTGACCTGGATGACTTCGAAGCCCATGCGGCGCAGCACTTCCGAGATCAGCAGCATATTGATCGGGTCGTCGTCGGCAACCATGATACTGGTCTGTTCGCTGATCTTTTCGATGCTGGTCCCGGGCATGGCGATCTGGTATCCTTCCTGCTGCAGGTTCATCTCAAACAGCGATAACAGCGCGCCGTAAAGCTCATGCATCTTGACCGGCTTTGCGAGGAATTTGCTGATACCGATCTTTCCCGCTTCGTGCTGGTAGATATTCTTCTCCAGCGAGGACAGCATCATCACGAAGTGCTGTGGCGTCCCCGGGGCGGGCAGCGATTTTCTGACCTCGCGGACGAGCGTGATCCCATCCATTCCCGGCATCTGGTGGTCGGTAAGGATGAGTTCGAACGGATCTTTCTTCTGGCGGGCTTCTTTTATAAGGGTCATGGCTTGCTCGCCGGAGGAAGCCATAACGGCCGGAATATGGAAATACTCGAACATTTCTTCCATCAGCCGCAGATTGCTCTGGTTATCGTCGACGATCAATACTTTTTTCAGCAGGGCTTTTCCGGGGCGTTGGACTTCGGGTTGTTCGTTGGCTACTTCGATGCTGAGGTGGAGGCTGAATTTGCTACCCTCTCCGGGTACGCTTTCGACGGAGAGGTGTCCCCCCATCAGTTCGGCCAGGCTCCTGGAGATCGTCAGGCCAAGACCGGTGCCGCCGTATTTCCGGGTAGTAGAGGTGTCGGCCTGCGTAAAGCTTTCGAAGATCTTCTGTAGCTTTTCCTTGCGGATACCGATCCCCGTGTCTTTGACTTCGATCGCCAGTTTGAGGAAGGTCTTGCCTTCCCGGTGATAGGGGACGCCTGCTTTTTTAATTGAGACGAGGATCTCGCCTTCGCTGGTGAACTTGATTGCATTGCCCAGCAGGTTGACGACGATCTGCCGGATACGGACGGGGTCCCCAAAGAACTGGGAGGGGATCGAGGGATCGACGCGGTAGAGCATTTCCAGCTTTTTCTCGAAGGCCTTTAGCGTGAGCATGTCGATCGTCTCTTCTATCAGTTCGTCCAGTTTGAAGAGGGTGTGGTCGATAAGCAGCTTGCCTGCTTCTATCTTGGAGAAGTCAAGGATATCGTTGATGATCTGGAGCAGGCCATAGGCCGACTTTTTCACGTTCTGCAGATAGTCGCGCTGCGTCTTTTGCAGCTCTGTGGTCAGTACGAGGTCTGTGAATCCTATAATGCCGTTCATTGGCGTCCGGAGTTCGTGACTCATATTCGCCATAAACTCGCTCTTGGCGTGGCTGGCGGATTCGGCCATTTCCTTGGCCTGTACGAGTTCCAGTTCGATCTGTTTCCGTTCGATGGCTGCGGCGAGAGAGGAGGCGTAGGAGCGAAGGATGGCAAATTCCGCCTCATACCATTCGCGTTCCTCACGCATTTCGTCAAATCCGATAAACCCCCAGAAGGTACCGTCGTTCAAATAGATTGGCATTGCGACAGCAGATAGCACCCCGGTTCTGTCGTATATCCCGCGCAGCTGCGGATCTGTTTCGGTACTGGTATAGCTGACAAAGGGCTGTTTTTTCTGTAGGGGCTCGACTATTTTCCGGATGCTGTCGAAGGTGATGTATTGGATATGGGGTTGGTTCATCCGGGTATGGATCGGGTTTTCCGTCCAGTCGTGTATACCGGTGCAGTACCATATCTGATTTTGTTCGTCGAAGTGATTCTGGAAGAGGTAGGCCCGGCTTACCATTGCCGTGCTGCCGAGCATCTGGATCGATTCCGTGATGGCGGCCTGAAGGTCTGTATTGATGAGCAGCGAATGTGTTGCCTGTGCTACGGCGTGGAGCAGATGGTCTTTTCGTTTGAGTTTTTCCTGGGCTATTTTCTGATCGGTGATGTTTCGGGAAGTACAGATGACCTTGACGAGTTGTTCTTCGTCGACGATCGGTTTTATGATACTTTCGAGCCAGATATAGACGCCGTCCTTGCGGAGGATCCGGTACCGGACGGTGATACTTCCTTCGGGAAGGGACAGGCCGCCGTTGCGGACGGACCGTTCGTTGATCCTGGGAAGGGTCTGGTTAAAGGTTCCTTCGGCGAAGCCGGGGATTTGGTCTGCCGGGATGAACTTCCGGCGGTCTTCAGGGTGTACGAACTGTTCGAAAGACCGGCCGATCACGTCGTCGACTTCATAACCCAGTACCGAGGTGACGGAGGGCGAGAGGTACCAGATCGTGCCGTCGATGGCGTGGACGCTGATGATGTCTTCCGAGTTCTCGGCGAGAAGGCGGAACTTCTGTTCGCTGTTGAGCAGCGCGTTTTCCGATTCCTTCTGCAAGGTGATGTCCTGGGCGATCCCGAACTGCATCTGGTCG
The DNA here is from genome assembly GCA_015654595.1 of Chitinophagales bacterium. GTDB lineage: Bacteria > Bacteroidota > Bacteroidia > Chitinophagales > Chitinophagaceae > Puia. The sequence goes on along the minus strand of JAATGQ010000002.1, from coordinate 70,004 downwards.
TCGCCGATCTTTCCTTTTACGGACAGATAGCGCATCCATCCTTGTTTGGTGATGACGCGGCAGGAGAAGGATGTTTCGTAACCGGGGGTTTCCCTATACTGCAGCGCTTTGGCGATCTCTTCGGTAACGAGGTTAAAATCCTCCGGTACGATATAGAGGTGGATAAAGCCGTCGATCGTGATCTTGTCGGGGTCTTCCTCATCCATCGCGAGCAGCGATTTCAGCTCCTTGCTCAGGAGGAACTCGTTGCTCATAAAATCGATCTTCCAGGAGCCCATTTTGGCGTAGGTCAGCGCATAGGAAAGGGCGCGGATGGCTTCTTCACGGGACTGTTCCATATGCCGCTGTTCCGAGATATTGGAACCGATACCCTGTATTTCGATAGCGTCTTGTCCTTTCTCGCCGGGCAGGGCCAGGAACTCCCATTCTGTCCAAAGGAACTCCCGGGAATGGCTTATCGGCTTGCGGATCTGCAGGCGGGTGATCTTTCCCGGGTTTCTCCAGCAGTCGTTGGCGACCTGCTGACAGCGGACGAGGTCTTTTGGAAAAATAGTCGTGTAAAAAAGAACATTTTGTATCTCCTGCTCGGTGTAGCCGAACGTATTGAGAAAGGCGGGATTGGCGTAGGTGAAGTGGCCGGCGCGATTAATGCGTATGACGTAATTGGTCTGGGACTGCAGGATCGAGGCCAGGAATTTCTTTTCGTTGAGCAGGTCGTTGCGGGCTTTTTGCAGGTCGTTGTAATTCTTTTCTCCTTTTTTGAATGCCGGTTCCAGTACCAGGATGATCAGACCGACGATCGCAGCGACGAGGGAGATCAACTTGCCGGTATCGACGGTGGCGACCTCCTTGTTCTTCTCTTTGATCAGCATCGAATAGTCTTCGTTCACTTCTCCCAGTATCTGGTTATAGCTCCTGTCATTTGTAAGCAGGTTGTGGAGGTATACCTTTTTATCGGCGACCAGCCTGGCCGAGTCGGAGCGGATCAGTTCCCGGGCAGTAGACACCAGGGTCTGGAAGTAGGGCTGGCTGGAGGAAAGCAGCAGCTTGATCTGAAAGATCTGCCCGGGAACAGGAGGCGGGGTCTCGCTGGCCTGCTGCATGAGCAGAGATTGGTTATAGAGAAAAGCGGTGAGGCTTTCGTTTAGCGTGTCCCTGATCGGTTCGGCGCTACGTGCGCCGGGATTGTGCAACAGAAGGATGGACTCTTTGGCAATGCGCTGGCTGAGGGTCTGTTGGTGGCCTGAACGATTGATGGCTTCTATCAGTTCTTTGTTTTCGAGGGATTTTATATGGTTGAAATAATACCCGAAAAAATTGAACAGAAGCACCAGCACCAATAAGACTACTGATATACGTATTAATTTGCGAAAGGGGCTTTTCATGAATATGAGTAAGGGCTTCGCTTATAGGAACGCAAAATCAGCAGTTTAAGTTTCTGCAACCACAAAAAAAACCAGGGTAAATACTTATATATTGAAATTTAATAGTTTATGACCTGTTCTTCCATAAAGGAAGGAAGGTCACGCCATTCGTACTGTTGATTACGCAGTTGGGGTTCAAAACCTGCCTCGCGGATGGCCTCCTGAATCCCTTTTGCCGTAAAGCGGTGGGGGGCGCCGGCTGCGCTGACCACATTTTCTTCCAGCATGATACTGCCAAAATCGTTTGCGCCTGCGTGCAGACAGAGCTGGGCGGTCTTTTTACCAACCGTCAGCCAGGAGGCCTGGATGTTCTTGACATTGGGCAGCATGATACGGCTGATGGCGATCATGCGGATATATTCGTCAGGGGTGGTCAGGTTATGAACGCCGCGGATACGGGTCAGCAGGGTATCGACGTCCTGGAAGGTCCAGGGAATAAAGGCGAGGAAGCCTTTTGCGTCTTCCGGTTTTCTGGACTGGACTTCCCTGATCCGGATCAGGTGTTCCATTCTTTCCTGCAGGGTTTCGACGTGACCGAACATCATCGTTGCGCTGGAGGTTATGCGGAGTTTGTGGGCTTCGTGCATGATGTCGAGCCATTCCTGGGAGCCGCATTTGCCTTTGCTGATCAGGCGGCGGACCCGGTCGACGAGGATTTCTGCGCCTGCGCCGGGGAGGGAGTCCATACCTGCGGTCTTAAGGGCCAGCAGCACGTCGTGGTGGGACATTTTTTCCAGTTTGGCGATATGCGCCACTTCTGGCGGTCCCAGGGTATGTAGCTTAAGCGTGGGGTAGAGTTCCTTCAGCTGGCGGAACAAGGTGGTATAAAAGCTAAGGCCAAGGTCGGGGTGGTGGCCGCCTTGCAGCAGCAGCTGGTATCCGCCCCAGCGGATAGTTTCTTCTATCTTCTTTTTATAGGTGTCGATGTCGGTGATATAGGCATCGGCGTGACCGGGTATGCGGTAGAAATTACAGAATTTACAGTTGGCGATACAGACATTGGTCGTATTGACATTCCGGTCGATCTGCCAGGTAACTTTCCCGTGCGGGACCTGGATCTTGCGAAGTGTGTCTGCTACATACATCAGCTCCGTCAGCGGAGCGTGTTCGAATAAAAAAATGCCTTCCTCCTGATCCAGAAACTCAAATTTCAGCGCTTTCTCGTATAGATTGGACAGATTCATAACTAGCCTTTGACTCACAAATGTACACCGCAAACCTGAATTCTGACAGTTATCATAAAAACCGGGACATACCGGTTTTTATTGTTATATTTAGTAAACACCTCTAACGTCTGCTCATATGCTTTGCCAGAAAAAACACCTCTTCTGCGGAATCCTCCGCAGGGGACGCCTGCTCGTCCTTGTGCTCGTTTATTGCTGCTGGTTTACGACGGGGTTTGCCAGGGCCCAGGAAAGGTTTATTGCCAAACCGGCCCGTCTTGTGTCTTCTTTCCCGATTACTGTGTTTACGGGCGGGGTCATCCTGATGAAGGCGCAGCTGCAAGGCTTTGACGATACGCTGAATTTTATTCTCGATACCGGCAGCGGAGGCATCTCGCTGGATTCCGGGACTTGCGTCCGGCTTCGGCTGGTGCCTCAGCTTTCAGACCGGACGATTCTGGGTATTGCGGGTATTCGTCAATGCCGCTTCGTATACAACCAGTCGCTTCGTCTGCCGGGTCTGACGGTTGACAGCCTGGATTTTCATGTCAACGACTATGATATCCTGACCAGCGTATACGGCGAGAAGATCGATGGGATCATCGGCTTTAGCTTTTTTTCCCGCTATATCGTCGGGATCGATTACGACAGTCTGCGGGTTTCCGTCTGGTCAAAGGGGGCCTTCCGGTATCCCAGGGGTGGGCATCTGCTACATCCGATCATCGCGAACCTGCCGATCATCGATGCGCAGATGGAGGATGGTGGGAAGTCGACAGCCCGCTTTTACTTCGATACCGGCGCCGGTCTCTGCAGTCTGCTTTCCACTGATTTTGCGGCGGACAGCAACCTGCTGGATACCCGGAAAAAATTGTATTATACGCCGGCGCAGGGGCTTGGAGGGAAGGCGATCATGCAGCTGACGACGCTGAAAGAAATGAGGGTGGGGCCTTATAAGTTCCGAAAAGTGCCATGCTATGTCTTTGATGACCAATACAATGTGACTTCCTATCCCACTCTTGGGGGGCTGGTGGGAAATGATATCCTACGCCGGTTCAACGTTTTTATCAACTATTCGCAGCGCTGTATCTACCTGGTGCCCAACTCGCATTTCCGGGATGTTTTCGACTATTCCTATACCGGGTTGGGGATTTATTGGGAGGATGGCTCGATCCGGGTCGGGGATGTGATGAAAAATTCGCCGGCGGAGAGTGCCGGCCTGAAGGAGGGGGACATTCTGCTGGGGGTCAATAATAATCTTAGCAATAACATACAAACCTATAAAAACATACTCCAGAGCTCAGGGCAGAAAGTAAGGCTGATCGTTCGAAGGGGCGCCGATCTCCTGGAACTGACGATCAAGGTGAAAAGCATCAGGTAAACTTTCATTAATTTGCAATCCTTTATATTTCACCTCCTGCGGACTTTTTCCGTCTGCGGGGAAACAAAGGACTGTAAACCATGATCAAATTTGATAAATTCCAACTGGCCAATGGCCTGAAGGTCATCGTACACGAAGATGCATCCACACCCATGGTCGTCGTAAACGTGTTGTATGACGTCGGCGCCCGGGATGAGGACCCCAAAAGGACCGGATTTGCGCATCTTTTCGAGCACCTGATGTTTGGCGGGTCTGTCAATATCGAAGACTTTGAGACGCCGTTGCAATTGGCGGGTGGTGAAAACAACGCCTATACGACCAATGACTTCACGAACTACTATATCCAGCTTCCTGCCGAAAATATCGAGACGGCGTTCTGGCTCGAGAGCGACCGGATGCTTTCGCTGGCTTTTGACGAAAAGAGTCTGGAGGTACAGCGGAAGGTGGTGATGGAGGAATTCAAGGAACATTATATCAACAAGCCTTATGGCGATGTCTGGTTCAAGCTGCGCGAGCTGATCTATACCAAACATCCTTACCGGTGGATGACGATCGGAACCGAGCTGGGTCATATCGAGCATGCACAGCTGGAGGACGTAAAAAACTTCTTCTTCAAATACTACCGGCCTGTCAATGCCATCCTGGTGGTGGCGGGTAAGGTGACGACCGGGCAGGTCCGGCAGCTGTCCGAAAAATGGTTTGGGGATATCCCTTCCGGCGAGAAATATGTGCGTAACCTGCCGCAGGAGCCTCGTCAGCAGGAGGCCCGGAAGCTGGAGGTAACGGCTGATGTGCCCATCGACGCCTTGTACAAATGTTATCCGATGGCGGCTCGTATCGAGACCGGCTATTATGTCGCCGATCTGATCACCGAGGTATTGGGCGGCGGCGCTTCTTCTCGGCTGCATCAATCCCTGATCAAGGAAAAGAAGTTGTTTAGCCAGATCGAATGTTATCATACCGGGTCCGTTGATCCCGGGCTGGTGGTGATCGAAGGCAAGCTGATCAAGGGCGTCAGCCTGGCCGATGCCGATAAGGCGGTAGAAGAGGAGCTGCAGAAGCTTTGTGCCGAGCCTATCTCCCAGAAAGAGCTGGAAAAAATAAAGAACAAGACCGAGTCGGCGATCGTATTTGAAGACATGAGCGTGATGAACAGGGCGAACAGCCTTGCGATCTATGAGCTGCTGGGGGATGTCAATATGATGAACACCGAGCTGGATAAATACCGCGCTATTACAGCCGATCAGATCCTGACCACAAGCCAGGCCCTGTTTGATCCGAAGAATAGCAATACCCTTTACTATCACAGTAAAAATCAGAACTAAGAATGGGCGCTCAAAAAAAGAATATGCTAAACAGGACCATTGCTCCGCCGATAAAAGACGCTATTGAATTTGCACTGGAATTGCCGCCTTATAAAAAATACACCCTGACCAACGGGGTTCCCGTATACACGATCAACATGGGGGATGTGGATGCGCTGATGGTCAGCCTGATCTTTGACGCAGGCAACAGCTGGGAAGAAAAGAATGGAGTGGCGGCTGCTACCAATGCTTTGCTGAAGAACGGGACTTCGGGCAGAACCGCTTTTGCGATCAACGAACATTTCGAATACTATGGCGCCTACCTCAACCGTGCCAGTCAGCATGAGACGGCAGATATCACGCTGCATTGTCTTGGCAGGCATCTGAAAGAGCTGCTGCCGGTGGTGGCCGAACTGGTTACCGACTCCATCTTTCCGCAGGAAGAGCTGGACATATATAAAAAGAATGCACAGCAGCGGCTGCAGGTGAGTCTGAAGAAAAGCGACTTTGTCGCGGCGCGGCTGATCGACTCCTATCTTTACGGATTTGAACACCCTTATGGTAAATACAGCCAACTGGAAGACTTTCAGGGGCTGGAGCGGGCTGATCTGCAGGCTTTCTATAAAAAGAACTACCAGAACGGCGCTTGCCGGATCATGGTTGCCGGAAAGATGCCTGAAGATATCATTGCGCAGCTGGAAGCGAGTTTTGGCAAACTGCCTTTTCATGCACCGGCTGGCTTCAGCGGCATAAAGGGTCCGAAGGTTATGCCTGCTACAGAAAAGAAATACTACATCAACAATGATCCCAATGGCGTTCAGGGTTCTATCCGGATCGCGCGTAATTTCCCGAATCGTCACCATCCCGACTTTCAGTCCGTACAGGTATTGAACAACGTGTTTGGCGGCTTTTTTGGTTCGAGGCTGATGACCAATATCCGCGAGGATAAAGGGTATACTTACGGGATCTACAGCTACCTGGTCAACAATATCCAGGACAGCGCATGGCTGATCTCTACGGAGGCGGGTAAAGAAGTTTGCCAGGCTACGATCGATGAGGTCTATAAAGAAATGCGTTTGATGCAGGAAGAACTGATCGACGAGGAGGAGCTGCAGATGGCTCGGAACTTTGCGATCGGTACGATCCTGGGTGATCTGGATGGTCCTTTTCAGGTGGCTGGGCGCTGGAAGAATATCCTGTTGAATGGCCTGGATGAGAACTATTTTAAGGAAGGGGTCCGTATCATCAAGACCATTACACCGGAAGAGCTGCAGGTGCTGGCGAAAAAATATCTGAATCCCGAGGAATTCTTCGAGTTGGTTGTGGTGTGATTTTGGCTTAACTTGAACAAAAGATTTCCATGAATTTCCTGCTCCGCATTGTAATTACGGCGGTAGTTGCATTCGCGTTGTCTTCTGTTCTGCACGGTATTCATATAGACACTTTCTGGACGGCGATAGTCTTATCGCTGGTGCTGGCTGTTATGAATTATCTGTTGAAACCGGTGCTTATCATCCTCACACTCCCGATCACGATATTGACCTTTGGTCTTTTTCTATTTGTCATCAACGCCTTGATCGTATTGCTTGCTGGCAGGTTTGTCAATGGATTTCATGTGGACGGCTTTGGCTGGGCGCTTTTGTTCAGCCTGTTGTTGTCGCTGTTGACGTCTATTCTTTACAAGGAAAAGGACAGGGATGAGGCCCGGCAGAGGGATAGGTACTGACACTTCAAAAACAGACAGGAAGAAAATGCTATTCGACAGAAAAAACTACAGCAACGACGAGCTTATTCATTTGTATAAAAGTCTGATCCTGCCAAGGATGATCGAAGAGAAGATGCTGGTGTTGTTGCGCCAGGGCAGGATCAGCAAGTGGTTTAGCGGTATCGGGCAGGAAGCGATCGCCGTTGGCGCCACGCTGGCGATGAATCCGGAGGAATGGATCCTTCCGCTGCACCGTAATCTGGGTGTGTTTACCAGCCGCGGGATGCCTTTGTCAAAGTTATTCCTGCAGTGGCAGGGAAGCCCTGAGGGGTATAGCAAGGGCCGGGAAAGAAGTTTTCATTTTGGAAGCAGGGAACATGGTATCTGCGGGATGATCTCGCATCTTGGGCCTCAGCTTGGGGTAGCCGATGGGATCGCGCTGGCCTATAAGCTCCGGAGCGAAAAACATGCGGCGCTGGTTTTTACCGGAGATGGCGGAACGAGCGAAGGAGATTTTCATGAGGCGCTGAATGTTGCATCTGTCTGGGATCTTCCCGTGATCTTTCTTATCGAGAACAATGGGTATGGGCTGAGTACGCCGGTGTCGGAGCAATACCGGTGTGAGAGCCTTGTGTATAAAGCCGAGGGCTACGGGATGGAGGGGGTGAGGATCGATGGGAATAACATTTTAACCGTCCATGACACGTTGAGGGGGATTCGGGAATACTGTATCAAGTACCAGCGGCCTTATCTTGTCGAATGTATGACCTTTCGGATGCGTGGGCATGAAGAGGCCAGCGGGATAAAGTATGTTCCGGCCGAACTGCTGGAAGACTGGGGGAAGAAGGATCCTGTTGTCAACTATGAAACTTTTCTTCGTGAGGAAGGGGTGCTGTATGAGGAGGCGATGGGGCATATCCGGGAAGAGATCAGGCAATATATCGAGTCCGAGTTGAGCGGGGTGTTGGAAGCGGTGTCGATCGTGCCGGATACAGAAGCCGAGGTCGGGGATGTATATGCGCCTGCGCCGGCGGTAGAGGCCGCGCTTGGTGCGGAGGAGGATGGCAGAGAGGTCCCGGACCATGGCGACCCGGAGGCTGACGCAGAGGATGCTGAAGACGGTAGTCCTGCGCGGGTTCGCGGGGCTGCGTCGAAGAGCGGTGCTCCCGAAAAGCGCCTCATCGATGCTATCAGCGAGGGGCTGGATCAATCCATGGCGCGTCATTCCAATCTTGTCCTGATGGGGCAGGATATTGCAGAATATGGCGGCGCCTTTAAAATTACCGAAGGGTTTGTAGAAAAATATGGCCGGCAGAGAGTGCGGAATACGCCTCTTTGCGAGAGCGCTATTGTAGGATGTGCGTTGGGGCTTAGCCTGGAGGGATACAAGAGTGTGATGGAGATGCAGTTCGCGGACTTTGTCACGGCAGGCTTTAACCAGATTGTAAACAATCTTGCAAAGATCCACTACAGGTGGGGTCAGGCGGCGGATGTCGTCATCCGGATGCCAACCGGCGCGGGTGTTGGAGCCGGGCCGTTTCATTCACAGAGTAACGAGTCCTGGTTTGTGCATACGCCGGGTCTGAAGGTTGTTTATCCTTCGTCGCCGATGGATGCGAAAGGGCTACTGATCGCGGCGATCAATGATCCAAATCCCGTGCTCTTCTTCGAGCACAAGGCGCTTTATCGCAGTATGACGGGGCCTGTGCCTGAGGCCTGGTACGAGACAGAGATCGGAAAGGCGCGGCTGGTGCAGGAAGGGTCTGATCTTTCCATTATCACGTATGGTGCGGGTGTCGTATGGGCAATGGACTACGCAAAGGCGCACCCCGAATTATCCATTCATATACTGGATCTGCGGACTTTGCTGCCGCTGGATTATGAGTCGATCAGCAATGCTGTTGCTGCAACCGGGAAAGTGCTTGTATTGCATGAAGCCACATTGACGGGTGGTGTCGGCGCGGAAGTGGCAGCCTGGATCGGGGAGAATTGCTTTCATCTGCTGGACGCGCCTGTGTATCGGTGCGCTTCCCTGGACACGCCTGTGCCTTTTAACGGTCAGCTGGAAAAAAACTTTCTGGCCAGTGCAAGGCTGGAGGATTATGTAATAAAGCTTATGTCCTACTAAAAAGTATCTTTCGTACCTCTTAGGGAAAATTTCATCAGCATACTAAGGCGGTCAAGTTTTGCACCATTCGTGCACAGCACTTGACAGGTAAAATAAGATTACCTATCTTTATGTAAATAGGATAAGGTTTAATGGTTATGGAACTGATTAGTGCGTCCTCCCCCAAAAAGGGAGGATTTTTATGTAATAACCCTTAGTACGATTAATACCTTTTTGCTCTACTCTCCAGCGCCTTTTTCTCCGATAAACCAGTGTTCCTTGTTCTTGAAGAGCACATTGAATGTGGTGAAGGACCCATAGATCCGGGTGATATACTGTTGCAGGTTGACTTTTTCCTCATCGCTGAGACCTTTGTGGGCGTTGATCTGCTGTTCGAGGACCCGTAGTCTGTCCCTTGCCATCACGATCTTGTGAAAGAAGACATCGATGGGGATCTCTTTTGGTTTTATACTCTTGTCGCCGGACTGAAGGATCATGGTTCCGCCTTTCCATTTATCGCCGAGTGCGACAACTTCTGTAGAACCATTCCACAACCGCAGGATGTCCAGCAGGGAACGTTCCACTTCCGAATGTGTCTCTATTTCTTCCGAAACATTTTCCGGAATGATCTCTTCCAGATTGGGGTCATCCTTTTTGATCTCCTTTGTGCCGTGGTGGATAAAAGAAATCAGATAGCCGGCATAACGGACGCCAACGATGACGCCGGGGCCCAGTTGTGCGTGCTGAAGTCGGGTGCCGATACCCAGTGTAAGCTGATCCATATATGGTGGGGGTTTTATCAGGGACGGTCTTTCCGGTCTTTCTGATCTTCCCGGAAAGCAAGCTTGACATATTCCATCAGGTCATAGTCCGTGGCTCTTACGCAAAACTCGTAGGAGGGGCGATATCTGACCATAAACGTATCCAGCTTGTCTCCTTCCAGTTTGGTGATCTTCAGAACCATGCTTCGGTTAAACCGGTGGTCCACGTACTTATCGTGTTCTTCGTCGATGAGTCTTGCCTTTGTCGCCGTATTGCGTCTTTTCTCGCTGAAGTTGAAAAACTCTATCAGCTGATCCAGGTCTACGCCGGCGCCGCCGCCCATGCCATTGCCCTGGCTTACTTTAAAACCCGGCTTTTTATAGTTGAACAGCTTGGCATAGTCCTGTCTGTTTTGTATCGAGTCCGTATGATAGCTCCGCGGCATGACCTTTACTTCCTTCAATTCCGTAGGATCGACGTGCAGCGCGATGTCGAAGCTGTTGTTCGTATTGATGGCGGAGATGGGGAACTTTGCCGTAAGACGGCCTAGATAAGAGAAGGAGATAGAGTCTTCCGGTTTTACGACAATGAAATAATAGCCGTTGGAATCAGTCGTGGTACCCTTACCCGAGGAGGTGATGACGCTGACCGCCTCCAGCGGTTTTGTGCGGTACATATTATAAACCGTACCATGCAGATTGATCTGCCCAAAGACGCTGCCGACAGCACAGAAAACGAGAAATACACCGATCAGTAAGCCCTTATAGGTAGAAAAAGACAATGGCTGTGTTTTTAAAGAGTGATATTACTATCAAAACGGCAAAAGAGGCTGTCCCGTCAGAATTTTTAACGAGAATTTCGGAGATTGATCACTTCTTCGATCACTCCGGGGAAATGTGCGTGTTCGAGATCATGGACCTTGGCGGCCACGGTCTCTGCCGTGTCTCCGGGTTCGACGGGTACCTGGGCCTGGAAAATGACTTCTCCGTGGTCGTATTGTTCGTCGACATAATGGATGGTGATGCCAGTCTCTTTTTCCCCGGCGTCGACTACGGCCTGGTGTACAAAGCGTCCGTACATGCCTTTGCCGCCATATTTCGGTAAGAGGGCGGGGTGTATATTGATGATCCTGCCGGGAAAGGCCTGAACGAGGTTGGAGGGTACTTTCCACAGGAATCCGGCCAGAACGACGAAGTCGATATTGGCTTCTTTAAGAAGATCGATATAATGGGAGCTGTTGAAAAAAAGATCTTTTTCGAGGAGCAAAGAGGCAATACCTGCTTCAGCGGCAACGTTTATGACACCCGCATTGGCTTTACTGGCGAGGACCAGACCAACGTGAATTTTTGGGTGATTTTTGAAATGATCAATGATTTTAGCCGCGTTACTACCGGCTCCCGAGGCAAAAATGGCAATCCTGTTCATGGACCAAAACTACGTCACCAGGGATGAATCGAGACTAAATTTCTACACGAGGTTTGTTGACATTACTATGACAGAAGGTCACGGCGATTTGGCGTAATGCGCTGAAATCCACGCCCAGAAAGGGAAAAAAAATTTTGAGCATGTTGATATATTGTTAAAATCCTGGCTTATTTTTGCAACCTGTTAAGGAGATTTTTCCACATTTATACAACATTTTGTATATATGATTCACCATAGACCAATTGTTAGAAAGCTTTTATTCAGTATCCTTCTCCCCTCTCTGGTATTACTAGGATATAGCTCATTTGCACAAGACGGTAAGGCTCTTTTCCAATCCAATTGCGCTTCGTGTCACAGTCCGGTTAAGGTAGTTCTTGGTCCAGCTCTGCAGGGGGTAACTTCCCGTGTGCCGGATAAGAAATTACTGCACGACTGGATCCACAACAACACAAAGGTGCTGGCATCTGGAAATGCGTACTTCAACCAGCTGTACACACAGTACAATAAGACAGCGATGAGCACTTTCCCAAGTCTTAGCGACAAGGAGATCGATGCCATCCTTAATTACGTTGAAACCTACAAAGCTCCTACAGCTACTCCTGAAGCGGGCGGCGGTTCTGCGAAGCCAGAGAGCGACAACACGCTGCTCTATGGTATCCTGACGCTGATCCTCGCCATCATCATGTTTGTGTTGCTCCAGGTCAACAGCAGTCTTAAGAAGCTGTCTGACGACAAGGAAGGGATTCCTGCTTACGAGCCGGTACCTTTCTGGAGAAACAAAGTGTACATCACTTTCCTGGTTCTCGTCCTCTTCGTTTTGGGCGGCTATTGGGTGGTAAGCGGCGCGATCGGTCTTGGCCGTCAGCAGAACTACCAGCCGGTACAACCAATCTTCTACTCGCATAAAGTTCACGCGGGCATCAACCAGATCAGCTGTCTGTATTGTCACAGCAATGCAATGGATAGCAAGCACGCTACGGTTCCGCCGCTGAATGTTTGTATGAACTGTCACGCTGCGATCAACGATTATTCCAAGGGTCCCAAGCTGTATCGTGAAGATGGCAGCGAGGTCGATGGCACCCAGGAGATCCAGAAGCTGTACAGCTATACCGGTTACGATCCAAAGACTTCCACCTATAACACGGCCAATGCAAAGCCGGTCGAATGGGTAAAGATCCACAGCCTGCCTGATCATGTATTCTTCAGCCACGCGCAGCACACCAAGGCTGGTAAGGTTCAGTGCCAGACCTGTCATGGTCCGATCCAGGAAATGGACGAAGTGAAGCAATTCGCTCCGTTGAGCATGGGCTGGTGTGTAAACTGTCACCGTACTACAAAGGTTAACTTTCCCGATTCTGCTGGAAATGGCGGCAACAAGTTCTACAGCGTCTATGAGAAATTCCACCAGGACCTGAAGAATGGAACCAAGGACAGCATCACTGTCAGAGACATCGGCGGTACGGATTGTCAGAAGTGTCACTACTAATCGACGTCTTCGACAGACGGAGACCCCTAAGGAAAATTTTGGAAGATCATTTATATATTATGTAAAACTTCAAGCCCCTTAAAAGCGATCCGGTGCGGCCGAGAAGCCCGGGGGGTTTAACTTCTCAGAATATGAGCGACAAAAAATACTGGCAAAGTTTCGGAGAGCGCAATAATAGTGAGGCGTTTCAGAAATCGACGGAAAACGAATTCAACGAGAGTTTCCCGTTGGAAGGCCTGGATGGAAAAGGATTGCTCGACGCTAAGACCCCTCGCAGGGACTTTCTTAAATATTTAGGCTTCAGCACTGCTGCCGCTACACTGGCTGCCAGCTGCGAGATGCCTGTTCGTCACGTAGTTCCTTATCTCAACAAACCGGAAAATACGATTCCCGGTGTTGCGGACTACTATGCTACCACTTACACTTACGGCGGTGATGTCGTTTCCCTCGTCGCCAAGGTCCGGGACGGTCGTCCGATCAAGCTGGAAGGTAACACGATGTCTTCGATCACAAAGGGCGGCACTTCGGCCCGTGTACAGGCTTCCGTTCTGGATCTGTATGATACGGCCCGTCTTCGTTTCCCTGTTCAGATCGTCGACGGAAAGGCCCAGGAGGTCAGCACTTTCGAAGCGTTCGACAAGATGGTCGGCGAAGCGCTGGCAGGTCTTGGCGGCGCCCCTGTCGTTCTTCTGACCGGCACCCTGACCTCTCCTACTACAAAGCAGGCTATCTCCGAGTTTCTCGCAAAATATCCCGGAAGCAAGCACGTACAATACGATGCCGATTCCTATAGCGGTCTGCTCCTTGCCAACGAAGCAAGCTATGGCAAGAAAGCGATCCCTTCTTACAAGTTTGAAAATGCAAAGGTGATCGTGAGCCTTGGCGCCGACTTCCTCGGTACCTGGCTTTCTCCTCTGGAATTTTCCGTCGGATACGCCAAGAATCGTAAGGTCGACGCGAAGAACCCAACGATGAGCAAGCACTACCAGTTCGAAAGCATGCTTTCGCTGACAGGTGCTAATGCGGACGCTCGTTATACGCATCGTCCTTCAGAGACTGGCGCCGTAGCGCTGGCGCTGCTGGCTGAGCTGGGTGGTTCCGTCACGGCTCCTGCTTTGCCTGAGAAGGTAAAGGCTGGTGTCAGGAAAGCTGCAAAAGAATTATCCGAAAATAAAGGAAAGGCCCTGGTCGTCAGCGGAAGCAATGACGTCAACGTTCAGATCATCGTCAATGCGATCAACGAAGCGATCGGCGCTGGCGGAACAACGGTTGACTGGTCTTCCACCATTCAGACCCGTCAGGGTATCGACAGCGACATGGAATCCCTGGTTGCCGATCTGAATGACGGAAAGGTTGGCGCGCTGCTGGTCTACAATGTAAATCCCGCGTACGATTACTATAACGCAGAGAAATTCAAGAGCGGTCTGGCAAAAACAAAAGTTTCTGTCTCCTTCAATGACCGTATCGATGAAACGACCGAACTGGTGAAGTTTGCGCTTCCTGCTCCTCACTTCCTCGAAAGCTGGGGCGACGCAGAACCCAAATCCGGATACTACAGTTTCCTTCAGCCAACCATTGCGCCGCTGTTCAAGACAAGGCCGCTGGAAGAGACGCTGTTGCTGTGGAGCGGTAACAAGACATCTTATCACGAATATCATAAGCAATACTGGATCAGCAAGCTGGGCAGTGTTGAGAATTACGAAAAGGCGCTTCAGGATGGTGTGGTTGAGCCCGCTGTTCCTGCTGCTGCAACAGGCGCTCCCTTCAATTCCTCTAAGCTTTCCGAGGCTGCTTCTGCGGTTGCCGGGGCTAAGAAGGGCGAAGGGCTGGAAGTCGTTCTTTATCAGTCGATCGGTCTTGGTCTTGGTGCACAAGCCAACAACCCCTGGCTGCAAGAGTTCCCTGATCCGATCACTAAGTCAGACTGGGACAACTATGCTATCGTATCTCCTCATTTCGCAAAGGAACACTTCAACCTGGATCTTTCCGATCGCCGTCAGGCCGATGGTTACGAAGTTTACCCCAAGCGTTATGTGATCAAGTTGAAAGTCAATGGAAAGGAACTGTCTCTCCCCTGTGAGATCGTTCCTGGTACACAGAACGATACCATCGCGGTTGCTGTCGGCTACGGCCGTCAGAGCGCGAAGGCTGAAAATACAGCGGTCAATATTGGCCGTGCGGTGATAACTGTTGACGGTAAGACGGTTGGTAAGAATGCTTTCCCGCTGTTGGCCTTTAACGGCACCACTGTCTCCTGGTACTCTACGGGCGCGACGGTTGATTTCGATAAGAACGCCGAAATGTTCGAAGTAGCCCGGATGCAAACGCACAATGGTTACGAAGGTCGTACCGAGGTTGTAAAAGAGATCACCCTGGAAGAATTTACCGAAAACCGGAATACTATCCTGGATGAGCGCGAAGAAGAACTGAAGCCTTTTGGCGGTGTCGAAAAATTCGAAGAGCAGGGTACACTCTATCCAACATACGACAGGCCAGGTATGAAATGGGGTATGTCGATCGACCTCAACACCTGCTTTGGCTGCGGCGCCTGCGTCGTTGCCTGCCACGCTGAGAACAACGTTCCGGTTGTCGGTAAGAGTGAAGTGCTGCGTTACCATGATATGCACTGGCTTCGTATCGACCGTTACTTCTCTACTCCCGGCGGCAAGCTGGAAGATGCGGACGATGTACAGGTTGTTTTCCAACCGATGCTGTGTCAACATTGCGACAACGCTCCTTGCGAAAACGTTTGCCCCGTAAACGCGACCAACCACAGCAATGAAGGTCTGAACCAGATGGCTTACAACCGTTGTATCGGTACCCGTTACTGCGCTAACAACTGTCCTTATAAAGTTCGCCGGTTTAACTGGGCTGACTACACGGGCGCTGACAGCTTCCCGAATAACCAGGATCAATCGACCGTTGGTGTTCTCGATCCGTCTGTTCACATGATGAACGACGACCTGACCCGCATGGTTCTGAATCCTGATGTGGTTGTCCGCAGCCGTGGTGTGATGGAAAAATGTTCGTTCTGCGTTCAGCGTCTGCAGGAAGGTAAACTGAAGGCTAAGAAGGAGAACAGGACGCTGGAAGATCTGAAGGACATCCAGACTGCCTGCCAACAGGCCTGCCCGACGGACGCTATCGTCTTTGGAAACGCCAATGACAGCAAAGCGCTGGTTAGCGTAACCCGTGCCCAGAATGCGCAGCGTCTGTTCCACGTCATTGAAGAAGTTCACACTCTGCCCAATGTCAGCTACCTGGCTAAGGTTCGTCACGCAGACAAGATCTTCGGTGTGGAGGAAGAAAAGGCAGAAACAACGACAGCAGAAAAACATTCATAGTAGTCAACAATAGAAACAACAGCTAAAAGCTCAAAATACTATGGCAGCATTTAGATACGAATCACAGGTTAGACCCGGGCTGGTAGACGGTTCTAAAGATTATCATCAGGTAACAGAAGACATCATCGGGCCTATAGAGGCCGCGCCCACACGCGGCTGGTGGATTGGCTTCATCATCTCTGTCGCCTGTCTTATCTTCGGTATTATCTCCGTTACCACGCAGGTAATATATGGTGTAGGCCAGTGGAACCTGCAAAAGACTATCGGATGGGGTTGGGATATTACCAACTTCGTATGGTGGGTCGGTATCGGTCACGCCGGAACCCTGATCTCCGCGATCCTTCTGTTGTTCCGCCAGCAGTGGCGTACAGGGGTGAACCGCGCCGCGGAAGCTATGACCATCTTCGCCGTTATGTGTGCGGGTCAATTCCCGATCTGGCACATGGGTCGTGTCTGGCTGGCCTTCTTTATCATGCCTTACCCCAACACCCGCGGACCTTTGTGGCCGAACTTCAACTCCCCGCTGCTGTGGGACGTGTTCGCCATCTCGACTTACTTTACCGTATCGCTGCTGTTCTGGTACTCCGGTCTGCTTCCCGATATGGCGACGATCCGTGACCGCGCTAAGCTCAAGTGGAGAAAGGCCTTCTACGGTGTCGCAGCCTTTGGCTGGACAGGTTCTACCAAGCACTGGCAGCGTCATGAAGCCTTGTCGCTCGTGTTGGCCGGTCTGAGTACCCCGCTGGTACTTTCGGTACACACTATCGTATCCTTTGACTTCGCAACCTCGGTTATCCCCGGCTGGCATACAACCATCTTCCCTCCTTACTTCGTTGCGGGCGCCGTGTTTTCCGGTTTCGCGATGGTACAGACCCTGCTGATCGTCACCCGTAAGGTATTGAAGCTGGAAGACTATATCACGATGGAGCACGTCGATGTGATGAACAAGATCATCGTCCTGACCGGTTCGATCGTAGGTGTTGCCTACCTGACCGAGCTCTTCATCTCCTGGTATGGACAGAACAAATTTGAAGGCTATGAGTTCGCTCAGAACCGTGTGAATATTTTCAGTCCCTACGGTTGGTCTTATTACCTGATGATGGGTTGTAACGTGTTGTCTCCGCAGATCTTCTGGTTCCGTAAGATGCGTCGTAACCTGACTGTCACATTCTTCATGTCTGTGATCGTAAACGTCGGTATGTGGTTCGAACGCTTTGTAATCATCGTTACCTCTATCTATCGCGACTATCTGCCAAGCTCCTGGGCTACGTATTATGCGCCGTCCATTTGGGAAATTGGGTTCTATGTCGGTACGTTTGGTCTCTTCTTTACCTGCTACTTCTTGTTTATCAAGTTCTTCCCGGTTATCGCGGTGGCCGAGATCAAGCATATCCTGAAGCAGGCTGGCAACACCTATAAAGAGAAGATGACGGAAAGTGAGACGGTAAGCGTAGAAGAATTCGCACATGAACATGCGCACGCACACTAGTCATTAACAGATGACGGGTGGCGAAGAATTATCAAGATTTAAAAGAGCTAAAAGCTAAATAGTATGGCGGTTAAAAAATTTGTTGTTGGCGTTTTTACAGACGAAAAAGTTCTGTTCCCGGCCGTTAAGAAGGTACGTTCTGCGGGGTACAAGATACATGACGTCTATACGCCGATGCCCATTCACGGCCTCGATCATGCCATGGGTCTGCGGGAAACAAGTCTGCATACGGCAGGGTTCATTTACGGTATCACCGGTACGACAACAGCCTTGAGCTGTATCGGCTGGATCTTTAACAGTGACTGGCCGCTCAACTTTGGTGGTAAATCCCACTTCGATCTGCCAGCCTGGATTCCTATTACGTTCGAGTTGACCGTTTTGTTCTCGGCGGTAGGTATGGTACTGACTTTCTGTTATCTCTGTCAGCTGGCTCCTTTTGTACGCAAGCACCATTTTAACCTGCGTGCTACTGACGACCAGTTTACGATGGTGATCGAGTGCACAGAGAAGACAAATGAGGCTGAAGTATCGTCTTTCCTGCAAAGTGTTGGCGCTGTAAACATCAATACACAGGTTGCGGAAACCGGCTGGTGGCTGGGACGTTACGACACGGACAAATTACCTTATAACACACAGGGACTGAACTAGTCTAAGAATATATAGCATGAAAAAAATATCCATCTTAGCATTGATCGTAGTTGCGGTTTCCGCTATCGTAAGTTGCAGCGACGTACGGCGTAATCCCGGAAAGATTTACATGCCGGATATGGCCTATAGCCGGGCTATCGAGACCTACTCGGTAACTGAAGAGCAAAAAGCCGAATGGTTGAAGCAAGGCATTCATTACAGCAATACGCCTGTTCCGGGTACCATCAAGAGAGGGGAGTTGTTTCCTTTCCTGATCGCGAAGGATGTTCCTGGCGACAGCACCAACTATGTAGCTTCAAAGCAGGTAAAGAATCCGCTGACTTCTATGGATACTGTAGAAGCGGAGCGTCTCTACCTGGTCAACTGTGCGATCTGCCACGGTCCCAAGCTGGACGGCAACGGTCCTCTCTACAAGAGCGGCGATGGTCCTTTCCCTGCAAAACCCGCACAGCTGGTTGGTCAGGCTCAGTATGAGAATATGCCTGAAGGTCAGATGTTCTATTCTGTAACGTATGGTAAGAATAAAATGGGAAGCTATGCCTCCCAGATCAATACCAAACAACGCTGGATGGTTATTGCTTACATCAAGTCCAAGCAGAACGCAGGCAAGAGCAGCGGCGCAGCGGCCGGTTCCGATTCCACCGCAGCCAAAAAGTAATAAAAATTAAGGTTCAACCGGATTAAAGAATATATTTAAATCATTGTCGAATGGCTTCCATTAAAGAACATTTTGAAATACCCGGCCGATACAAGCAGTGGTCCCTTGGCCTGATAGGCGTAGGTGTGCTTTCCCTGATCATCGGGTTTATCCTATACGGGACGAAGGATCAAGGCACCCGCTTCTGGTCCGCCCTGCTCCAGAATAGCGTTTACTTCCTGCTGATCGTGAATGCCGCGATGTTCTTCTTCTGCGCCACTACGCTGGCAATGGGTGGATTCCAGATGGCCTTCCGCCGCGTGACAGAAGCGATCTCCGCTTCCGTCATCCCGATCGGCATCATCACCTTTATCGTTCTGATGTGCCTGGTCTTTGGCGGACACACTGCAATCTACGAATGGCTGGATCCTGCTGCCGTCGCCAAATACAAAGACCTTAGCGCGAAGTCCGGGTTCCTTAGCAAAGGATTCTTTACTACCTATACTATCCTGACGATTGGTCTCTGGAGCGTACTGGGTTATAAAATGCGTCAGATCTCGCGTTCTATCGACGACACTCCGCTAAGCATCGAAGAAGGTAAAAAGTATATCTTTAAGAATACCGTTTGGGCGGCTCTTTACATCGTTTGGTTCGCGTTGACGGTTGCTTCTGTCGTACCTTGGTTATGGCTGATGAGTCTGAATGCTCACTGGTTCTCCACGATGTACAGCTGGTACACTTTTGCGAGCACCTTTGTTTCGGGTATGGCGCTGATCACGATCTTTGTTATCTATCTGAAGAACCAGGGTTATCTTGAATATGTCAACGAGGAGCATCTGCACGATCTTGGTAAGTTCCAGTTCGCCTTCTCGATCTTCTGGACCTACCTCTGGTTTGACCAGTTCATGCTGATCTGGTATGCGAATATCTCCGAAGAAACGATCTATTTCAAGACCCGTTTTGAAGGCGCTTACCAGGGAATCTTCTATCTCAACTTGATTATCAACTTCGTAGCTCCGCTGCTCATCCTGATGAAGCGTGGTTCGAAGAGGAACTGGGGCACGGTAACGTTTATGTCCGTACTTTTGATCTTCGGACACTGGCTCGATCTCTATCAAATGGTTTTTGGCTCAACTTCTCCAAATACAGTTCCGCTGAACCTGTTTGACTTTGGTCTGGCGCTTGGCTTTGTTGGGTTGATCATGCTGCAGACGGGCCGGGTATTGAGTAAGTTCCCGATGGTTGCGAAGAACCACCCTTTCCTGAAAGAAAGTATTATACATCATACTTAAACTCATTTAAATATCATGTCTACGTTTTTTCTGATACTGATCCTGTTGTTAGGTTTCCTCATCACCTTCCAGATAGCAAAGGCAAGTGAGTATGTTGGTGTATTGAAGGGAGAAAAGAAGAATTTTGAGCAAAATAACCGTGTCAATGGCTTCCTGATGATCGTGTTCCTTATACTGGGGCTGATCGGGGTGTGGTGGTGCAACGAGCTTTTCCGTGGTAAGATCCTCGGGGAATCGGCTTCCGTTCACGGCCAGCAGATCGACACGATGCTGTACATCACGATCACCATCACTGGTATCGTGTTTGTGATCACGCAGATCCTGCTCTTCTGGTTTGCTTACAAATATCAATTCAACGAAAAGAGAAAGGCGCACTACTTTCCTCATGACAATCGTCTGGAAGTGGTCTGGACGGTAGTTCCTGCCATCGCGCTGACCGTCCTGGTTGGTTTCGGTCTCTTCTACTGGTTCCGTATCACAGGCGACGCTCCTGCCGATTCGCTCCAGATCGAAGTAACCGGCAAGCAGTTCGGCTGGATCTTCCGCTACCCTGGTAAAGACGGTGTCTTCGGTAAGAAATACTATCAGAATATCAGCGATAAGGATAATAACTCCCTTGGTCTGCTGTGGGATGACGCCAATACGCATGACGACGTGGTCGTAACCAACGAGATGTATGTTGAAGTGAACAAGCCTGTGAAGCTGATCGTCAACTCCCGGGACGTTATCCATGACGTTGGTCTGGCTGAGTTCCGTCAGAAGATCGATGCTGTTCCCGGTACGCCTACGACGATGTGGTTTATCCCCAAGTTCACGACCGAGGAAGCTAAGAAGAGCCATAACAACCCTGATTTCCAATATGAAATCTCTTGCGACCAGATGTGCGGTAAAGGTCACTACACCATGCGCGGCGTCGTAACAGTGGTGACGCATGAGCAGTACCTGCTGTGGCTGGCTAAGCAAAAGCCTAACTATGTCCAGGTATTCCCTGACAAGGATCCTTCTGCTCCTGCAAAGGCAGCCGATTCGACAAAGACGGCAGCAACTCCTGTCGATGCAGCTAAGAAACTGGTGGCACAGAAATAATTATCGAATCCAAATCAACGAACAACCTCGGGGTAATATAAAATAAGATTTCTCATGAGCAACGAAGCAACATTGCACGGACATCCTGAAGTGGTAACCACTCATGACGCGCACCATGATGAGCATGGCGTTCATCATCACAAAGAGACGTTTATTACCAAATATGTATTCAGTCAGGATCACAAGATGATCTCCAAGCAGTTCCTGATCACAGGGATGATCTGGGCTATCATCGGTGGTTTGATGTCTGTCTTGTTCCGCCTTCAGTTGGGCTATCCGGACGCACACTTCCAGTTCCTGGAAGACCTGCTGGGCAGCAAATGGGCAAAGGGTGGTCAGATCCAGCCTGAGTTCTACTATGCGCTGGTGACCATGCACGGTACTATCCTGGTGTTCTTCGTATTGACCGGCGGTTTGTCCGGAACTTTCGCCAACTTCCTTATTCCGCTGCAGATCGGCGCCCGCGATATGGCGTCTCCGCTGATGAATATGCTGTCTTACTGGTTCTTCCTGTTGTCCAGCGTAATCATGTTCTGCTCTCTGTTTGTTGAAACAGGTCCTGCCAGCGGCGGTTGGACGACTTACCCTCCGTTGAGCGCCCTGGGAGATGCCTCAGATGGATCCAAGACAGGTATGGACCTGTGGATCGTGGCGATGGCGATGTTCGTTGTCTCTTCCCTGCTGGGTAATCTTAACTATATTTCGACGATCCTGAACCTGCGTACCAAGGGTATGAGCATGACAAGATTGCCGCTGACTGTATGGGCATTGTTCTTCACGGCCATCCTTGGTGTGTTGTCCTTCCCTGTACTGCTCTCCGGTCTGATCCTGCTGTTGTTCGACCGTCATGCAGGCACCAGCTTCTACCTGTCCGATATCTTTATTGCCAGCACGCAGAAAGCGCTGCCGAACGAAGGTGGTTCTGCGATCCTCTACCAGCACTTGTTCTGGTTCCTTGGCCACCCTGAAGTGTATATCATCATCCTTCCTGCGATGGGACTGGTATCCGAAGTTATGTCGATCAATGCCCGCAAGCCGATCTTTGGTTATATGGCGATGGTTGGGTCTATGTTTGCGATCGCCATCCTGGCCTTCCTCGTTTGGGCGCACCACATGTTCGTCACGGGTCTTAACCCTTTCCTGGGTTCTGTATTCGTACTGTTGACGCTGCTGATCGCTGTTCCCTCGGCTATTAAGGTGTTCAACTGGCTGACAACGCTCTGGCGCGGTAATATCCGGTTTACGCCTGCTATGCTGTTTGCCATCGGCTTCGTCAGCACCTTTATCTCCGGTGGTTTGACCGGTATCTTCCTTGGTAACTCTACATTAGATATATCGCTTCACGATACCTACTTCGTGATTGCCCACTTCCACATCGTAATGGGTGTATCCGGTATCCTGGGTATGTTTGCGGGTATCTACCACTGGTTCCCGAAAATGTATGGCCGCTACATGAACAACACGCTGGCTTACATTCACTTCTGGGTTACGCTGATCGGTGCTTACCTGATCTTCTGGCCTATGCATTACGAAGGTCTGGCTGGTATGCCCCGTCGTTACATGGACTACAGCAATTGGGTACAGTTCAACCAGTTCGGCGGGCTGAACCAGTTCATCTCCACTGTAGCGATCATCACTTTTGCAGTTCAGCTGTTGTTCGTATTCAACTTCTTCTACTCCATCTTCAAGGGCAGAAGAGTGATGAGCAGAAATCCCTGGAATGCAACTACGCTTGAATGGACTGCGCCTATTCGTCCCGGACACGGCAACTGGCCTGGTGAAATTCCCGAAGTTCACCGCTGGCCTTATGACTACGCGAAGGACGGTGCCGACTTCATTCCGCAGACCGAGCCGCTGGGTAGTCATGAGAGCGCGCATTGATGAATAAGTAAAGAATCTTCGATGCCCTGATCAATAGTCAGGGCATCGAACAAAATAAGATATGGAGCAGACCGTGAAGCAATCGAGTTCTTTAAAATTAGCTGGCAAATTGCAGGATTACAAACTGCTGATCAAGTTCAGTCTTAGCTTCATGGTCGTTTTCTCAGCCTTGATCAGTTATTTGCTGGCGCCGAAAGTAAAGGAATATGACTGGGTCGCTATGGGTCTCTTTTTCCTTGGCGGATTGCTGGTAACCGGCAGCGCCAATACGATCAACCAGATCGTTGAAAAGGATACCGATGCGATGATGAAGCGAACGGCCAACCGCCCTGTCGCTTCTGGTCGAATGAGTGTCGAGGAAGCCTGGACTTTTGCCATCATCTCCGGTGTGGCGGGTGTTCTGATCCTCTGGCATTTCAACTTTCTGACTGCAGCCCTGGCTGCTTTCAGTCTGTTCCTGTACGCCTTCATCTATACGCCATTGAAGAAGGTGCATTCGATTTCCGTGCTGGTTGGGGCGATCCCCGGCGGCCTGCCCTGCCTGATCGGATGGGCGGCGGGAAACGATGACCTGAGCATTGGCGGTTGGATACTGTTCGGGATACAGTTCTTCTGGCAATTTCCGCATTTCTGGGCTATCGCCTGGATTGCGCATAAGGACTATACCACGGCAGGTTTCAAGATGATGCCTTCGAACGAGGGGCCGACGAAATATTCCGCCATACAGGCGATCATCTATTCCCTGTTGCTGCTGCCGGTAGGGGTAGCACCCTATCTGACGGGAATGAGCGGATTAGTCAGCCTGATCATCGTCAGCATTGCCAACCTGTTTATGGTCGGCCAGTGTGTGCGGTTGTACCGGGAAATGACGGTAAAGGCGGCGAGAAGGGTTATGTTCAGCAGTTATATCTACCTGCCGGTGGTACTGCTGGCGTTGCTGGCCAATAAACTGGCCTGAGGAATTAAAGAATTGTGCGTTATGATAAGATCAATGGAAGTAACACAAACCGTGAACGATCAAAGAAAGAAAATACATCCCCATAAGTTTACGTTATGGGTGGCTATCGGCAGCATCATTATGATGTTTGCCGGTCTGACCAGTGCAGTTGTCGTGAAGAAGGAGCAGCCAGGCTGGACAACGGCGTCGATTCCCAGAGTTTTCTGGTATTCTACAGCTGTGATCCTGGTAAGCAGCCTGACCATCCAGATGGCCGTAAAGGCTTTCCGGGACAGGGAAATGCTGAAATACCGCAGCCTGTTGACGACGACGACGGTTCTGGGCTTGCTCTTTGTTCTTTTGCAGTGGATTGGTTTTCGCCAGATCTGGGAATCGGGGATTACGCTCCACGGCTCCGGAGGAGGACAGTTCTTTTACGTGATCGTCGGATTACACGCCCTGCACGTGCTGGGCGGAATCGCAGCTCTGCTGATCATGTTTGTAAGGATGCTGGCGACCAATTTGCGGAATTATAACAGCATTCCGATAGAGTTGATGAGCAGCTACTGGCATTTCGTGGACCTTTTGTGGCTGTACCTCTTCATTTTCTTTATGATAATACATTAATATTCAGTCTAGTTAAATAAATTTGCAAACCAACTAAACAATTAACATGGCACAAGCAATACCAGCAGGACAGAAATGGTGGAGCGGCGGAAAAAGCCCCTTCAATGTGGAGTATGGTAAGCTGATGATGTGGTATTTTCTGATGAGCGATGCCTTTACCTTTGGCGCATTCCTGATCTCTTATGGTTCTATCCGTTTTGCAAGCAATGGCTGGCCTGATCCTAACGAAGTTTTCCGTGCCTTTCCCTTTGCGCCGGAATCCCTGCACCTGCCGCTGGTATTTGTGAGCTTGATGACCTTTATCCTGATCGCTTCTTCGGTAACAATGGTTTTGGCCGTTGCTGCCGGTCATAACAGAGACCAGAAGAAAGTTACTATGTATATGATCTTCACCATTATCGGTGGTATATTGTTCCTCAGCTGTCAGGCATGGGAATGGACGCATCTTCATGGCGAAGGCGCATGGTGGGGCCGGAATCCTTTCCCCAACGCGGATGGATCAAAAGCTTCTACCAACTTTACCAACTTCTTCTTTACGATCACTGGTTTCCATGGTTTTCACGTATTCTCCGGGGTGGTGATCAATATCATTATGCTGATCAAGAATCTGCGTGGTGATTTCGAGAAGAGAGGCCACTACCTGATGATCGAGAAGGCTGGTCTTTACTGGCACTTTGTGGATCTGGTTTGGGTATTCGTATTCACCTGCTTCTATCTGCTGTAGGTGTCGATTTTAAACACAACAATTCTTAACGAGTAATAATATTAGTTATGTCAAGCATCGAAACTACAGCCGACCAGCATCAAGACCACGGCGGCACAGGCGTAAAAGCTATCATGAGGACCTTCTGGATCCTGCTGGGTATCACCCTGTTTGAGCTTTTGTTGGCAACTATCCACCTGAAGACAAACGGCGCATTTCCTCCAAAGGCTGTCCTGAACGGCGCCTACTTGATCCTGACTTGTGCAAAGGCGTTCTATATCATCGCAGAATTTATGCACTTGCGCCATGAGATCAAGAACCTAATCATGACGATTGCGGTACCTGCCCTGTTGTTTGTCTGGTTTATCATTGCCTTCCTTTGGGATGGCAACTCTTACAAGGAGCTGCGGAACCGGTATGACGAGCACCACAGAGAACAGAGCCTGATCAAGGTCGCGCCTGCTTCTGAAGAGCCTGCTGCGAAGAAACCCGGCGCTGAATAATGCGCTCGGTTTCAGCGATTGACCGACACATAAGTAAATAGATATACGGGAACCATCGCTGTCAGCGATGGTTTTTTTAATTTAAAAGGAGGAGAAAGTGAACAGGAAAGCGTGGTTGGCGATAGGGATTGCTGTATTCATTCCGCTGATCTTTTACCAGATTGCCAGACAATACGGGGTGAATATGCCCAGGCGGTTTTTTGCGGATTCAGTCGTAACGAAAGTGAAGGATGGGAAGGAGATAACTGATACCGTTTGGCATCGTGTCAGCAATATAACCTTGCAGAATCAATTAGGTCAGACCGTTTCGCTTGACTCTTTGAAAGGCAAGGTTATCATCATCGATTTCTTCTTTACGCATTGCGCGAGTATCTGTCCTACCCTGACGCGTAACATGCGGCATCTGCAGGATGCGTTGAAGCTGAAGGACGATATGCATCGGGTGGATACGACCTTTGTACAATTCCTTTCTCTTACTGTGGATCCTGCGCATGATTCCGTCCCGGTCATTAAGAAATATGCCGACAAATACGGCGTCAATCCCGATGTCTGGTGGTTATTGACCGGTCCGAAGAAGACGATCTACGACTTCGCTTTGAATGAGTTGAAACTTGGGCTGCAGGACAGTGTCAGTGTCGATTCGAACTTTGTGCATACCGATTACATTGCCCTTCTCGACAAGGACAGGGTTATCCGCGGTTATTATCATGGCACGGATACCGCCGCCATTGCAAAGCTGGGGGATGACATCGTATTTATCATGCTGGAGAAGGACAAGAAGCGGAGGTCAACTGCCTTTGACGAGTTGAAGCCCTTGGCGATCCCGATCATCGTGATCCTGGCCGCGATCGTGATTGGCGTGGTTTATTTCAGCAGGAAAAGAAAAACGTTTGAAAGCTAAAATCCTTATATGAGTGAGAATATATCTGTAACGCCGGGCGCTTCTGGCTCGGGCGGGCCGGGCGCTTCCGGGGCTCCGGTGAAGAGTTATACTAAGGCGATCATTATCGTGTCGATCGCCATTCCGCTGGCGGTTGCGTTTCTGATCCTGGTGCCGCAGGTGAAGATCGACTTTGGATTTAACACGCGTGTGCTGCCCTTGTTTCATGCGATGTTAAATTCGACGACGGCGATCCTTTTGCTTGGAAGTTTATATTTTATCCGTCATGGGCAGGTGAAGCTGCATAAGACGTTTAACTGGATTGCGATTGTGTTGAGTGCGGTGTTTCTTATTTCTTATGTCATCTATCATGCGTCGGTGCCGTCGACTCGTTTTGGGGACCTGAACCATGATGGGTTATTGAGTGATGCGGAGAAGGCGCAGGCCGGGTCGATGCGGTATGTTTATTACTTCATTCTTACGAGTCATATCATGTTGTCGGGGATTATTATCCCCTTCGTGCTCTTTACGTTACAACGCGCGTACCAGGAGAGGTTCGACAAGCATCGGAAGTTGGCGAAGATCACCTGGCCGATGTGGTTTTATGTCGCGGTGACGGGCGTGGTGGTTTATTTTATGATTAGCCCTTATTATTAATTGGTGCGGCGAGCGAGGGGGGACAGCGGCCGGTGAGGGGGAACAGCGGCTGCTGTTTTGGAACGTAGTTATATCTCTATGACTTTGGGTTTGTGGTTTGCAAACTCAAGGAACTCGTGAAACACTTTCTCTGTGGGCAATTTCATATAGCCGGTGGTAGTTCCGTCGCTGCATCCATACCATTGTTCAGCGAGTACCGCTTTGTCGAAGACCACTTGTACTTCGTTTTGCGGATCTATCAAAACTCCGAATATGGTGGCGGCTCCGATCTTTACGCCAAGTTTTAGATTCAGCATTTCTTCTGAGGCAAAAGAAACGCGCGAGATCCCTAGTGCGCCGCTAAAATCTTTTGTTTTGAAAGGCTTTTCTGCTGTGGTTATCAACAGATAAAATTCCGTTTGTTGCCGGTTGCAGAGGAACAGCGTTTTGACTGTTTTCATATCCAGCTGTTTGTCGATCGCAATGCAATCTTCCATTGTAATGGCTTCCTCTGTATCGACGCGTTCGAAGGGTATGTTCAGTTCATTAAGAGTTGAATAGACCTTTCGCTGCAGCTCGGTCTTGTATTCTTCGGGTGCTGTTTTTATTGGCTCACTTACGTAAAACATGGTTTGATCTTTTGCGGGCGCGGCGGTTTTGCTTTGCTTGTGTTTGCTTTGTCTGACTGGATTTGTGCGGCTCGTTTATAACTCAGCCGACGGGTCCCAGAAGAGTTTCTTAAAGTCGACTACCTGGCTGTCTTTTACTTTGATGCCTTCAGCTTCCAGTAGTTGTTGCATTTGTTCCGGGGGCGTATAGTGATGTCGTCCGGTCAGCAGGCCGGTGCGGTTGACGACGCGGTGACAGGGTACAAAGGGTTGGGCATGATGGCCGGAGATGAGCGCCCAGCCTACCATTCGCGAAGAGCCTTTGGTGCCGAGCGCAACGGCGATGGCGCCGTAGGTGGTGACACGGCCGCGGGGTATCTGGCGGGCGATGGCGTGTACAAGGTCAAAGAATGAGTCGTCTTTGCTGCCAGAGGGCCGGACGGCGTGGAGACGGGGAGGCTTGGGTGTGGCTTTGGCTGGAGGCTTGAGGGGGGCTGCGACCGGTTGCTGCTTGGGGGCTTTAGGCTGGTTGGCCGGGGCGGGACGTTTTGACGCTGGGATGGCTGGCCATGCGGATATGGATGCGGATTTCGCTGGACGCTTTGGTGCAGCTGCTATTTGCCCTGCGGTTATGGACCTGGCGGTATGCTGAGGCGATTGTTGTCTGGCTTGTTTGGCCGACCTTGGTTTATTCGCTTTTGCCATTTTGTTTACGTTGGTCGAGCAATTGGGATCGGCGCGGTTCCGGTACCTGCTGATAGTCGTAAGGGCAGTGTCTGCATCCATTGCCGCAGCAGTGGCCTCTTTCCAGGTGGAACTTGGCGGTCAGCACGACATATCCCTGCTCGCTGTAATAGAAATCGATTCCTTCCTGTAAGTTTTTCATCAGGATAGCCCTCCAGGCTGGTCGGGAGGTGTTGCCGGCATCCTGGCCTGTGCTTGTACGCCGGGAGATGCTGTTGTCATGGGTCCGCCGGCAGGGGTAGTGCCGGTGGACGGATTTTCTTCGACCTGTGCAGGTGCTCCGCGTTTTTGGCGGGGTGGATTGACATGTCTTGGCGGGCGTACGCGGGCGGGAGGCATAGGCTCTTCCTCCTTGATCCGCTCCAGCAGGGCGGCATCGAAATCGGGCAGCGGACCATCTGGAATAGTAAAGCAAAGGTGATGGATGCGCTGACTTTGAGCGATATCAAGACTTTCGTAGTGTGTCTTGATCTTTAACTCTTCCGTCAAGGCTGCAGGATCGGCATAGATATTATCGGAGTCCTCGAGAAGCGTAAGGCCATACATATCGATGACCCATTTCGTAAACGTATACAATACAGGCGAATCAGTTTTCAAATGTATGCGCCCTCCTGGTTTCAATATCCGCTGGTAGAGTTTGATAAATTTCGGATAGGTAAGCCGCCTGGTTGCTCTTGATTTGCGCAGCTGGGGGTCGGGAAAGGTGAGCCAGATCTCTTCCACTTCACCCGGAACGAAATAGTCCGTCAGCTTGTCGATATGCGATCTCAAAAAAGCCGCATTGGTGAGATTCTCATCGATGGAATGTTTGGCGCCGATATAGATACGGTTGCCCTTTACGTCGATGCCAAGAAAATTCCGCCGGGGATAAAGCTTTGCCAGTCCCACCGTATACTCGCCTTTACCACAGGCAAGTTCCAGTGTAAGGGGATTGTCGTTCTTATAAAATTCCGCCCACTTTCCTGCCATGCCTTGCGGGTATTGGAGGACATTTGGAAATGACTTTATCGCCTCGAAGCGTATGAGTTTCTTGTGGCCCATAAGCCGCAAATTTAGGCTAAAAAACGGCGCGGCGATATAGGGTTCGCCCGTGATTGACTTCTCGCAGCGGTAAGACGACACCGTTGTTGGCGCGGAAGGTCATTCCAACGGCCGTTGAGGTCCGAAGCCCGACAAAGGCCGCTTTGCTCGCTAAATGAAAGACAGGGCGGGCAGTTTTTGTTGCCGGAATAGCGCTCTGGACCTCCCATCGGGTTACTAAATAAAGGATTAATCGCTTAGGCTGGTTCGTGTAGTACAAGTAATATTACAGCGCAGAATGGCTGATTTCGCGATTGGAAACAATACATTCCAGAATCAGCATACTATAATCTCCTCTGCTTATTTTTCAGTCATGGCAAAGGATAAGCGCTATACTAACGTTAAAAATCTGTTTTCCGCGGGTCACATAAAGGCCTTTCGGGAAATCTTCGACGTCATCCCTAAGAGCGTCGTCGCCAGGGATCTCGGAATGAACAATGTACGCTTTACAAAGCTGATCAAAAATGTGGATCGCTTCGTGGTCAAGGATGTTAACCGGATCGCGAAGCTGGTCGGCGTTGATGAACAGGAGTTTATGATTCTCCTGATGAAGCAGCATGTAGCGGATAAGGCTTCAAAGCGAAGAAAATAAAAGCGGCCGTCCGTCTATATCCGAACGACCGCCCGACGTTTTACGAACAGCCGCTGATGGGCGTTCCAGTTATCGTTGCCTAACCGCCTGAGCCCGTCCCCTGTCCCATAACTACCCATGATCACATAGATCTCGTTGCCGGCACTGGCCAGCGAACGGCGATATTCTTCCAGATTAGTCCCGGTTTCTTCGTTATTCCAGGACGCTTTTGGAATCATATTGTCCATCAGAAAGGTCGATTCGTTAGCCGAAACAGTATTCGTTCTATCATCGGAAGGACAATTGCGTCCGCGATCATAAAGCAGGGCCTGTTAGATGGGGGGCCTGGTCGAAGGGATGCTACCTCGGGGTGCGACCCTGGGATCGAAGTGGACCTATCGGCTGGATTTATGGATAAACACCTTTGGAGAAAGTAAAGGGGCTTGATTTCAAAAAAGGCATGTTATTAAATTTCAATCGATTTAATAACATTTTTGATCGGTCGGTGCCTATGAAAACCAAACCATTGCATTTATTGCAGATAAAGAAGGGCGATTTCGTCGTATTCAGGATGTGCTTAAACCGCAAAAAATTTAATAACATCCATTTTTCAACAAAGCATATCCTGTGAGTTTTCGGGTGTCGAGGCGATGTCCGGCACTTACTCATGCTGGAAGCCAGGAAGGGTTTGGATCGATGCCTCCGCGGCCTGCAGCACCCAGGAAAATTCAGGTAGTATACCCCGAGCGGGCCGGGTGAGACTTCCCGGCTAAGCTGGCCCGGGAAATGCAAACTGGCGCGGAAAAGCCCGAAAACAAAAAAGCCCCACCAACAAGGTGAGGCTGTAAGCTGTAGAGGGAGGAGTCGAACCTCCACGGAGTAGTTAGCAGTAGCGCAATGTGTGGTGGTCAACCCCAGTCGACCCCGATTTTAGTCGGACTCGGCATTACACTATGTTTATCCCAGATTCTCCACCCCCGAGACAAGAGGGCATGTCTGCCAAATTTCATCACTCCACAGTATCTAAGAGCTGGTCGGCTTTCTGCTTTGGGCGTTTTGCTTTTGCTTACCTGCCGATTGGCTTTGTTGAAACAAAATTAAAGAAATGGCTGAAACTTTCGCATTTTTTGAATAAAAATTTTTGTATTTTCAATTTTATTCAAATATTTGCATATTCACGTAGATAAAATTCAAAAATCGTCGAACAAAATGGGCGTTAAATTGAATCTCGACAAATTGGATCTGCAGATCATCCATGAAATGATGGAAAATGCAGAGATCTCCTATGCCGAATTGGGTAAAAAGTTATTCGTTTCCGGAGGCACTATCCATGTGCGGATTAAAAAGTTGCAGGAATTGTCTGTTGTTAAAGGTACAAAATTACACGTCGACCTGAAACAACTGGGTTATGATGTCATTGCTTTTATCGGGATCTATCTGGAGAAGAGCTCACTCTATGACAGCGTTGCCCGCGAATTGCAAAAGATACCCGAGATAGTGCGACTAAACTATACTACCGGCAATTACAGCATGTTTGCTGAGATCGTTTGTAAAGATATCAATCAGCTTCGCTTTGTACTGCACGACGAGCTGCAAAAGATAAAGGGGATCGAAAGAACGGAAACGTTTATTTCGCTGGACGAAAGCTTTACGCGAAATGTCCAGGTTTATAAAGAATAGCGTGGCGGAGCGCTGATCATGCGGCAAGCCGTCAGGGGCTATCACACCCTTACGTTCAATACATCCCTCAACCCGTTGCCCAATAAATTGAAGGCCAGTACCAGCAGCATGATCGCCAGACCCGGCGTCAGTGCGAGCGCCGGATTGTGCGTGATGATAAAGTTGTAGTTCTCCTTGATCATCAGTCCCCAGCTGGGCTGGGGCGGTTGTACGCCGACACCGAGAAAGCTCAGACCTGCCTCGATAACGATAGCGGAAGCGAAGTTGGATGCTGATACGACCCAAACAGGCCCCATCACATTTGGAAGGATATGACGAAATAAGATTCGTGTATGTCTATAGCCCAGTGCCCGCGCCGCCTCGACATATTCCCGCTCTCTTACGGCCAGTACCTGACCGCGGATGATCCGCGCAACATTGACCCACAGGGTCAGGCCGATCGCGACAAAGACCTGCCAGAATCCTTTCCCCAGGACAAGCATGATCGCAAAGACCAGCAGCAGCGTCGGAATACTCCATACGACATTGACCAGCCAGAGGATCGTCTCGTCGACCTTGCCGCCGAAATAGCCAGCCAGCGCGCCCAGCAGGACGCCAACGGTTAGGGACAGGACAACGGTCACGAGGCCAACGGCCAGGCTTACGCGAACGCCTATCAGCAGACGGCTGAGGATATCCCGGCCGTATTTGTCGGTACCGAGCCAGAACCGTTTGACGACGATAAGCCGGGAGAGGTCGGTGCCCTGCGGATAAGCGCGGCGCTCTTCTACGCCTTCGTCAACAAATTTTTGAACGATAAGACTATCGCCATCGACGCGATAACCAACGATAGGAATATATTCAAAAGCCTCCTCGTGGCCATAGAGCAGTCGCTGAAAAAGGCCGACCTGAGCGGGCTGGCGTTCTTTTGGCAGCAGCAGAAAGAGCTGTTTTGTTCCGGGCTTTAGTCCGCCGACCTCAACGATGATACGATTTGCATTGGGCGAACCATCGGGCGCAAGAAAATAAGCGAAGACGGCGACAAAGATCGCTATGATGATAACTACAAGCCCAAACATTGCGCCTTTGTTGCGCATAAGACGGCGGAAGAATGTAGCGTTGGACTTTGTCATTTACTGATTTTTCTGTCTTTCCATCGATAAGTTCCAAACTTTCCCAGCCATCCTACGGAAAGCGTATAAGCGACGTGAAAGGGCTGCAGGAACGGAAAATAAACCATCAGCTTTTGCTGGCCAAAAAAAGAGGCTACCACTCTTACGAAGGGGTATTCTATAACCGTCTTTACCAGCAACAGAATAAAAGCCATCCACAGCCACCAGTTATTCCAGCATGCGGCGATCGCCAACACCGGGAACAACAGGTTGAGCAGGTATACGAACAGCAGGATGCGAAAGATACGGCGGTCGTCATAGCTGTCGGCCTTGCTCGCCCAGCGAATGCGCTGGTTGATAAAACCTTTCCATTTTGTTTCGGGCCGTGTAGACACGATGGCCTCCCTGCTCTTCAAGAAAAAGACCTGGTCCGGATAAGCGAGATAGATCTTATGCATCAGCAACATGTCGTCGCCGGATGGGATGCTGTCTATCCCTTTAAAGCCGCCCACTTCATAAAAGGCCTTTTTATCATAAGCCAGGTTGGCGCCATTACACATGGAATGTGCCCGCTGTGCTACCGCCGCTCCGGTAATACCCTGCAGCGTGATAAAATCCAGCGTCTGGAATATCGCGAGAAGAGAAATATGGCTACGATTGGGGCGTTCGACTACGGAACCGATGCGGACAGGCGCGGCTATAAACTTTGCTCCTGTTGCCGCGTGAAACTTTGCAATCGTCAGCAGCCAGTCGGGATGAAAGGTACAGTCGGCATCGGTGGTGACGACCAGGTCGCCCTTAGCGAGATCGACACCGGCTTCAATAGCCCTTTTTTTATGCGCCGTAATCATATCTGAATGGACCAGTTCTGCCAGCGACAACAACCGCAGCTGGAGGCGGCCGGTAGAAGCAAAGGCCGTAACGATGGACGCGGTATTATCTGTCGAATGATCATCGACTACGATAACGTCAAACCATGTTTTGGAATAGGATTGTGCAGCCAGCGATTCAAGGCAGGCGCCGATATTGTCTTCTTCGTTTCGGGCAGGTACGAGAACGGTGATCCTGGTATTGGGCTCTCCGCTGTCCCTTGGCACGAAGAAGGGAAGCGCCATCCACGCCCGCTGATACCAGGCGATCAGCGTCCCGTAAGCGGCAAAAACAAGACAGGCCAACAAACTGAGTGCAAATACAACCATGAGTTAGTTCAATAGATCGGTAAATATAGAC
The DNA here is from genome assembly GCA_015654595.1 of Chitinophagales bacterium. GTDB lineage: Bacteria > Bacteroidota > Bacteroidia > Chitinophagales > Chitinophagaceae > Puia. The sequence continues at coordinate 35,583 of JAATGQ010000002.1, read as the reverse complement.
AAAAGAACAGCTGTATATCGCGGATGCAGCAACTGGTGCCCGGTAGGGAGCACCTGAAGCCTGCAATAGTCGGCTATGCCTCCTTTCTGGAATCGTAAACCCGTCTTTGAAAGAATGATGCGGTCGTATTGCCCATAAAGCAGGAAGACCGGCAGCTGCCTTTCCCGGATAATGGCTTGTATATGATGCAGGTGGGGGCGGAAACCGCGCATCGTCGTCCATCGAACATACAGCTCCTGCCTGACCTGGTTGTCGTTTATGTAATGCTGCGTAAACTTATAGATGCTTGGATTCACCAGTCTAAGGGCGTTTGCGGCCCGGAGAATAGAGAAAAGGCCACCTGGCTTATTCATGACCCGTCGGAACAGCCGGTTGCCAATGCCGGTTTGGGTGGCCAGCCAATACAGGGGATGTACGGTTAATCCATCGGGCGCCAGCAGAACAAGGCCCCGGATCTTCCCGGGCACCAACTCCACCAGCTGCAGTGCCACCCTTCCGCCCATGCTGTAGCCCATCAGCCACCAGCCGGATTGGAGGCGGCAGGGCTTGCCTTGGGGCGTGGGCTGGCCGGGCGAACCGTGTGCCGTGGGCTCGCCGGGTGACCGGTTATCGGGTTCGGAGTGGACGGATGGAGCATCGCCGGATTGGTGGGGTCCGGGCTTGCCGCATAGTGTGGGCTCGTCGGGTCGTTGGAGCGGCTGGTTATCGGATTCGAGATGAGTGGATGGAGCATCGCCGGATTGGAGTGCCTCCTGGATCGCTTCTAGCATCCCCACCAGCGCGTCGGGCGCAAAATAATTACCCTCCTTCCAGTCGGTCTGCCCATGAAAAGGCATATCGATGGCCACGATCGTAAACAGATGTCCAATCGCTTTTTCGAGAAAAGAAAAGGTGGCCGCGTTCTCTCCATATCCATGGAAGCAAAACAACAGTCTATCCCCGCTTCCGCCAACGGAATAGTGTATAATGGATTGGCTCCAGGAAAGAAAAACGTCGCGCATGGGGTAAAGCTACACACTCCGGCAATAACCTGTATGCGGCCCGCGTAAAAGTTCCCAACTCAGAATTTGGAAAAGGCTGTCGTTACGAAATGACCCGAAGCGTCGCTAAGCCGGATAAAATACTGCCCTGCGGCAAGCCTCGATATATCCAAGGTCTTTGTTGACGAAGCGTCGGTCAATCGGGGCGTCTGAATGACGGGAATACCGCCGGCGGAAAAAACGCTTAGCTGAACAGACGGCGACCCGCCTGTATTCAATTCCACGATCAGCTGATCCTTGCCATCAGGGCTGTATACTTTGTCGATTGAAAGTTTTCCTTTTTCTGGCCCGAGCGTTACGACCGGAGAATAAAAATCTTCTTTACCGGTAAAATGCAGACGATACCAGGCCCGGCCGCCGACAGGTGACACGTCTGTCCAGGAATAACTGCTGGACGACGGAACTGCCGCTGCCTGCCCTATATCGCTGAACGCAGCGCCATCGCCGCTGCGCTGGATGATAAATGACCCCGTCTCTTCCCCCGCCGTAGTCCAGCTCAGCAACACCCGGGTAGATTGCTCGACGGCTGCAAAACTGACGATGTTGATGGGCAGCGGCGTCGTATTGATGATGTTCGCATTTTTGACCGCCTGGAAAAGAAGGGCATGGCCCGCGTCATCGGGATGTATGGCGTCATTGGTCAAACCAGCCTTGAAACCAAGCGTCGTCGGGTCCGCCAGCGGATCCCAGAAATTGAAGACATGACCCGCAAACTCGGAAAGAATAGAATCCTTCGCCTCGAGCTGCTGCTGCCGTTCGTTCGTAGGAATATCATTGCGCGGCTGGGTCGTCGCCACCCAGGCAATTTTGCCCTGCGCCTGTACCGAATCCCGGATAGTCCGCAGGTTTGCCAGGAACTGCGGAACGGTAAACCCAAGAACGATATCGTTGCTGGGATAGGCAATGATCACGATATCGGGATGATACTGCCATACATAAGTGATGTTATGCCCATAGAAGGGCGTGTCCGGACTCAGGTTCCGGGAGGGCGGCAGGTAGCTCGAAGGCATGCCGTTGAAAGTCGTGGTCTGAGGATAGCCAAGGTTGACAATAGTAACAGAAATGCCGAGATCGGAATAATAGGCATTCAGTCTGTTGATCCAGGCGCTGTCCGGAACGCTGGCGCCCTCGCCGGAGACGGTACTGCTGCCGATAGCGACGATCTTTGTTTGAGCGGTTGCGGTAAGGCTATAAAATAGCATTCCCAAGAGAAAAATGTAGACATTTTTCATATGCGGTCGATTGTTTTAGAGTTGTTTGAACCAATCAGGCCTGAGTTAGAGCAGGATCTGCCGCATTTTAATGGGATACCGATAAGAAAAGATCGGGGATGACTACAAATTACTCGATTTCGTCCAATTTTACGAGTAAGGATTTGCGAGTATGCAGAAATATACTTAAATTTAGCTAGTTGTCTAACAAACTATATGTCAAACAACCATTTTAAAAGAGGGGAGCTGTACAGCTTCGTAACAGGCAAGGCGTCGACCGCCATTGCGCGCAATCTGCAAAAGAAATTCAATGCAGCAGGGCTTGGGATAACCATCGAGCAGTGGAGCGTGCTGATGCAGCTCTGGAAAGAAGATGGGAAAAGCCAGCAGGAATTGTGTAAGTCCACGTACAGGGACAAGCCGAGTATAACGCGGCTCGTAGATAACCTGGAAAGGCAGCAGCTGGTGAAACGGGTCCCTTCTGAAACCGATCGCCGCATCAACCTGATCTATCTGACAAAGCAGTCTTCGAAGCTGCAGGAAGATACGATAAAGATGGCGGAAGAAACGCTGAACGAGGCACTGGAGGGAGTACCCGAAGAGCGCATCGACATTTGCCGGGAGGTGCTTCAGATCGTCTATGATAATCTTAAGTAAGAACGATTTTATTACCATATAAAAAAACTTCTATGAGCGCGTCTACTGAAAAAGCACAAGCCCTGAAGGGCGCAGAATGGCTGATCAAAGAAAGCTCTCCCTTCGAGACCTTTATCCCGGAAGATTTTAACGAAGAACAACAAATGGTGAAAGACATGTGCAATGCATTCCTTGATTCGGAGGTATTGCCTGTGATCGATCGAATCGATAAGCTGGAACCAGGGCTGATGCCCTCGCTCATCCAGAAGGCTGGAGAACAGGGGCTGTTGGGAGCGGCGGTTCCGGAAGAGTTTGGCGGTCTGGGAAAGGATTTTATCACGGCGACCCTGGTCAATGAGGGCCTGGGCGGCGGCTTTTCTTTTTCGGTCGGCGTCTCGGCCCACACGGGTATCGGGACCTTGCCCATCCTTTACTTTGGAACACCGGAGCAAAAGCAAAAATATATCCCCAAACTCGCCAGCGGCGAATGGAAAGGCTCCTATGGCCTGACCGAGCCCAACAGCGGCAGTGATGCGCTTGGCGCCAAGACGACTGCAAAACTTTCCGCGGACGGTAAGCACTACCTGCTAAATGGACAGAAGTGCTGGATCACCAATGGAGGATTTGCGGATGTCTACACGGTCTTTGCCAAGATCGACGGAGACAAATTCTCTGCGTTTATTGTGGAACGAGGGTTCGAAGGCTTTACGCAGGGGCCGGAAGAACATAAGATGGGTATCAAGGGTTCGTCGACCGTTCAGTTATACTTTCAGGACTGCAAAGTTCCTGCAGAGAACCTGCTCGGCGAGATAGGCAAGGGCCATATCATCGCGTTCAATATCCTGAATATAGGAAGACTGAAATTATGTGCTGCTGCGCTTGGCGGGGCGAAGAGAGCGACGACCACCGCCATACAATACGCGAAAACGCGCGAACAGTTTAAGACACCCATCGCCAGCTTTGGCGCTATAAAGAATAAAATTGCCGAGATGGCTATCCGTATGTGGGTTGCCGAGAGTGCGCTTTACCGGACGACCAAATGGATCGACGATAAGGAGCTGGGCCTTGCTGCAGCCGGAAAGCCGTTTAATGAAGCGGTGCTGGGCGCGGCGGAAGAATATGCGATAGAATGCGCAATTTTGAAGGTCTTCGGCAGCGAAATGCTCGATTTTGTTGTCGATGAAGGAGTACAGATCCATGGCGGAAACGGTTTCAGCGACGAGTATATCATCTCCAAGGCCTACCGGGACAGCCGGATCAACCGGATCTATGAGGGAACGAATGAGATCAACCGCCTGTTGACGGTGGATATGGTCCTCAAGCGGGCGATGAAGGGCCGCCTCGACATTATGGGCCCTGCGCTGGCGGTATCCAAGGAGCTGATGAGCATCCCTGATTTTGGCAGCGGCGAAGAAAGTCCTTTTGCAAAGGAAAAGAAAGCAATTCAGAACTTTAAAAAGGCTATCTTGATGACGGCGGGCGCTGCGGTGCAGAAATTGATGATGAAGATCGAAGGCGAGCAGGAGATATTGATGCATATTGCCGATATGGCCATCCTGACCTTTGCGGCAGAAAGTGCGCTGCTTAGGGCATGGAAATTGTCCGACCAGCGCGGTGAAGCAGGAGCAGTATTTGAGCTGGATATCATGCGCAGCTTTATCTATGACGCGGCGGATGCGATCAACAAGGCCGGCAAGGATGCTGTCAATGCGTTCGCCGAAGGCGACGAACAACGAATGATGCTGCTGGGTCTGAAGCGGTTTACAAAGGTAGAGCCCTTCAACAGCAAAGAGGCAAAGAGAAGGATCGCCGACAAATTGATCGGTGATAATAAATATCCCCTTTAGGACGAACCGCTATCGTATTTGCGGGTTACACATGAGAAGAAGGAAGCCACTCCGGAAAAAGCCGGCAGTGGCTTCCTCGCATAATCCCTTTTCCAATACGATGCTTATCTTTAATGAAATTATTCTGATGCGTCATTTCCTCCTTTTTACGGTGCTGATCGCGACATGTTTTTCCGGCTGGTCGCAGGATAGCGTGTGGCTGGCAAGGACAACGGGGCAGCTGCCTTTTATGGAATATGGTATCGGTGATGACCGGCTGGGCGGCGCCAAGATGAGTTACCTGGATTCGAATGTACTGGTGACGGTCGTAGATAGTTTTAATATGGATTATAAGGTCCGGTTGTCTTCCAGGCATTACGCGTATATCGCCAAGACGAGTCTTATCCGGCAAGGTCTTGTCTTAAATCACGAGCTGCCGCACAACCCGCATCTTACCGGTAATATCAAAGTCTATGGGGACACGGCATCCGACTATGTTGTCATCAACCTGGATGATCGCTACCCTTATAGGGGTATGCAGCTGCTGGATCCCTCCCGGGTCGTTGTAGATATCTATGGCGTAACAAGCAACACCAATTGGATCACCCAGCTGCGCAGCGTCAAAGAAATAAAGAATACCTGGTATGAACAGATAGAGGACGATGTGTTTCGCGTGTACATCCAGCTAAAGCATACGCAGCACTGGGGCTATGGTCTTTCTTATGACAGTGCGGGCAAGAGGCTGACGGTTCGTATCCGCAGACAGCCGCCGGTTCTGGATATAAAGAAGCTGCGGATTGCGATCGATCCCGGTCATGGCGGGGACAACGCCGGCGCCAGCGGCGTGAGCAGCAAGATCCTGGAAAAGAACTATACCCTGTTGATCGCCGAACAACTTCAAAGGGCATTGAAGACTGTGGGTGTAAAGAGTGTATTTATGACCAGGACAAAGGACACTTCGCTGAGTATGCCGGAAAGGGTAGCGATGCTCAGGACCTTTGATCCCCAGCTGCTGGTGAGTATTCATCTTAACTCTGCCGGCAATGATACCGTACAGGGTACGAGCACTTACTACCGTTACCTGGGTTTTCGGCCGTTGAGCCAGGCGATACTGGAACGGATGCTTACGCTGGGGCTTAAAGAATACGGTAATGTGGGCAACTTCAACTTTGCGTTGAATGGGCCGACGGACTATCCGAATGCATTGGTGGAAGTGGCGTTCCTCAGCAACCCCGAAGACGAGAAGAAGATCTTAAATCCAAAATTTCACAAGCTGGTTGCCCAGAAGATCTACCTGGGTATTGTAGACTGGTTAAAACAAATGAAGCAATGAACGGATATCTGATGAAGGAGGAGAAATGGATGCCGGGGCAGGAAACGCATTTCGAAAGCTTTGCAATGGAGACCCGCTACGGGGTTGTGTTTGAAGACGACGGAGAAGCCGCCTATCTTTATGGTGTGGCAAAGGATAAAGAGGGGACGGACCTGATCATCCTCGATGCCCTACACATATTTGAAATGGAAGAGGGCGAACAGCTGATGCAGCAGCCGCGAATGGTCCAGATCCTTTGGTCGCGCGATTGGCTGAAGTGCGCGTTGATCATCGATGGATATTGCCATGCGCTGTATGATTTCGAAACGCATGGCGGTTACAATATCAATGAATTTCCTCCCCCCAATAACTTCTGGACAAAGGGCGGCAGGCAGCTCAGCGATGATCTGATCAAAAGCTTTTTCTAAGCCTTGGGGGGAGGCTGCTTATGCAAACCAGCAATAGCCTATTTCAGGTCAGCGGCAGCCGCTTCGTCTACAAACCAGTGGAGACCTCCGCTGGCCGGCTTTATCACCTGTGAAGGATAAAGGTCCGGGTTGTAAGATCCTTTCAGTACTTCTTTTAATGCATGCGCCTTTTTTGTACCGGTAGTCAGGAAAGCGATCTTTGCAGCCTTATTGACGATGGTCTTTGTAAGGGTGATGCGATACATGTCCTGCGCCTTCAGAAAGAAGGAGGCGGCCCATGCTTTTTCCTCGTGTATGACGGGTGTTCCGGGGAAAAGGGAAAGCGTGTGTCCGTCGTCTCCCATGCCCAGCAGAACGAGGTCGAAGGAGACGGCGCTGTTGTCGAAGTATCGGTGCAGGATCTTTTCGTATTCGATCGCTGACTGGTCGGGGGTGATGTCCGTACGCATGACATGGATCTGTGCGGCGGGAACCGGTACGAAGTTCAGCAGTGTGTCATAGGCCATCCTGGCGTTGTTGCGACTGTCTTCAAAAGGAACGGCGCGTTCGTCGCCCCAGAAGATATGCAGCTTTGACCAGTCGATCTGCTCTTTATAGGGGGAGCCGGCGAGGATCTTGTGCAGCCGCTCGGGGGTGCTTCCGCCTGACAGGGCGATGGTAAAGCGGTCCTTTGTCTTTAGCGTGGCGACGATGTCATCGGTGATCCATCCGGCGGCGGCATTGCTGAGCTCTTCCGCGTCCTTGTATACGTGTAATTCCATGACAGGAAATGATTTAAATTAAGTGAGTGGGCCCCGCCCACTCACTATGATAATAAAGATTGATCTTACAGTGCCGGAGGTACGGTGATCCAGTTGTGACCGTCCCTTGCGACAAGCGCTTCGGCGTCTTCTGGTCCCCAGGAGTCCGGGGCGTAGTTGGGGAAGTCTCCCGGAGGGCGGGTTTCCCATGCTTCGAGTATCGGCATTACGATGTTCCATGCGGCTTCTACCTGGTCGGCACGCATAAAGAGCGTTGGGTTGCCTTCCATGACGTCGAGCAGCAGCGTTTCGTATGCTTCGGGTTCATGACCGTCGTCCTTGGGATTGAAGATCATGTCCACGGGATTGAGGGTCATCGACTGGCCCAGTTGTTTGGCCTGGAAATGAAGACGTACTTCCATTTCGGGCTGGATGCTGATGGTCAGGCGATTGGATCTCCATGACTCGGTGGCTTCCGGCGGGAAAGCGAAGTTTGGCGCTTTCTTGAACTGGATGGTGATGTTGGTGGTCTTCTGGTTCATACGTTTGCCGGTGCGAACATAAAAGGGAACACCCTGCCAGCGCCAGTTATCGACGTAGAATTTGACAGCGGCAAAAGTTTCGACACTGGAAGTGGGGCTTACGCTTTTCTCCTGTTTGTAGCCAGGAACTTTTTCGCCCTTCATCCAGCCTTCGCTGTATTGACCCCTGACGGCGAATTGATTTACATCCTCCTTGGTGAGCTTGCGGATCGCGTTGAGGACGTCCACCTTTTTATTACGGATCTCGTTGGCGTCAAAAGAAACCGGGGCTTCCATCGCGACCATACACAACAACTGAAGGATGTGGTTCTGAACCATGTCCCGCAGTGCGCCCGAGCCTTCGTAGTAACCGCCGCGTCCTTCTACCCCTACTTTTTCAGCGGCGGTGATCTGTACGCTCTCGATATAGTTGCGATTCCAGATGGGCTCGAACAAAGTGTTGGCAAAACGGAGCGAAAGGATATTCTGTACCGATTCCTTACCGAGGTAGTGGTCGATACGATAGATCTGTTCTTCCTTGAACATGGACATCAGCAGCTGGTTCAGTTCGTGTGCGCTCTTCAGGTCATGACCAAAAGGCTTTTCGATCACGATACGGGTGGTTGCTGTGTCCGAACAGATCTGCAGGGCTCCTACTTTCTTCGCGATGTCCGGCATCAGCTGGGGCGCTACGGAAAGATAGAAGATCACGTTGGGGTGTTCGCCCATCTCGGTTTCTTTTGCCTTGATGACGTCTGCGATCTTGTTGTAGTCGTTGTCCTTTTCAGCGTCCATCTGCAGGTAGCTAACGTGGCTGGAGAACTCGTCCCAATGCGCTTCAACCTTTTGACGGCTGAACTGCTGGATACCGGTCAGCAGGCGTTTGCGATACTCTTCGTCGTTGTAGGGACTGCGGCCGATACCTACGATGCTGAATTTTTCAGGCATCCAGTTATCGATAAACAAATTATATAAGGCCGGTGAAAGTTTTCTGTAGTTTAAGTCACCGCTGCCGCCGAAAATGAAGATCAGCGATGCTGGTGGTCTTTTATGGTTTGCCATATTTGATCGATTGAATCTTTAAATATTACTTAGGTTCCCATTCAGAGTGGAAAGTTCCGGGTTCGTCGATACGTTGATAAGTGTGTGCGCCAAAGTAGTCCCGCTGAGCCTGGATGAGGTTTGTCGGCATCCGTTCGCTGCGGTAGGCGTCGAAGTAGCTGAGCGTAGACATCAGCGCGGCAACAGGATAGCCCATGTGGATGGCATGGATGATCACGTTGCGCGTATTCTGCTTCTTGGCTTGCAGCAGCTGCGCTATTTCGCCGTCCAGCAGGATGTTTGACAGCTGAGGATTCTTTTCGTATGCTTTGAAGAAGGTTTCGAGGAGGGTGCTGCGGATAATACAGCCGCCGCGCCAGATCTTTACGACGTCGTGCATCGGGATCTCCATGTTCAGCTCCTTGGAAGCAACCGCCAGTTGTGCGAGCCCCTGGGCATAGCTGATGATCATAGCGAAGAACAGCGCGTCTCCCAGCTGCTGGATAAAGACTTCCTTGGGGACGGGAACGTCGGCTGTCGGTGTCTTATAGATAGCGGAAGCCTGTGTTCTTTCGTCTTTGTAAGCGGAGAGTTCGCGAAGATTGACGGCGGTGTCGATCGTGGGGACGGGGATACCGAGATCCATTGCGTCCTGGGAGGTCCATTTGCCGGTACCCTTTGCTCCGGCCTTATCGAGGATCATGTCGACAAGATAGTTGCTTGTCTTATCATCTTTTTTCAGGAAGATATCGCGGGTGATCTCTACGAGGAAGGAAGAAAGTTCGCCGTCGTTCCAGTTTTTATATACTTTGTACAGTTCTTCGTTGTCAAGACCCAGACCACGGTGAAGGAGGTCGTAGGTTTCGCTGATCAGTTGCATGATCGCGTATTCGATGCCGTTATGCACCATCTTTACATAGTGACCAGCAGCGTCTTTGCCGCAATAAGCCACGCAAGGTACGCCATTGACCTTTGCAGATACCGCTTCGAGCATGGGCTTGATGTGCGGATAGGCTTCGAGGTCGCCGCCGGGCATGATGCTGGGGCCATTGCGGGCGCCTTTTTCACCGCCGGAAACGCCCATCCCTACGAAATGGAAGCCTTTTTCCTGCATGAACTTTACACGGCGAAGCGTATCCGTATAATGCGAGTTGCCGCCATCGATAACAATATCGCCTTTTTCCAATACAGGCAAAAGATCATGGATAACGTCGTCTACCGGTTGGCCGGCAGGCACGAGCATCATGATCCTGCGGGGCGTCTCCAGTAACTGGATCATCTCCGCCAACGTATTAACTCCTTTTACCGTCGTACCCGGGGATGCCGAGGATTCGAGGGTTCCTGTCTTCTGTGCGTCTTTGTCAAAGCCAACTACTGCAAAGCCGTGATCGGCCATATTGAGCAGTAGGTTCCGCCCCATAACACCGAGGCCTATCATGCCGAATTTAAAAGAATTGTTTGCCATGATTGAGATATAAGATATAAAAAGAAAGAGGGCCTAAATTTAGGCAATTTATAATTCCCAGAAATGTACTTAATGCGACAACTGTTTAACAAATTATAACAACAAGGCCCCGGAGAACCCAGGGCCTTGTCACTTTATGTTTTTGTTATTTTACTTCACCAGGATGAGGATTACCTCTGTGACAGGTCATGCAGGTTATAGTGGGTATAACAGCGCCTTTATCATCTTTGTTGAAACTAAAATATTTCTTGTTGATTTTAGCGGTCATCTTGTACATATGACGGGCTATCTCTTTTTCAGGTTTTGCATCGCTGGCAAAATCCAGATGATGAGAAGTACTGTCCTTTGATTGTGCATGACAAAATCCGCATTTCACGCCCAGAGCGACTTTCCACTCGTCCATGACCTTATCGAGTTCTTCATGGCTGATGTCTTTTGGCAAAACCTTTAAATTTCTTTTTGGCTTGTCATCGTCGTCATGGGGCCGGGTTGCTGCCATACCGACTACCATCAACCCCAGAAGGGCCGTAACAACTGCGAATTTTTTGTAATGCAACATAGAAATGAATTGATGCCTAAATTTAGGGAATGCCGATTTAAAATCGTCCAAGATTTGACAATATTTTGACAAAACTCGCTTTCCCGGGGCTTCTTCATCTATGGATCGGGGTTTAGCCAGGTCATGGTTAACAAATTACTAATTACCCAATTCCCAGAGACATAGGACTTGTTTATTATCAGAATTCTCGTATCTTTGCGGCGTAAACATTTGAGCTGAATCACAGCATTAAGTAATTGAATGATCATTCCGCTATATTATCTCCGGTAATTGCTAGTCGTCTTTACTCCCTGCTTTTTTACTCAGATTGTCTTTTATTATCATTTTAATCAGTTATTAGCATGAACATTTACATTTCGAATTTGAGCTTCAACGTTACAGACGAAGATTTACAGGATTATTTCGCTGAATACGGAGAAGTCTCCTCCGCTAAAGTTATCATGGACAAATTCACAGGCAAATCCCGCGGGTTTGCATTCGTGGAAATGCCTGATGACGAAGCTGCTAAAAAAGCAATCGCTGAACTGGATGGCGCTTCTGTAGACGGTCGTACGATCGGCGTATCAGTAGCTAAGCCCAGAGAAGATCGCGGCGGCAACGGCGGCGGCGGTAACCGTGGCGGCGGCGGCGGTTTCCAGCGCAGGAACAACAACTACAGCAACAGCAGATATTAATCGATTCTCTTGTTGATACGTAGGACCCCAATAGGGGTCCTTTTTTATTTTGGTCATGCGCGCATCGATATTTCATCGTGCAGCCGGCAGGACGTTTATTGTTTACGCCGCGGGTTTGTGCAGGGTCAATGCGATTGTCGTGCTGGTATTACTAGTATCGCTGGTGTAGTCGATGCTGATGGAACCGCCGAGTTTTTCCGCAGCGTGTTGTACCTGCCGAAAGCAGTTGGCGCAGGAGCGATAGAAATAGACGCCGGCGTTTCTGACGCGGATCATCGTGCTTTCCCCCATTTCAACCGACTCGATATGGATGCACTCGTTTTGGGTGCTGTCCACGGCGCGATCCAACAGGTTCCAAAGCACGAAAGCCAGTAGGTTTTCGTCGGAGCCCACCTCGATACTTTTGTCTATTTGATTAATAATGAGAGTTTTGCGAGAGACGGCTCGAGGAAGAAGTCCAGCCGTTAATTCGTCTACGAAATTATGAAGCGGGATGGTTTTGTACAAATCAGTAGCCATTCGACACGGGATTTTTGGTAAGGGCTTGGGCTTTTAATCTGCTTTTAATCTGTGTAAATGTAACGCAATAGTCGATTACTTTATGAGCGGAGCCTCGAAATATTTTGAGATTTGTATTTTAAGGGCATGAATTTCCTCGGTAACATTATCTGGCTTGTCTTCGGCGGACTTCTTGCCGCGTTGGGTTATATCGTCGGCGGTTTTTTACTGTGTATTACGGTGGTGGGTATCCCGTTCGGTTTGCAGTGTTTTAAAATTGCCGGGCTTGTTCTATGGCCGTTGGGACGGCGCGTTGTGCCGTCTTCCGGGGGAATGGGATGTTTTGGACTTATCTTCAATATCATCTGGCTGATCTGCGGCGGACTTTATACGGCCGTGGTGCATCTCTTCTTTGCAGCCATCCTTTTCATTACGATTATCGGTATCCCCTTTGCGCGGCAGCATCTTAAGTTAATGGAAATCTCCCTGATGCCGTTCGGCAGGGAGGTGATTTAGACGCTGGGTGTGCCGGCTGGATGGCGTGGGCAACCTGGCGCAAAAAAAAGGAGCCGGCAGCGCTAAGGCATCCGGCTCCGGTATATAGAGGATTCCTGTTGACGATCGAATTCAGCGTTAGCGTCCATCGGTATTGCTGATCTGCCTTTACAATCTAGCGCCAGTGACCGCGGTTCCAGTGGTAGCCTCGTCCCGTACGACTCCAGCTTCCGCCTACCCAGGTACGTCCGGGGCGGGGATGAGACCAATAGCCATTGTGCCAGACATATCTTCCGCCGGACCACACCCAGTCGCCGTCGATCCAGACATAATCAGGACCAGGCGCTACCGGGCGTTCATAAACTACTTCACCTGGCTGGGTTTCGACGTATCCGTCGACGGCGCACCCGGTAATACCCAGGGAGGCCGCTATTCCTATGATTAGCAATAGTTTTTTCATAAAGGTTTATTTTTAAGTGTTAGAACCCGTTCATTTTCACCAAGGCGAATAATATGCCATTTTGGCCTGGGGGTTGAAAACCAGCTATTTTGCCGGCGCGGGGCCTGAAATCTGTGGAAGGCTTTCCACAGGTCAGGGGGCAGGCAGCCGGGGGCCGGGGCCCGAGGCCCGGAGCAGGCGACCATGCTGGGGGTCCGAAATGGCGGTTTTGGGAACCGATGCGGCGCTTCAGCAGGTTCTCCGGAAATCGAAAGGGTCATAGCCGACAATTGCGTAAATTTGCGGCTGGTTCTGAAATCAGGACCTTTTCTTACCATGAGTGAAACAACAACCCTTCCGCAGCCAACCTTGACGGCGAAAGATTTTGCTACTGACCAGGAAGTCCGGTGGTGCCCGGGATGCGGGGATTATTCCATTCTCGCACAAGTTCAGAAGATCATGCCTACTCTTGGGATCCCAAGGGAGAATATCGTTATCATATCCGGTATCGGCTGCAGCAGCCGTTTTCCTTATTATATGAACACCTACGGAATGCACTCGATCCATGGCCGCGCCACGGCTATTGCATCGGGGCTTAAGGCGACCCGTCCTGAGCTTAGCGTGTGGGTCGTTACCGGGGATGGCGACAGCCTTAGTATTGGCGGAAACCATACGATCCATCTGTTGCGCCGCAACTTTGATATCAACGTGCTGATGTTCAACAACCAGATCTATGGTTTGACCAAGGGGCAGTATTCGCCCACTTCGGAAGAAAAGAAGGTGACGAAGTCGACGCCTTTCGGCAGTATCGATCATCCTTTTAACCCGCTGGCTCTGGCGATGGGGGCGGATGCAAGCTTTGTAGCGCGTTCTATGGACCGTGATCCCAAGCACCTGCAGGCGATGCTGCTTCGCAGTCAGGCGCATCGGGGCGCGTCTTTCCTGGAGATCTATCAGAACTGTAACATTTTTAACGATGGTGCATTCGAGATCTTTACAGAGAAGGCGAGCAAGCCGGTCGAGACGCTTTTCCTCGAACAGGGGAAGCCGTTGGTCTTTGGTGCTCAGCGTGAAAAAGGGATTCGCCTCGATGGGTTTCGTCCTACGGTAGTGGAACTAGGCAAAGGCTTTAGCGAAGATGATCTCTGGGTACATGACGAAAAGGACTTTTACAAGGCCCAGATCCTGGTCCGTATGTTTGACGATCCGAGGCTGGAAGTGCATCTGCCGCGGCCCTTCGGCGTTTTCTTTGAGACCGACCGGCCTTGTTATGAGGATATGCTGAATCTCCAGATCGAAGAAGTTATTCTGAGTAAGGGCAAGGGCGATCTCGACAAATTATTGCGGGGCAACGAGACCTGGACGATCGCGTAAGACCGCGGGCGAGTAGACTTCGGGCCGTCGCATGAGACGAGTTAATAAATAGCGTCTGCCATGTGCGGCAACATATAAAAACAAAAAAGAGGCAAGCTTGAGGATGAGCTGCCTCTTTTTTTGGTTTTTTCACAGTGAAGCTCTTCTTTGTGGGAATAAGCACAAACAAAAGAGCCAGCGATAGACATCGCCGGCCTGTGCTTACCTCTGAAACCACAAAAAGAAAAAGTTAAAATATTTTTTCATTGCGCTATGCTGCTATCTGCTATTACATAAATGTCCAAAGACCTTATGGTCCATATACCTTTCTGTTAGAAACGCTTCCTATCACACAGGACAAGGTCTCCCTTTCGGGCGTTCACACAATAAAGTTCGGGTCTGATCCGGGTGCGCACAGTCAGGACTGCGCATACCATTCAATTTTTTAAAAGGGTGACGGCGGAATTTAGTCAGGACAGGGGATAGAAGATCAAACACTTTGTAAGCATCCATCTTCAAGGCGAATAAAAAACCCGGATATAGATTGAAAATATTGGAATCTTCTGCTGGAAATTGGACAGTCGTATACGAGGAGATTGGACTTGAAATCAGCTTTTGGTGGTGGTTTCGTTCAATGACACGAAAAATACTCAGAGTGAATAAGCGCGGTAAAAATAAAGACAGTTTTGTAAAAAAGCAATATTTTTTTTCCAAATTTTTAGTGAAGTAACCCTTACGCCTTGTCTTCCCCGCAAGCTAACGGCAGCACAACTCCTTACTGGGCAACGATTTCAAGCTCTTTGTCTGCTGCTTTAAAGGTCTGTTCTTTTTTCCTGTTGTACCACCATTCCGGCGCTGTTTTTTTCATCAGCGTATCGATATTACGCATTCCCATGAGATTCCAAACGCCTTTGAGCTTACCGCTGAAAGACGTCTGCAGTGCGCGGAGACTCATTGCAAAGCCGCTGTCCAGGTATTCCATGTGATGCCAGTAACCGGCGGGCATGAAGAGCGTATCGCCATGTTCAAGGATGATCTCATAGCCTTTAGCCAGCTTGAGCGCAGGAAATCTATCCTCTTCCAGCTT
The DNA here is from genome assembly GCA_015654595.1 of Chitinophagales bacterium. Taxonomy (GTDB): domain Bacteria; phylum Bacteroidota; class Bacteroidia; order Chitinophagales; family Chitinophagaceae; genus Puia. The sequence continues at coordinate 20,258 of JAATGQ010000002.1, read as the reverse complement.
GTTCTGGTCCTTGTCAAAATACTTTTCGAAATTGACGAAGCTTAATACTTCCCAGGGTTTGCGGTAAAGTTTGTGCTGCTCTTCGAACGGGAAAAGCAAGACTCTTTTCCGACCCGCAAACTGTGTATGAAGGATATGAGAAAGGTCGATATCGAAGTGCATATGGGTAACAGAACCCTGTCCGCCCACAAAGAGCATGGGATAACGCTTGACAAACCCTTTCATCAGGTGGTCAGGCCATTGAAAATCCTTTATGATCCCGGGGGCATGGTCGAAGATATTAAAGAGGAAGATGCGCCATTCGGCAGGTCCACGGCGGACCATATCGATGTAGTCGCCAAACTTCATGTAGTCATCGGCAGTATTGATCGGAGTATATGCGTCGCTCTTGATGTTATTGTAAACCCCCACTTTTACTTCGCCTACGATGGCCTTGAAATAATCCCAGTTCCACTTTTGGTAAGCCGGCCACTGTTTTGAAAGGTTCCGGATAACTACCGGTTTCATCGGATTGTAGTAATTAGCCTTAAAATCTTCAGGACTAATATCTTCTACCCTGTCTACCGCCTGTAATAGCATGCTCGTCTTAATTTTTGCAAAAATAGCAATTAATAGACGTTAAGGAAATGTTGCTTTTGGGTGGTCGGGGTTTTGCAGGGATTTTTTTATAACTTTCCCATATGCTTTTGCACGTCCATCCGGTTGACCCCCAGCCCCGAAACATTAAAATGATCGTCGAATGTCTGCTCGATGGAGGTGTCATAATCTACCCTACCGATACGATCTACGGATTGGGTTGTGACATTTTCCAGCATAAGGCTGTGGAACGCATCTGCCGGATCAAGCAGGTCGACCCTGCGAAGGCGCAGCTGTCCTTTATCTGTTACGATCTCAGCGATCTGAGCAACTATACCAAGAGCATTTCTACTCCGATATATAGGCTGTTAAGAAATTATTTACCAGGGCCTTATACATTTATTTTGCCAGCCAGCAAACAGGTTCCGAAGATCCTCAAGTCGCGGAAGGATACCATAGGACTTCGTATCCCCGACAACGTAATTACCCGCTCTCTCGTACGCGAGCTGGGGCATCCCATTCTTAGTTCGTCCCTGCCAGGGGACATGGTCGAGGAGTATACGGACCCGGAGATGATCCACGAAAAATTTGAAAACCTGGTCGACATTGTGGTGGACGGGGGAATTGGCGGCATCTTACCGTCAACGATCGTCGATTGTACCGGAGATGAGCCTATTGTGATCCGGAAGGGGCTTGGCGCCTGGGAAATGGAGGCAAATTCCTGAGGGCAGTGAACGCTGTTCCGGGCAGGGTTTTGTCGGCGTTGGGGCTTCGGGTGTTTTGGCCTGGCTGTTCTAAAGTTCCAGCTGCGCCGCTTCGGCCGCCTGGGGGTCTATGTTAAAACTTCTGCGGTGGTATTTGCACAATCCGAATTTTTCGATGGCGGTGCGGTGGTCCTTTGTGCCATAGCCTTTGTTACTATCCCACCTGTAGTGGGGAAATTCGGCGTGGAGGGTCTGCATATATTCGTCGCGCCAGGTCTTGGCCAGGATGCTGGCGGCCGCGATCGACGCAAAAATGGAATCACCTTTTACGATACAGCGGTGGGGCGTGCGTTTGTATTTGATAAACCGATTGCCATCGATAAGGAGAAGCTTTGGTTTTGGCTTTAGCTGATCGAGAGCGAGGTGCATCGCCTTAAAGGAGGCCTTCAGGATGTTGATCCGGTCGATCTCGTCGTGATCCACCCGGGCTACGGCCCAGGCGAGGGCGTTGGACTGGATATAGCCTCTCAGCTCGTTGCGAATCTCTGCCGCAACTTGTTTGGAGTCGTTTAGCAGCGGATGAAAAAATCCCTGGGGCAGGATTACTGCTGCCGCAAAGACGGGGCCTGCGTAACATCCCCTTCCAGCTTCATCACAGCCGGCTTCCATCAGCTCTTCCTGGTAATGACTCCTCAGCGGATTTTCCATTTTTCAAAAATAAAGCATCTTTTTGTTGCCGGCCTTTTTGGTGGAAAAATAGTCATTACGGGTTCATCCTCCTTACCTTTGCGCCGTTATGGCGCTATCCACTTCCTCGTTGAAATCCTCCTCCCGCCCCGTTGCAATCTGGGTCTATACCGGTGTCTTTATGCTGCTGATCCAGGTCGTTCTCGGAGGGATCACCCGCCTTACGGGTTCCGGTCTGTCCATTACCCAATGGGATGTGCTCACGGGGGCCCTTCCTCCGCTGAATGACGCTCAATGGCAAAAGGCTTTTGAAGGATACAAGCAGACGCCCCAGTTCCATATTCTCAACTCGGACTTTAATATCTCCCAGTATAAGTTTATTTTCTTTTGGGAGTGGTTTCACCGTTTTTGGGCGCGGATGGTGGGTGTGGTATTCCTGGCAGGCTTTGTCTGGCTGCTCTGGAAGAAGAAGCTGGAGCCTTCGATGATCCGGCCGTTGATCATTCTTTTTTTGCTGGGGGCGCTTCAGGGCGCGATCGGCTGGATCATGGTTGCCAGCGGCCTGACGGGCGATGCCATTTATGTTCAGCCTACAAAGCTGGCTCTTCACTTTGTTTTTGCGTTGGGTCTGATCGTCTATGCCTTCTGGTTTGCCCTGCAGCTATCGGTTCAGGATACCGCCAGGTTTCGCCGGCATGCCGCGCCGGGTCAGATCTTCCGGCTGCGTGGACTGACCATCGCTATCCTCGTTCTCCTCTTCTTTCAGCTGTTGTACGGTGCGCTGATGGCCGGTCTTAAGGCTGCTCCGGCCGCCTCTACCTGGCCGACGATCAACGGCAACTGGATCCCCTATGGTCTTTTTAGCCACCGTCCGCTGATGGAGGAGTTGGTTGGTAATCCGTTGACGGTTCATTTTATCCATCGGAACCTGGCCTATCTCCTCTTTCTGCTGGTGCTGGTATGGACGTTTCTGGCGATCCGGCTGGCGTCCAAGCCGGCGGCATTCCGTCGGGTCATGGGGCTGCCGCTGCTGGTCGTATGTTTACAGGTTATCCTGGGCATCACGAGTCTGCTGACCAGTCCGGGGATCGTTCCCAATCACTGGGTAGCCTTTGATTGGTTCGCGCAGCTGCACCAGATAACGGGCCTCTTATTTCTACTGACAATGGTTGGGATGTTGTACCTTGTGATACCTGGAGATACTCTGTAACCGTATGATGAAAATTCTTAAAGCCGTTTACCATTTTTTCCCCGTACAACTGCTGTTGTTACACTTAAAGAAGTTTCAGATACTGCTTTTGTTCTGGCTCATTCTCTTCAGTACGTTGAACGGCGGTTTTATGCGCGCATACGGCGCGGGTGCTCTTTTTCTTTCTCCCGAATACCTTGGTGATGTCAGTCCTTTCAGTGCCGCGATCGTAGGGCTTGCCACCGGCGTATTTATCATGAGCTGGAACATTACCACCTTTATCCTCTTCAGCCGTCATTTCCGGTTCCTGGCTACTTCGGGAAATCCCTTTCTGAAGTATGTGATCAACAACTGCATTTTGCCGGCGATCTTTCTTGTCTTCTACTTTATCAAGGCTATGCAGTACAGCTTTCATCGCGAGCTGCTGCCGGTGTCTGCCTTTGTATGGCTTTGTGCAGGTTTTGTCGGCGGGTTTGGTTTGCTCATCGTGGTTTCGCTGTTGTATTTTTTCCGGGCCGACAAGACCATCATCCGTCGAATGAGTCCGGTAATCCATAATCCCAAGCTGTTCAAATCCCAGTTCAGCAAAGAGGAAGTGAAGCTGAACGACAGCAGACTTATTCACGTTCGCTGGTACCTGGATTCTCCCACGTCGATCCGCAAGACACGCGATGTAGCGCATTATAGCAAAGACTTTATCGAAAGCATATTCAACCGGCATCATATTGCGGCGGTGCTGTCGATCTTTCTGGCCTTCATCTTTCTGATCGCCTGCGGATTCTTTATGGATAGCCGCTACTTTCAGCTGCCGGCGGCGGCCAGCATCCTGATCTTCTTTGCGATCCTGATCTCCTTATCGGGCGCGTTCTCTTACTTTTTACAGTCCTGGTCTATTCCTTTCTTTGTCTGTGTCTTCTTTGTGCTGAACCTGCTTTATCAGTACAACGTGATCGATCCTACGAATAAGGCTTACGGGCTGGATTATGCCACTGCAAAGCAGGACCGGCCCTTATATGACCGGGAAACCTTATTGCAGTTGTGTTCCGACAAGAACATAGAAAAGGACAAGGAGAACATGCTGGGTATTCTTCAGCGTTGGAAGGCTCGTCAGTCCAGTCCCAAACCCGTACTGCTGCTTGTCAATACCAGCGGCGGCGGCAGTCGGAGTGCGACGTTTACGCTGAGTCTGTTACAGCGGCTGGATAGTCTTAGCGGCGGTCAGCTGATGCGCAAGACCTTTCTGATCACCGGCGCTTCGGGCGGTATGCTGGGGGCTGCTTATTTCCGGGAGCTGGCGCGCAGGCGGGATGAAGGTATCGGGAATATCCACCTGCAGGACAAGAAGTATATCGACGATATCTCGGGGGATCTGCTCAATACCTTGTTCTCTTCTTTTGTCGCAAGGGACCTGGCTTCACCTGCACAGAAATTTGAGGTTGGGACACACGAATATGTAAAGGACCGCGGGTTTGCTTTTGAACAGAAGTTAGACCAGAACACCCATGGCATACTCAATACTCAATTAAAGGATCTTGCACCCGAGGAGCGTGCGGCGCACATGCCATTGATGCTGTTTAATCCTGTCATCACCAGAGACAGCAGGGCGATGGTGATCAGTACTCAGCCCGTGAGTTTTCTCATGCGACCGCGCTTTGACAGCACGTATATCCCATCGATGGATCCCGATGCCGTCGACTTCGGTGCGCTCTTTGCCCGTCAGGGTCCGCAGGATCTGCGTCTACTGACGGCGCTGCGTATGAATGCTACCTTTCCTTATGTGCTGCCCAATGTCTGGCTGCCCAGCAGGCCCGTTATCGACGTGATGGATGCGGGGTTCAGGGACAACTTTGGCGAGTTGAATGCGGTCCGTTTTGTAAATGCTTTCCGCGAGTGGCTGGCGCAAAATACAAGCGGCGTTGTGTTGTTACAGATACGAGACCGTAAGGCAGGCGGCTGGGAGAATCCGTATGAGTCGGAAGACATCACCGATATCATCACCAAACCGGTGTTATTGTTACAGGACAATTGGTATAAGATGCAGGAGTATAATCAGAACGATCTGTTGAGTATTTCGCAGAACGGGATGGGGTTCTCTTTTCGCAAACTCGTTTTTCAATATGTGCCTAAGTCCGAAGACGCGGGCGCTGCGCTCAACTTTCATCTGACCCGCCAGGAAAAAGATAATATTACCGGAGCCCTCGACAACCTCGAAAATCAGGGCGCTTTTCAGCAATTTCAGGAGATCGTTAAGGAACGCCATTAGGCGGAGAAAGCCGTTGGCGCGTCGGCTCGTAAGCATTTGCTGCGGGCCGGGCATCGTGTTAGCGGCCAGTGCGGCATCGGACGGCGAGCGTGAGCGTTTAAGGCTGTATCAGCTGGATAGCCGAGGGTACTATGCTGATGCGGAATTCTTCGGCTGTGGCTGCGGGGTCGCCGTCGATATGCAGCGGTGCAGCGGCAGGGTTTTTTATCACGAGCTCAGCGCATCGGAAGTAGAGGACATTTCTTTTCGTGGGCTTTGCGGCATCTGACTGGATGCCATATCCGCCAAGGACCTGGCGGACGGTTGACAGCAGGAAGGAGAAGCGGCTGGTTTTTTTCACGATCACGATGTCGAGCAATCCGTCGGACAGGCTTGCTTTTGGTGCGATGGTGAAATTGTTGCCGAACTGGTTGCCGTTGGCGACGTCGATAAAGAAGGCGTCGGTCCGGAAGGAGGCGGTTACGGCGCCCGGCAGCGCCACTTCGAATGGGTATGCGCGGCTGCGGAAATAGTTGGACAATGTGACGCGGGCATACGTTTGCAGCCCGCGTTTGGGCTGGCGGGCAAACTCATGCGCAACAGCGGCGTCGAAGCCGATACCGCAAAGCATACAGGAATAGTGTCCGTTGATCAGGAATCCATCGATGGCGGATGCTTTTCCCGCAAAGATGATATCCAGCGCCTTTTCCGGATCCCTGGGAATACCGGCTGCAAAGGCGAGTCCGTTGCCTGAGCCCATCGGGATGACGCCGACCCGGGTGCTGGCCCCTTGAAGCGCCGCCATTACCGCGCTTACTGTGCCGTCGCCGCCGCAGACGACGATATCCGTTACCGGTTGTTGGTGTAAGATAGCCAGCAGGAAGGCGTAGTCGCCTTCTGCGTTGGTTGGCATGATTTCGTAGGCTATGCCTTTTTCCTGTGTTCTCCTTGCGATCAGTTCCTTTAACGAGGTCTTTCCCTTCGTCCCCGAAATAGGGTTGACGAGATAGATGATGTTTCGTGCCATTTCAACCTCAAATATCCATCAAAAATAGTTATTGACGGTGGTTTGCAGTATCGATCAGCGGAATATGTGCAACGGTTGCAAGAAAATGGGTTATTCCCGCTTCTACTGCCGGAACATCGTGTGACCGGATGGAAGAACCGATGACGTGTGTGCCGGCATTGGGTATCGCCTCTTTATATTTGAGCGCTTCGGGGGTGCCCAGCTGGTCAAACATCCTCAGCTCCGCCTCGACTCTGACGGTGCTATCCTGGTGGATCTTGTCCTTATAGTAATAGAAAAGTCCAACCGGCTGCTTCACCTGGTTAAAGGTCTCTTTGTTCATCGTCGTCTCGAGCAGTTCCTGCAGGGCTGCGACGGCTTCTGTCCGGTATTTTGTATACCAGTACCGGCGGTAGAGAGGGCCATAGTCTTCTTTGCTGATGATATAATCCGAATGCGTAACCATATGGGCTATCTGCAGTCCCCAGGGATTATTGACTATCCAGGCGGTGGGATCGTTGATCTCGATATTGGGGGATAACAGGACCAATGCGGCCACCTGATCCGGATAGGCGGCTGCCAGTTGAAGGGCCAGTGTACCACCGGTGGAAGTACCCATCAGGATTACCTTATCTCCCAGCTGACGGCCAATGGCCAGCGCCTGTTTGGCGGAGTTCCAGTAATTGTCAGCGGTCAGGTTGGCCATCGGTTCGGTTGTGTCGATACCGTGTTCTGCGAGACGCGAGAGATAGAGATTGCAGCCAAACCGGCGGGCGATGTCTCTGTCGACGGGGTCGCCTTCGCCCTGGGAGGAGGAGAATCCGTGCAGGTATATCAGCGCATAGGGCGTTTTCTTCCGGCTGGAGTCGGTCCAGACGATACGCGCTTCATTGTCCCGCTTCAGGTGATGCTGCGACTCTCCGTTACGGATATAGGCTTCGAGTGCTGCTGGATCAGATGGGACGACGGGCTGTTCTTTAGAATATACAGGCGCTGCCGGCCGCGGTCCGCATAAGAAGATAATGATCAGGACCAGGGGGATGAAGAGCCACCAGCGTTTTCGCATGGGAAAAATTTGATGGAATTTATAAAATCCCCTGCAGATTATAAGCCTCATTTTTTTGCCTTTCATCGAAAAATACAAAGCGGGGTACCTGCTTCCGGAGACCGGTAGGTAAACTTACCTATATTTTTATGTGTTTTTTATGTTATTTCCGATTGAGCATTCTATAAGGCTAGGAAATTAGCCGGTTTAGTAGTACCTTTGCGGCTTCAAACGGTCTGTAAGGGCCGATTTGGAGTCAAAGTTATTAACGATTTCGCGCCAGAAGGGTTAACGGACCATCGACCCCGCGGCGCGATAATTTTAGGAGTCAAATTATGCAAATCAGAAATATAGCGATCATCGCCCACGTCGACCACGGTAAAACTACACTGGTGGACAAGATATTACATGCTACGCATGTATTCCGTGAGAACCAGGAAACCGGAGAGTTGATCATGGATAATAACGACCTCGAAAGAGAAAGAGGCATTACCATCTTCAGCAAAAACGCTGCCGTGGAGTACAAAGGTGTGAAGATCAATGTGATCGATACCCCTGGTCACGCCGACTTCGGCGGTGAGGTAGAGCGCGTATTGAAGATGGCCGACGGGGTTATCCTGCTGGTGGACGCCTTCGAAGGACCAATGCCCCAGACCCGTTTCGTATTGCAGAAGGCATTACAGCTCAATCTGAAACCCATCGTGGTGATCAATAAGGTCGACAAGCCTAACTGTCGCCCCGATGAAGTGCATGACGCCGTTTTCGAACTGTTCTTTAACCTCGACGCGACAGAAGAGCAGCTGGACTTCCCGACCTTCTATGGCAGCGGTAAGAATGGCTGGTTCAATAGCAAGAACGAACAATGCGAAGATATCACTCCGCTTCTGGATGGTATTCTTCAATATGTACCCGAGCCAAAGATCTCCGAGGGTACTCTACAGATGCAGATCACTTCTCTCGACTACTCTTCCTTCCTTGGCCGTATCGCGGTAGGAAAGGTTTCCCGTGGTACGATCAAAGAAAACCAAGCCGTATCCCTGATGCAGGCTGACGGAACTGTCAAGAAAGCAAGGGTAAAGGAACTCTATACCTTTATGGGTATGGGTAAAAAGAAGGCGACTGAAGTTTTCGCCGGTGATATTTGCGCCGTGGTAGGTCTGGAAGATTTTGGTATCGGCGACACGATTGCCGACGCTGAAAACCCCGAAGCGCTGCCCGTTATCAGTGTAGACGAACCTACGATGAGCATGCTGTTCGGTATCAACAACTCTCCCTTCTTCGGAAAGGATGGTAAGTTTGTTACCTCCCGTCACCTGCGTGATCGCCTGATGAAAGAAACCGAAAAGAACCTGGCCCTGAAAGTTCAGGATACAGATAGCGCCGATAGCTTCCTGGTCTTTGGCCGTGGTATCCTTCACCTGGGAATCCTCATCGAGACTATGCGCCGCGAAGGCTTTGAGCTGACGATCGGTCAACCCCAGGTTCTTGTAAAAGAGATCGGTGGAAAGAAGCACGAGCCGTATGAAATCCTGGTTGTCGACGTTCCCGGTGAATACAGCGGTAAAGTAATCGACCTGGTTACGCAGAAAAAGGGTGAAATGCTGGTAATGGAAAGCAAGGGCGACATGCAGCATCTCGAGTTTGAAATTCCTTCCCGCGGCCTGATCGGTCTGCGTAGCAATATGCTCACGAGTACAGCCGGCGAAGCCGTTATGGCTCACCGTTTCCTGGAATACAAACCCTGGAAGGGCCCGATTCCCGGCCGCAGCAATGGTGTTCTGCTTTCCAAGAACCAGGAAAAGACCACAGCTTACTCCATCGATAAGCTGCAGGAACGCGGCGTCTTCTTTGTCGATCCAGGCGAAGACGTTTATGCCGGCCAGATCATTGCCGAGCATATCAAGCCAGGCGACCTGATCGTCAATGCGACGGAAGGTAAGAAGCTGACCAATATGCGTGCCAGCGGCAGTGATGATTCCGTCCGGATCATCCCCAGGAAGCAGATGACTCTCGAAGAATGCATGGAGTATATCCAGCAGGACGAGTGTATCGAAGTCACGCCTAAGAAGATCCGTCTGCGCAAATCGATCCTGGATGAAAATGAAAGAAAGAATCAGTCCCGCAGCATGAAGTCTGAACAGGTTTAGTATAAATCTCTTTATTAAGAAGGCGATACGGGATCCGTGTCGCCTTCTTTTTTTAATTAATGTCGTATCTTTGGTTACAAATCGGCCCGTTATGACCAGGTTCAAGCCGCTACCTATTCTTTTCTTTACGCTGTTGATGGCTGGAGGTCTGACTGCAGCAGCACAGTGTTCTATTTGCTCCCGCACCACGCAGCAGTTGGGCGAGAGACCCGCCAAAGCCCTCAATAAAGGGATCGTCTACCTGGCTGTCACGCCGCTGGCCATTTTTGGTATCATTGGATACCGCTGGTGGAAGACAGAGAAACAAAACCAGGTTGACTAATAAATGACCAATTCATCTTCTTTTCCGCTGGTTTCCGTTGTGCTGGGTACGTACAATGGAGAAAAGTATCTGCGTGAGCAGCTGGACTCGCTGCTGGCACAGACCTATACCAATTTTGAGGTTATTGCCATCGATGACGGGAGCAGTGATGGTACCGTCGCCATCCTTCGGGAATATGCGGCAAAGGATAGCCGGATCTCTGTAGTGGTCAATGAAAAGAACCTTGGGTTTATCCGCAATTTCGAAAAGGGATGTGCATTGACGAAGGGGAAGTATATCTCCGTCTGTGATCAGGATGATTATTGGCTTCCGGTAAAGATCGAACGAATGGTAACCGCTATCGGAGACTATCCCATGGCCTATTGCGATTCACTGCTTTGCGACGCCAATCTTGTCGATCAGGGCGTTAAGATCTCCGATCTTGTCCATTACCAGAGCTTTGACGACTGTCGTCAGCTTTGCGTTTTTTCCCGGATGTATGGGCATGCTACGCTGATCACGCGCGAACTCTTTGATAAAGCCTCTCCGTTTCTGGATGGTATACCCCATGATGGCTGGCTGGCTTATCATGCCACGCTTTATGGCGGCGTATTGTATATCCCCGAAGTGCTGGTGAAATACCGGCAGCATGCCGATAACGTTTATGGCGTAGTGGGAAGGAAGCGTAAAAAAGATTCCAGGGCTGTCAAGTCCGAAAAGCGTAAAAAAGAGCTGGCCCGGATAAGACTTCGGATGGGCGCTTTTTATGCTGCCTGTCCCGATGCGCTGGTCCCGCAAAAAAAGCTGCTGCGTGGACTGGTGGAGACGTATCGTAATTTTTATCCCTGGAATGATATCCGGAGGATGTGTCTCTTCTTCGCCAATTACCAATACTTACTCGTAGTAAAACCCTATTCCACACCGAGAAAGCTGCTCTTTTGTCTGAAGATGCTGGTTAAGATCAAGTAGATCGCTGCCGGCTGCTTTGCGCTTGCCGGGTCAGCTAAATCGACTAAATTTACCGCTATGCCAATCGATCCGCAAACGATTATCATCAGCCGGACAGATGCTATAGGAGATGTGGTCCTTACTTTGCCTGTAGCAGGCGTTCTTCGGTCTTTATATCCAACCGCCAGGATCCTTTTTCTGGGCAGAAAATATACGGAAGATATCATCAACGCTTCGACCTTTATCGATGGGTTCCTGAACTGGGACGAGTGGAAGAAGCTGCCGGAAAAAGAGGCGGCTCATCAGTTTTCAGCAACGGGGGCCGATGTGATCATTCATGTTTTTCCCAGTAAGGCGATCGCGCGGCTGGCAAAGCAGGCTGGTATCCGCTGGCGGATCGGCACTACGAACCGGGTCTATCACTGGTGGACCTGTAATAAGCTGATAAGGCTGTCCCGGAAAAACTCTTCCTGGCATGAGGCGCAGCTGAATCTGAAGCTGCTGTCGCCGCTGGGTGCAAAAGAATTGTATTCGCTGGATGAGATCGGGCAATACTATGGACTGGATCGTCTTGAAACGCTGCCGGCCGAGTTCAGGTCCCTGATTGATCCGGGACGGTATAATCTGGTGCTGCATCCCAAGTCAAAGGGCAGCGCAAGGGAATGGGGGCTGGAGAATTTTGGCCGGCTCATCGAACTCTTACCCCCTGAAAAATTTAAAATTTTTGTGTCTGGCACGGCGGCGGAGGGCGAGCTTTTAAGAGACTTGTTAAAGGCTCATCCACAGGTCGCCGATCTGACAGGGCAGTTGTCGCTTGCCCGGCTATTGAGCTTTCTTTCCAGGGCCGATGGGCTCGTTGCGGCAAGTACCGGTCCTTTGCATATGGCTGCAGCGGTTGGGATCGATGCGCTTGGCATCTACCCGCCTATCCGGCCGATGCATCCAGGCCGCTGGGCGCCCATAGGGAAAAAGGCGCATGTATTTGTAAAAGCCGAAGACTGTGAAGCCTGCCGCAAGACTGGGGACTGCGCCTGTATCCGATCGATCAGCCCGGTGGAGCTGGAACAATATCTGCGGGCAGAAAATAAATTACATTTGTAGCTATGACGAATTTTATTCCTGTTTTTCCCCTGGCTATCGTCGTATATCCGGGAGAAATGGTGAACCTGCATATTTTTGAGCCCCGATATAAGCAACTCGTTAACGAATGTTATAAGGAAGGAAAGTCGTTTGGCATTCCGACGGTTATCGACAATAAGCTCAATGAAATGGGGACCCTGGTCAAGATTACCGAGATTGTAAAGACCTATGACAATGGCGAAATGGACATCCGGACGCAGGGCTTAAGCGTATTCCGGGTATTGGAAATGATAAAGACGGTTCCGGATAAGCTGTACAGCGGTGCGATCGTTTCCTATCCCGAGAACGTAGAAGGTCTTGGAAAGCGAGACCTGATGAAGCGGGTAGTGAATGCGATCCGCGAACTCCATCGACTGCTGGATATCGACAAGAAATTTCAAAAGCCGGATGAAGAGCTGGTCAGTTATGACGTTGCGCATCATGCCGGCTTATCGCTGGAGCAGGAATACGAGCTGCTTGGGCTGATGCAGGAGATTCAGCGGCAAGAGTTTCTGAAGCGTCACCTGAGCCAGGTGCTTCCTGTCATCGCGGAGATGGAGACCCTGAAAGAAAGGGTAAAGCTGAACGGACACTTCAAAAACCTATCTTCGTTCAAATTTGACGATTAGCTATGGCTACCACCCTATGCTTTGACTTTGGCAATACCCGGATGAAATGCGCCGTATTCGTCGATGGAGTATTTGCTCACGAGCATGTCCTGGAAAACGACAGTGACGAGACCGTGATGGCATTGATCGATCAATATCATCCCGACCGGAGCATTCTGTCTTCTGTCATCCATCACAATCCTGGCCTGGAAGCGCTGCTGCAGCGTACTACGTCTTTTCATAAGCTGGACCATCTTTCCAGGCTGCCGTTGACCACGGCCGTTGGAAAGCCAGAAACGATCGGGGCAGACCGCCTGGCGCTGATGACGGCGGCCCTGACGCTTTTTCCTGGAAAGAACAACCTGGTGATCTGACTGGGAAGTGCGATCACGTATAATTACATAAATAAATACGGCGTATTCATGGGCGGCGGAATTTCTCCGGGTATGGAGATGCGGTTCAGGTCGCTTCAGACGTTTACGGCAAAGTTGCCGCTCATAAAGGCGGACTGGAACTTTCCGCTGGTGGGCTATGATACGCGGACAAACATCCTGAGCGGGGTAATTCTGGGGATGGCCAAGGAGGTGGATGGGATGATCGAGGCGTACGAGGAGAAATATGACAACTTTAACGTGCTGATGAGCGGTGGAGACGCGGGTTATTTCACGCGTCATTTAAAAAAGAAGATATTTGTAGACCCTTATCTAATCTATAAAGGTTTATATGCCATCAGTGAATTCAATCGTTAGCGTATTAGTTGCCGGGGGGCTGACCCTGGGGCTGGTCGCTTCCTGTAATAACAAGTCTCAAAAAGAAGATACGACTGTGACGCCGCACCAGCTGATCCCGGAAGAGGCCGACAGCATTGAATCCTATCTTAGCGAGCCCGCAACTGGCCCCGGGGGCCTTGCGGCAAAGGTCAAGGGGAAGCTGAGAGCGCCTTTTATGCTGCGGTATCAGCGGCTGGACTCACCTTATGCCGAATTTCCCCGTACGCTGCACGTGGACTTCTTTAATGATTCTATGGCGACGGAAAGCCAGCTGGATGCGCTCTATGGCAAATACCTGCAAAACCAGGACAAGGTCTATCTGAGGGATTCGGTTGTCGTCAAGAACCTGATCAAACACGACACCTTACACTGTAAATACCTGTGGTGGGACCAGCATACAGAACGATTTACCACTGATGATTCGGTTCGCATCTATACGCCCGACAAGACCCTTTACGGAACGGGTATGGAAGCCGACCAGAATTTTCGCTGGTATACGATAAAGCACCTTACCGGCGTTGTGCTTACTGCCGGGAATAACCTCCCGAAATAAACTGCAAACTACAAATATGGAATATCGTCGTTTAGGAAGATCAGGAGTACAATTAAGCGTACTATCCTACGGCAGCTGGGTCACTTTCCATGGCCAGATTGAAGACAGCCATGCGGACGAGCTGATGGGGATCGCTTATGACAAGGGGATCAACTTTTTCGACAATGCCGAAACCTACGCGGATGGGGAAAGTGAATTGATGATGGGGCGGGTATTGAAGAAAAAAAATTGGGACCGGACCTCCTACCTCATTTCTTCAAAAGCCTACTTCGGGTCCAGGAAGAACCTGCTCCCCAATAAGACCGGACTTAGCCGTAAGCACTTAGTCGAAGCCTGTCATGAGGCGCTGCTGCGGCTGCAGACGGACTATCTCGACTTGTATTATTGCCACCGGCCCGATCCCAATGTGCCGATGGAGGAGATCGTCTGGACGATGCACAATCTTATCCAGCAAGGCAAGATCCTCTACTGGGGAACCAGTCAGTGGAGCGGCGCCGAGATCATGGAGGCGCACAGCGTTGCGCAGCGCTATAACCTGATCGGGCCGACAATGGAACAGCCGCAGTACAACATGTTCGAACGGTATAAGATGGAGCAGGATTATACGTCTATCTTCCGCAATATCGGTCTGGGCACGACGATCTTTTCTCCGCTGGCGGCGGGCTTTCTTACCGGAAAATACCAAAAAGGCATTCCCGAAGGGTCCCGTCTTTCCTTAACCGGGTTCGAATGGCTGAAAAAGCGCTGGCTGCAGGAGGATCGGATCAAGAAGGTCCAGCTGCTGGGCGCTATAGCCGCGCAGTTGAATACCAGCCTCGCCGCTATGGCGATTGCCTGGACGATAAAAAATCCAAATGTCACCTCGGCTATAGTCGGGGCGACAAAAAAAGAACAGTTACTGGAGAACTTTAAGGCGCTGGAGGTGCTGCCCAAGCTGACCCCGCAGGTGCTGGCGGAGATCGAAAACATCCTGGACAACAAGCCTTTCTGGGATAGCAATTAACCTTTTTTACAATACAAATACTTGAAAAAGAGCTTCTTATTGAGGCTCTTTTTTTTATTTCCGCAAGTCTGGAGCGCGGATCTCTGCGGGCCAATGGCCCGGCTCTATGCGGATAATAGAGCGGATTTTTGCCGTCAAAGATGCAGATTTCCCTGGTCCAAAAGACTTTTGCGGTTAGCCGAACGGCTGGAGCGGTTGGAAATTGTTCAATTAAACGTTTGTTTAATTCAAACGTTTGTTTAATTTTGTGTCGCAATAGCACTTAACGTAATGTCATCAGATAAAAGAGAACATATTTTAATCGTAGCGGAGGCGCTCTTTGGAGAAAAGGGATTTGACGGTACCTCCGTCCGCGATATTGCGCATGGCGCCGGGGTAAACCTGGCGATGATCTCTTATTATTTCGGCTCCAAGGAAAAATTGCTGGAATCCCTGATCGAGTTTCGCAGCGGATATGTTTTGGGGATCCTGGAAGAGCTGAATAAAGACGATTCGATGAGTTCCTGGGATAAGATGGATGCATTGGTGGAGTTTTATGTGGATCGCATCCTGAACAATCTGAATTTTCACAATATCATGTTCCAGGAATCGGCGACGAATTATCGGTCGGAGGAGATCAAGAATAAAGTTATCGACATCAAGATCAAGAACCTCGAACAGATCACGAAGATCATCACCGATGGACAGCAGAAGAAGCTGTTTCGCGAGGTAGATATTCCGATGACTGTCGGGACGATCATGGGGACAATTTCTTCTTATACCCAATCCAGAGTATACAGCTGCCAGATTCTTGCCTTGCAGGAAAACGCTAACGATGAAGCTTACCGTTCAAGGCTGGGCCCCCGGCTCAAGACTCACCTTAAGCAATTAATGAGGGCTCACCTGGATATCAAAAATGAATCGAAGTAATAAATACAAGCACAACATGGAAAAAAAGTTAGCAGGAGTCTTATGCTTTCTACTTTTTACTGTTTTTGTCGCTGATGCACAGCCCAGAAATCTAACGCTCGATGAGGCCGTACAGTTAGGGATACAGAACAGCAAGCAATTAAAAAGGTCACAGTTTAAGATCAACGAAGCGTTGTCCCGCCTCGATCAGGCAAAGGACAGCCGTCTTCCCGACGCGAAGGTAAGTTTTCAATACCTGCACGCGCTGATGCTGTCCCGTGTGATCAGCATCCCAGGAGTCACAAAGGACCCGCTCAAAATACCGTTCGATTTCCCGGCTTATATGGGTACGCTTTCCGTAACCGAGCCGATCTTCGCCGGCAATCAATTCAAATATGCGCGTCAGTCTGCCGATCTGATGGTGGCGATGAGCCGTATCGATGCAGATCAGGACAAAGAAGACGTCATTTACCTGATCATCAATTCTTATCTCAACTACGATAAGATCCTGGAAAACCAGCTGATCGTTGCGCAGAACATGCAGGACGTTCAAAGCAAGCTGGATGAGATCATAAAATACGAAGCGCAGGGTCTGGCCACGAAGAACGACGTATTGCGTTTCCAGCTGCAGAAATCGCAGCTTCAGGTGACTGAGCTTCAGCTGGAGAGCAATCGTAAGATCGCCAACTACAACCTGAATATCTTATTGGGACTGCCGGATGATACAGAGATCATTCTGCCTGCTTTTGACTATAAGATCAATGAGACGCCGGTATTTGCTGATCTGCTGCAAACGGCTGAAACCAATCGCCGCGAACTGCAGGACATCAACTATCAGTCGAAGATTGCGGACGTCAACGTCAAGAAGATCCACGATCAACGTCTTCCCCAGGTCTCGGCGACGGGCGGTATGTACTATATCAACCCGACAGGGCAGGTGATCCCGACACACAATAATTTAATCGCTCCTATCACATTAGGCATTGGCGCCTCCTGGGATATCGGAACGCTCTATAAGAACAAGAACAAAGAACACGAAGCCTCTTTGCAGCGCAAAGAGTTGGATGTAGCAAAAGAACAATCGCTGGATGACATTAAGAAGGATGTACACGAGCAGTTCGTAGCTTATCAGACAGCCCTGGAGCAGATCAAACTGCTGCAGGTTGCTGTCGACCAGGCGACGGAAAACGAACGTATCTCCGAGTCGAAGTTCAAGAACAACCTGATCAGCACGACGGATCGTATCGATGCGCAGACACAATTATATTAGGCGCGTGTAAACCTCGAGCTGGCCAAGTTCGACGCGACAATCGCCTGGTATAATATCCAGAGGAGCACAGGAAAGATCCAGCCCTAAACAAACATTTGACAATACTATTTCTAAATAACTGCATTTACACATAATATGGAACAGAATAACACAACGCAAAAGCCTCGTAAAAAGCTGGCATTACCAATCATCCTGGGTCTCGTGCTCGTCGGAGCCCTGGTATTTACAGTAAAGGAATATGTATTCCTCCAGTCTCACGAGGAGACCGATGACGCGCAGGTAGACGGGGATATCAGCCCGGTCATTGCAAGGGTTTCCGGCTATGTTACGGAGATACGCTTCAAGGATAACGACTTTGTTCATGAAGGGGATACGCTGGTCATTCTCGATGACCGTGATTATAAAGTAAAGCTGAATCAGGCTATTGCCGCTGAGAATGCTGCTGCGAAAAATGCTGCTGCTATTGGCGCCGTGATCGCTGAAACACAATCCAACTTTGCCGTCGATAAGGCAAACATCGAGCAGGCCCAGGTTCATCTGTGGAAGGCTCAGCAGGACTACGACCGCTACAAGAACCTCTATGATGATCATGTGATCACAAAGGCTCAATTCGATCAGGCTACCGCAGACAGAGACGCTGCCAAGGCTGCACTGGATGCTGCTAAGAGCCAGGTTCCTGTATTGGATAGAAGGGTAAACACAAGCAAAGAGCAGACTGTTGCGACATCTTCGATCATCGATACCCGCAAGGCTGATGTTGACTATGCAAAGCTGCAACTGAGTTATACCGTAATTCTTGCTCCGGCAACTGGTGTCGTTTCGAAGAGAAATATCCAGATCGGTCAGCTGGTTCAGGCTGGTACTCCGATGTTCTCCGTCGTTCACCAGGACGTTTATGTAACGGCGAATTTCAAGGAAACACAGATGAACAGTATCAAGATCGGTCAGAAGGTAGATATCAAGGTTGACGCTTTTGACGAAAAGGGAATTACCGGTACGATCGAGTCTTTCTCGGGTGCAACCGGCGCTAAGTTCTCCCTGCTGCCTCCCGACAATGCAACCGGCAACTTCGTAAAGGTTGTACAGCGTCTGCCTGTCCGTATCCATATCGATGCTGATACGGCTACATTGAAGAGAATGAGGCCGGGTATGAGCGTTGACGTGGTAGTACATACCAAGTAGTAGAGCGAGTATTTCACATTAATTAATTATCTATGGCAGAACATGGCTTTAGAAGATGGATCATTACCTTCACGGTCATCACCGCCGCGCTGCTTGAACTGATCGATACTACCATCGTAAACGTGGCCCTTCCCAATATCATGGGTAACCTGGGCGCCACGCTGGAAGATGCCAACTGGATCGTAACCGGTTATGCGGTGGCCAACGTAATCATCCTGCCGATGTCTGGATGGTTGGGTGATCGGTTTGGAAGAAAGAACTATTTTCTTGCATCGATATTGATCTTTACCCTTGCCTCTTTTCTTTGCGGTAATGCAGGATCGCTGACATCGCTGATCGCATTCCGATTATTACAGGGGTTGGCCGGCGGTGGTTTGATCTCCACCGGGCAGGCGATCCTGCTGGAGACCTGGCCTCCTTCGGAGGTGGGTATGGCGACCGCGTTGTTTGGTCTTGGTGCGGTGGTGGGTCCGACAGTAGGACCGACTATCGGTGGTTTGATCACCGATAATATGAACTGGAACTGGATCTTCTATGTCAATATCCCTGTAGGTTGTATCGCGGCATTTTGTGTGTCGACCTTTGTGCGGGAGTCGCCGCGATATGGGCAGGGCAAAAAAGTAGACTGGTGGGGGATCTTTCTTCTCGCTACGGGGATCGGGGCCTTACAGGTCGTACTGGAAAAGGGTGAAGACAAGGACTGGACACAGACCTGGTGGATCACCGCTCTTATCTTTACCTCCGTTGTCTCGGCTATCCTGTTCGTATGGAGAGAGATCAGCATTGATTATCCTATCGTCAACTTCAGGATCTTAAGGCATCGAAGCTTCTTTATCGGGATCTTTACGTCGTTTGCACTTGGCGTCGCGTTATACGGTTCCAATTTTATCTTCCCGATCTTCTGTCAGAATCTGCTGCATTTTACCGCAGAACAAACAGGTCTGATACTGCTGCCGGGTGGTATTGCGACGATCGTGATGATGCCTTTTGTGGGAACCTTCCTGAAGAAGGGCTTTCCGGCGCAGTTCCTGTCGACCGGCGGTTTTATCCTGTTCTTTATCTTTTGCGTAATGCTGCACGGCTCTACGCTGGCATCTGGAACAGGCGATTTCTTCTGGCCGTTGATCATCCGCGGTATAGGGATGGCTATCCTCTTCGTACCGTTGACCACTTTGGCGATGGCTTCCCTGAAGGGGCCTGAGATTGGTCAGGGGGCAGGTTTGAACAATATGATGCGTCAGCTGGGAGGTTCTTTTGGTATCGCGATCATGACTACCATGATCCATATCAAGATCAACAAGAGCAGGGCGATCCTGCTGGAGAACGTCAATCCTTTTAACCAGAACTATATGGATCGGTTCGACACACTTGTCCAGGGCTTTATAGGAAAGGGTTTCTCCCTTGAGCAGGCGAGGGCTATGGCGCATGCAGCAATCGAAGGGATCATCAACCAGCAGTCAATGCTGACAACATATAATGGAATGTATCTGATCGTGGGCGTATTTACACTGTTGTGTATCCCCCTGATCTTCTTACAGCCCTTCAAGAAGGGTGGACCCGTACACGTCGACGCGCATTAGACCCTGGGCGGGGCTCGCCCGACGGGCAGACATCAGCAGGGTCTGAGAGAGACGTGCTTGTTTTCGGGATGCACGTCTTCCAGGCTTGAAGCGCCGGCGGGTAGGGCCCCCGGGGGAACCAAAGGATCTTAGAGCTGCCCGCGGCCCAGACCGTAGGCGGCAGGCAAAAAGAATTCAAGATCAACAGACAGAATTTAGACGAGAAGAATGGATAGGAGCCGAAAGAGCGGAAAGAACAAACGAACGAATGACCAACAGAAGCATCAACGATTTAAAGAAAGGATGAGACCAGCAAAAGTTTCAAAAAAAGACAGGAAAAAATCACCAGCAAGGAACCAGACCAACAGCTTAATTACAGAGTCCATGCAAACGAAAAGCCCCGATACTATCGGGGCTTTTCAATTTTTTGTACGATACTTAACCAACAATTTCGTGGCCAT